>NZ_JBEYWO010000044.1:22712-50934 GCF_040644455.1 Streptomyces sp. NPDC046977
CCTCGCCGCCCTCGGGCAGTTCGAGGTCCCCGCGGATCAGCCAGGCCAGGCGGGCCCGCCCGAGCGCCTCGGGCACGTCGACGTCGCCGTCCGCGTCAGGGGACCCGATCCGGGTCGCGCTCCCCGGCGCGACGCCGGTAGACCGTCCGGGCGCCGCAGAAGCAGCGTCCCGACACGCGCAACCGCCGGCCCGCCACCCCCTAGGACGCAGGCGTTAGCGCCGCGACAACGTCCGCCGCCGACAGCAGCCGCACCCGCGACGCATCCAGCCCCGCCGGACGCAGGGCGAACACCTCACCGCCCTCAGGCACATCGACGTCGCCGTCCAGGCCCGACAGCGCGATCCGCACCGCGAACACCGCCACCGGAACCCCGGCACAACGCCAGTAGGCGCGGGCGCCGGTACGCCCCCTAGGAGGCAGGCGCCGGCGCAAGCGCCGCCACGACGTCCGCCGCCGACAGCAGCCGCACCCGCGCCACGTCCAGCCCCGCCGGGTGCAGGGCGAACGCCTCGCCGCCCTCGGGCAGTTCGAGGTCCCCGCGGATCAGCCAGGCCAGGCGGGCCCGCCCGAGCGCCTCGGGCACGTCGACGTCGCCGTCCGCGTCCGGCGATCCGATGCGCGCCGCGAATCCCCCCACCGGCTCCCCGGCGCGGCGCCGGTACGCCGTCACCGAGGCGTCCGCGTGCCGCAGCAGCACCGTCCCGGCGCGGGCGGCCGCCTGCCACACGGCCAGTTCGCCCAGGCCCACGCGGGCGCCGGCGGCGAATTGGGCGGTCAGGGCCTTGCCGAGCAGGCCGAGGTCGTCCCCGTGCCGCGCGACCGAGTGGTGCGTGCCGGTGACGCCCTTCGTCACGTCCAGCCAGCGCATCGTGCGGTTCACGACGTCGACCACGAATGGCACGCTCGCCCGGGCCGGGCCGGACAGGTCGTAGCGCTGCTCCACGGCGCGGGCGTCGAAGACCGGCCCCCGGTCGCCGGGCAGCTCGCGGACCATGAGCCCGGCGAACGCCTCGGCCAGGGCCTCGAACGGGACGCTGTTGAAAGAGAAGACCACCGCGACCACATGGCGGACCCCGGCGGCCGCGAGCGCGTCCAGGTCGAGGTCCACGAACTCCGCCGCGCCCCGCGGCGCCGGGGCGCTGGTCAGGTCGCCGGAGTGCACGGCGGCGTCCGCCCCGAACCGCAGGCGCGTGTAGTCGCAGTGGCCGACCGCGTTCCACTCGGCGTCGAACAGCGCCGTGGACAGGTCCAGGTCGGTCCGGCCGGACTCCTCGCTCTCCATCCAGTGCAGGAACAGCCGCAGGGTCCGCCCGTCCGGGACGGGCAGTTCGCTGCCGCGCGGCAGCGTGACCAGGGCGCGCGAGGCCGTGCGCTCGGTGAACGGCGCGATCACGCCGTCCAGGCCCGCGTCCACGACGGCGACGTCGGCGGCCTCCCCCTGCGCCGCCCTCCGCAGCACCTCGGCCTCCAGCACGGCGACGGCCCGCGCGACGACGTCGGCCCCGATCGGCAGCCGGTCGTCCTCCACCAAGTGCGCCTTGGCGGTGCCGCCCCTGGGGAAGAACACCCGGGTGGGGACCGCGCGGGGCCGGCTGCGCAGCTCGCCGAGCGCGGACAGCAGCACGGCGGGCGACACCCGCGTCACGGCGGGCTCCAGCGCGGACAGGACGGTGTCGGCGTCCTCGGCGACGGACAGCCGCAGCAGGTGGTCGAGGCGGCGCACGAACTCGCCCGGCCGCTGCGCCAGCAGGACGACGGCCGCCGGCACGTCCATTGCGTGCAGCGCGGCCTCGACCCGGCCCGCCCAGCCGCGCACGCGGACTGTGGTCCCGGTGGCGTCGACCCGCGGGTCCGCGCCGGCCGCCGTCCGCAGGGTCGCGGTCAGCGCGTCGCCGTCCGCGAGCCGGGTGTCGCGCAGTGCCGCGACGGCCAGCGCCGCCCGGGGGAAGCGGTCCGCGTACTCGAAGGGGTGCAGCAGTTCCGCGGCCCGCAGCCACGTGTGCCGGTGCCGGCGCATGTCCTGCACGGCGAGGTCGGGGGCCAGGCCCTCCAGCACCGCGAGCAGGGCGCGCCGCAGCGGCCGGGGCACCGAGACGAAGCGCGGCAGGTCGACCAGGCCGGGGTCGCCGCCGGAGCGCACGGCGAGCAGTCGCAGGATGTCGGTCGCCGTGTCGATGCGGGCGGTCACGGCGGGGACCGTCGTCCCGTGGACGGCGGGGTCCGCCAGCAGCCAGGCCAGGACGCGGGCCTTGGTCTCGCGGCCGGGGATGTGCTCGGGCAGCCAGGAGACGTCCGCCCGGTCGCGGGTCTCCAGCAGTGCCGCCAGGTCGTCGGCGTCCTGCGGGCTCAGGGCGCCGGTCCTGGCGAGGAGCCCGTGGATCTCGCGCACCGCGTCCGCGTCCCGGGCGGCGAGGTCGCCACCGTGGTGCAGGACGCGCAGCCGCTCGGGGAGGGCGCGCCGGCGGCCGCCGAAGCGACGCGGCCGACGCGGCCGCAGGAAGGGGTCGTCGGCGTCGATGCGGCGGTGGCAGACGGGGCACGCGGAGAAGTCCGCGCCGTCGAAGCAGCTCCGGCACACCAGGTGCGCGCAGGGCGAGACGGCGTGGACGGTGCCGTCCGTGCCGCACAGGACGCACGGCTGCTCCGGGTGCTGGAAGAGCAGGGTCAGCACGCGGTCGACGTAGAACGCGAAGGTGTCGGCCGGCGTGCTGGTGGGGAAGTCGCGGAACAGCGGCACGTGCGGCCGGTCCGCGCCGAGCGCCTCGTCGATGTCGTCCAGCAGCGCGCGGCCCGCGGCGGCCAGCGCGGTCTCGCCGCGCCCGGCGAGCGCTTCGCGCAGCGCGGACGACATCAGGTAGCCGCGGTCCAGGAGGTCGGCCTCCAGCAGCGCCGCACCAGCGGCGCTGCCGAGCGACCCGCCCACCGGGGCGGAGGGCAGGTAGACGGCTCCCCGGCGGGCGAGCATGACGGCCGCGAGCGAACGGGGAACGGTCGTGGCGGGTGCGGTCGTGGTCGTGAACATCGCTGTGTCTCCCCCTGGTTGACCTCGGGGCGGGAAGTGGGCGCGCTGAAATGCATCGCAAGAATGCGACTTCGCAGTGAGAAGGAAGCACGCCCGGGGGCCGCCCCGGGTCCGGTCCGGTCGCCGGACCGGTGACGCCGGTTGCGCGCGCGGGGCGGGAAGGGGGTGCACTCGATTCAGTGACAGTGAAGAGAAGGAAGCACACCAGGAGCCGCCCCGCGCTCGACGACCATAACGCCCCGCGCGCCACGGCGCGTTCGAATATTCGTCCCGGGAACGCGCGACGGCGGCGGGTGGCATGGCCACCCGCCGCCGTCGTGCACGAGCCGGGGTCAGCTGCCCGCGAGCAGCTCCCGCACCCGGTCCTGGCCCACGGCCAGCAGCAGGGTGGGCAGCCGGGGGCCGGTGTCCCGGCCGACCAGCAGGTTGTAGAGCAGGGCGAAGAAGGAGCGCTGGGCGGCCTTCAGTTCCGGCGTCGGCTTGGCGTCCGGCGCGAAGCCCGCCTGCGTCTTCGGCACTCCGTAGACCAAGGTGGTCAGCCCGTCCAGCGACCAGTGCTCGGGCAGCCCGTCCACCAGCAGCTTCAGCGCCTCGCGCTCCTCGCCGGACAGCGCCTCCAGGGCCGCCGCGTCGGGCTCGGTGCGGACCCGGGTACGGGCCTCCGGCTCGACGTGGGTGCTGACCCAGTGCTCGGCGCAGTCCAGGCGCGGCCGGGCGTCGTCCAGGGAGGCCAGCGGCCGCTCCTGGTCGAGGTCGCGCAGGATGCGCAGCGTCTGCTCCTCGTCGCCGGTCGTGATGTCCACGACCGAGGCGAGGGTGCGGAAGGACAGCTTGTGAGCGGTGGTCGGGAGCTCCCCGCTCGACGTGCGCGCGGCGCGCGAGTGCACCGCGACGTCGACGGGCGCGGCCGCGCCCTCGGCGACCTTGCGCTCCAGCGCGTCCCACTCGTCGTAGGTGCGGGAGATCTCGTCGCCGAACGAGATGTTGAACGCCTGGTTCGGCCGGCGGCGGGCGTACAGCCAGCGCAGCAGCTGCGGCTCCATGATCTGCAGGGCGTCGGCCGCGATCGGCACACCGCCCTTGGAGCTGGACATCTTGGCCATGCCGCTGATGCCCACGAAGGCGTACATCGGGCCGATGGGCGGCTCGGCGCCGAAGATCTCGCGCACGAGCTGCTGGCCGACCATCCACGAGGAGCCGGGCGACTGGTGGTCGACGCCGGACGGCTCGAAGTCCACGCCCTTGAAGGCCCAGCGCATCGGCCAGTCGACCTTCCACACCAGCTTGCCGCGGTCGAACTCGCTCAGCCGGACCGTCTCGCGGTTGCCGCAGGCCTGGCACTCGTAGGTGAGCTCGGTGGTGTCGTCGTCGTAGGCGACGACCGTGGTCGTGTCCTTGCCGCAGGCCGAGCAGTACGGCTTGTACGGGTAGTACTCGGGGGCCTGCTCCAGCGACGCTTCCTCGTCGTCCTGCTCCTCGCCGCCGGCCTTCTTCTTCGTCCGGTAGCGGCCGAGCACCTCGTCGATCCGGCGGCGCTCGCGCATCGCGTGCAGGATCTGCTCGCGGTAGGTGCCGGAGGTGTACTCGACGGTCTGGCTGATCTCGGTGACCTCGACGCCGAGCGCGGCCAGCGCCTCGCGGAAGGGCGCCTTGAAGTGGTCCGACCAGCTCTCGTACGCGCTGCCCTCGGGCGCCGGGACCGCGGTCAGGGGCTTGCCGATGTGCTCCGCGTACGAGGGGTCGTAACCGGCCGGGACCTTGCGGTACCGGTCGAAGTCGTCCCAGGACAGGATGTGCTCGCAGGGCACGCCGCGCCGCTTGATCTCGTCGGCGACCAGGTGCGGGACCATGATCTCGCGCAGATTGCCCAGGTGGATCGGCCCGGACGGGCTGATCCCGGAAGCGACGGTGATTTTCTTGCCCGGAGCCCGCCGCCCGGCTTCCGCGATGACGTCGTCCGCGAAGCGGGCGACCCAGTCGGCCTCGGTGCTCTGAGCCACTGTCTCGACTTCCTTCCACCAGTGCAGCGGGTAGCTCGGTACCCGGCAATTGTCCCAGAGAAAAATGAGTGGTAGCGCGTGGGATACTGAGGGTTGATCTCTGATCCCTCTCAGGAAGCACCCATCCCATGGCCTCGGTCAACTCGCTTTCCGCCACGATCCAGCAGCGCGTCGCTGACGCCCTCGGTGCCGACCCGTTGCTGCGACGTAGCGACCGGGCCGACTTCCAGGCCAACGGTGTGCTGGGCCTCGCCAAGCGGAACAAAGCGAACCCGCGCGAGCTGGCCGCCGAGGTCGTGGCCGCCCTCCCGAAGGACGACGGGCTCATCGCCGACGTCGAGGTCTCCGGCCCCGGGTTCCTGAACATCACCGTCGCCGACGCCGCGATCACCCGGACGCTGGCCGCCCGGGCCGCCGACGACCGGCTCGGCGTGCCCGCCAAGGCCGACCCCGGCATCACGGTGATCGACTACGCGCAGCCGAACGTGGCCAAGGAGATGCACGTCGGCCACCTGCGGTCCTCCGTGATCGGCGACGCGCTCGTCAAGATCCTGGAGTTCGAGGGCGAGACGGTGGTCCGGCGCCACCACATCGGCGACTGGGGCACCCAGTTCGGCATGCTCATCCAGTACCTGGTCGAGCACCCGCACGAGCTGGACCACGGGGACCGCGACGGCACCGACGCCGCCGAGGAGGCCGGAGAGGCCTCCATGTCGCGCCTCAACCGGCTCTACAAGGCGTCCCGGACGGTCTTCGACTCCGACGACGACTTCAAGACCCGGTCGCGGAAGCGGGTCGTGGACCTCCAGGCGGGCGAGCCGGAGACGCTGGCGATGTGGCAGCGGTTCGTGGACGAGTCGAAGATCTACTTCAACTCGGTCTACGACAAGCTCGACATCGCGATCCGGGACGAGGACGTCGTCGGCGAGTCCGGCTACAACGACATGCTCGTGGAGACCTGCACGCTGCTGGAGAAGTCCGGTGTGGCCGTGCGCTCCAACGGCGCGCTGTGCGTCTTCTTCGACGACATCAAGGGCAAGGACGGCGAGCCCGTCCCGCTCATCGTGCAGAAGGCCGACGGCGGCTTCGGCTACGCCGCGACCGACCTGTCCGCCGTCCGGAACCGCACCGCGGACCTGCACGCGAACACGCTGCTGTACGTGGTCGACTCCCGGCAGGCCCTGCACTTCAAGATGGTCTTCGAGACGGCCAAGCGGGCCGGCTGGCTGACCGACGAGGTCAAGGCGCTGCACATCCCGTTCGGCACCCTGCTCGGCAAGGACGGCAAGCCGTACAAGACCCGGTCCGGTGAGACCTTCCGGCTGGTCGACCTGCTGGACGAGGCGGTGGAGCGGGCCGCGACCGTCATCCGGGAGAAGTCCTCGGAGCTGACGGACGAGGAGGTCGCGGACCGCGCCAAGGAGGTCGGCATCGGCGCGATCAAGTACGCCGACCTGTCGACCTCGCTGGGCCGGGACTACGTCTTCGACCTCGACCGGATGGTCTCGCTCAACGGCGACACGAGCGTGTACCTCCAGTACGCGTACGCGCGGATCCAGTCCATCCTCCGCAAGGCGGGCGACGCGAAGCCGGTCGCCCACCCCGAGCTGCCGCTGGCCCCGGCCGAGAGGACGCTCGGCCTGCTGCTGGACGAGTTCGCGGAGACCCTGGCGGGCGTCTCGGAGACGTACGAGCCGCACAAACTGGCCTCGTACCTCTACGCGCTGGCCTCGGCGTACACCACCTTCTACGACCAGTGCCCGGTCCTGAAGGCCGAGACCCCTGAGCTGCGGGAGAACCGCCTCTTCCTCTGCGACCTGACCGCCCGCACTCTGCGGCAGGGCATGGCGCTGCTCGGCATCCGCACCCCCGAGCGCCTCTGACGCGCCCCGCGTCCGCTCGACGGCGGCCCCGGGAGGAGTCACCACTCCTCCCGGGGCCGCCGTTGTCAGTGGCCGGCCCTAGGTTCACCGTCATGGCGACGCTTCCCAACCAGCTTCCGAAACTCGCGCAGGACCCCTCGGGCCGCTCCCTGGGGCTCGATCTCCCGCTTGGCCGTCTCGTCGACGGGACGAGTGAGGGCACCTGGCACGAACCGCTCCTCTGGCACGCGGACGGGGCCGCCGCACCGGACGCCTGGGGGCAGTTGCTCCCCGCACGCATGTCCGCGGGCCTGCATCCGCTGCTGCTGTCGATGGACGCGGCGCTGCCGGCCACCCGCGAGCTCTCCCCCGGGACGATGTCGTACCCCGGCGACCACGACGCCGAGGACGTCCTGGCCGGATTCTGGGACTTCGAGGAGGACTTCGGCGAGGACGAGGCGGAACTGGTCGCCCCCTTCGGCCGGGAGTGGCCGGGGCTCGCCCCGGCAAGGGAGCCGGCGGCCGATCCGGACGTCCGGGCCGCCGAGGTCGCGGCGTCGGTGGCCGGGGCGGACTGGTTCAAGGACCCCCGAGCGGCCCTTGTCCCCCCGCGGCGCAGCGCCGACATTCCCGCGGCCATCGGCTGGACCGGCCCGCTCAACCACGAGAACGACGTGGCCCGGCTCTGCGCCGTGCTGCGTTCCTGGGAGGACCGCTTCGGCGCGCGGGTGGTGGCCCTCGCCTTCGACGTGCTCGTGCTGTCCGTGGCCGCGCCGCCGGTGGATCGGGCCGAGGCCGAGGCGATCGCAGCGGAGCACTTCGCCTTCTGCCCGGACAACATCACCCAGGGCAGCGGATCCCTGCGTGCCTACGCGAAGTCGCTGCTCGGCGAGCGGTGCTGGACCTTCTGGTGGGACTGAGCACAAAGGCGGGGGCGCCCTCCCCCGAGTCGGAAGGGCGCCCCCGCGATGTCATCCGTCAGCGGTTGTGACCCCAGCGGTGGCCCCAGTGGTGACGGCCGTGGTGACGGTGGTGACGGTGGTGGCCCCAGCGGTCGTGGCGGTGGCCCCGGTCGCGACCCCAACGGTCGCCATAGTCGTGGCCACGGTCGTGCGTCACGTGCGCTGCCGCCTTGGGCGCCACCTCGGTGGCGGCGTTGGCAGCCGTGGCACCACCCATCAGCACGGCGGCCGCGACACCCAGCGCGGCGACAAATCGGGAAGCCCGCATTGCGGTCTCCTTTCTCGGCGGCGCTTGCGCGTCCGCCCCGGTTTGGACACCACGATGCTTCCCGGCGATATGCCCGTTTCATTCGGGATCGCGAGCAAACCCACTTGATGTAACGAAATATCACCTCGATGGGAACCGGAGTACGGCGTGGCGGCGTCACGCGCGTCCGGGCGCCCCCCGGCACCACAAAACCGCAGGTCGCAGGCGTGGAGCGGGCTGTGTATTGCCAGGTCCGCACACCCGCCCTGCGCACAGGTGTCCCGGCCCTGCCCGAGGCCGACGCGTCAGGGCCGTCAAAAAACGCCGCTCAGGGGCCCGTTGGGCCCCGGACGCGGTCAGAGGCGGTTCGCGACCTCGGTCGCCCAGTACGTGAGGATCAGCTGCGCCCCGGCGCGGTGGATCGAGGTCAGGGTCTCCATGATCGCGCGGTCGCGGTCG
Source organism: Streptomyces sp. NPDC046977 (assembly GCF_040644455.1). Classification (NCBI taxonomy): domain Bacteria; kingdom Bacillati; phylum Actinomycetota; class Actinomycetes; order Kitasatosporales; family Streptomycetaceae; genus Streptomyces; species Streptomyces sp. NPDC046977. The sequence continues at coordinate 31,267 of NZ_JBEYWO010000044.1, forward strand.
ATCCAGCCGCGCTCCGCCGCGGCCTCGACCATCGCGTACTCACCGCTGATCTGGTACGCCGCGACGGGAACGTCCACGGTCTCGGCGAACTTGGCCAGCACGTCCAGGTAGGGCAGGGCGGGCTTGACCATCACCATGTCGGCGCCCTCGGCGAGGTCGAGCGTGAGCTCGCGCAGCGACTCGCGGAAGTTGGCGGGGTCCTGCTGGTACGTCTTGCGGTCGCCGACCAGGGACGAGCCGACGGCCTCGCGGAAGGGGCCGTAGAACGCGGAGGCGTACTTGGCGGTGTAGGCCAGCACGGAGACGTCCTGGTGGCCCGCGGCGTCCAGCGCGTCGCGGACGACGCCGACCTGACCGTCCATCATGCCGCTGGGGCCGACGACATGGACGCCGGCGTCGGCCTGGACGCGGGCCATCTCGGCGTAGCGTTCCAGGGTGGCGTCGTTGTCGACCCGGCCCTCGGCGTCCAGGACGCCGCAGTGGCCGTGGTCGGTGTGCTCGTCCAGGCACAGGTCGGCCATGACCACCAGCGCGTCGCCGACCTCGGAGACGACGTCGCGGATGGCGACCTGGAGGATGCCGTCCGGGTCGGTGCCGGGGGTGCCGACCGCGTCCTTCTTCTCGTCGAGCGGGACGCCGAAGATCATGATCCCGCCGACGCCCGCCTCGGCGGCCTCGACGGCGGCCTTGCGGAGGGTGTCGCGGGTGTGCTGGACGACGCCGGGCATCGAGGACAGCGGCACGGGCTCGTGAATGCCTTCACGAACGAACACCGGCAGGATCAGCCCGGCCGGGTCGAGGCGGGTCTCGGCGACCATGCGGCGCATCGCCGGCGTGGTGCGCAGTCGGCGCGGACGCGCGCCGGGGAACCGACCGTAACGAGTACCGCTTCCGCTCATGACCGTGTCGCGCCTCTCCGTCGCCGTGGCTTCCGTTCACCACGGTACGCCCGCGACAGGGGTGCTCTTCCCGACCGCGTGTCGGGCTCCGGGCCGTACGCCCGCGGGGCGGCCGGCCGGTCGGGCCGGCCGCCCCGCGGGCGGCGCGAAGGGTGCTCCGGGTCTCAGACCCGGGCGCGGCGGCGCGAGCCGGGGCGGCGCTCGCTGGGCCTGGTGACCGGGTCGCCGGCCGCGAGGGCCGCCTCACGGCGCCGTACGCCGAAGTCGGCCAGGGCCTGCGCCAGCGCCTGCACGGACGGCTCGGGGGCCATCACGTCCACCCGCAGCCCGTGTTCCTCCGCCGTCTTGGCGGTGGCGGGGCCGATGCAGGCGATGACGGTGACGTTGTGCGGCTTGCCGGCGATGCCGACGAGGTTCCGCACCGTGCTGGACGAGGTGAACAGCACCGCGTCGAAGCCGCCGCCCTTGATGGCCTCGCGGGTCTCCGCCGGCGGGGGCGAGGCGCGGACGGTCCGGTAGGCCGTGACGTCGTCGACCTCCCAGCCGAGCTCCACCAGACCCGCCACGAGCGTCTCGGTGGCGATGTCGGCGCGGGGCAGGAAGACCCGGTCGATGGGGTCGAAGACCGGGTCGTAGGGCGGCCAGTCCTCCAGGAGCCCGGCCGCGGACTGCTCGCCGCTGGGCACGAGGTCGGGCTTCACACCGAAGTCCACGAGGGCGCGCGCCGTCTGCTCGCCGACGGCGGCGACCTTGATGCCGGCGAACGCCCGCGCGTCGAGCCCGTACTCCTCGAACTTCTCACGGACCGCCTTGACGGCGTTGACCGAGGTGAAGGCGATCCACTCGTAGCGCCCGGTGACCAGGCCCTTGACGGCGCGCTCCATCTGCTGCGGGGTGCGCGGCGGCTCGACGGCGATCGTGGGCACCTCGTGCGGCACCGCCCCGTAGGAGCGCAACTGGTCCGAGAGGGAGACCGCCTGCTCCTTGGTGCGCGGCACGAGGACCTTCCAGCCGAACAGGGCCTTGGTCTCGAACCAGGAGAGCAGGTCGCGTTGCGTGGTCGGTTCGCCGACCACGGCTATCGCCGCGATGGGGCCCTCCGGGGTGGGGAGCGCCTTGGTGGCCTTCAGCTCGGCGGCGATGGTCGCCAGCGTGGCGGTCCAGGTCCGCTGCCGGGTGGTGGTGCCGGCGACGGTGACGGTGAGCGGGGTGTCGGGCTTGCGCCCGGCGGAGACCAGCTCGGCGGCGTTGGCGGCGACGGTCTGCAAGGTCGTGGAGACCACCACCGTCGCGTCGCTCGCGCCCGCCTCGCTCCAGCAGCGGGTGGAGGCGGTGGCCGCGTCGACGAAGCGCACGTCACCGCTGAGCGGGACACCGGCGTACGCGGGCACGCCGACGGCCGCGGCGACGCCCGGAACCACCTCGAAGGGGATGCCGGCGTGGGCGCAGGCGAGCATCTCGGCGGCGGCCTGGGGGTCGAGTCCAGGGTCGCCCGCGACCGCTCGGACCACCCGCTTGCCGGTGCGCGCGGAGGCCGTGCAAAGCTTGGTCGCGGCGGCCGAAGTGCTCAACTCCCCCTCGGCGACGGCCGGCTGCGCCGTGTCCACGCCTGCCCGGGCGTGCGTGCGCACGACGTCGAGCACGTGCTGGTCGGCGACCAGCAGATCGGCGCGGGCCAGGGCCTCGACGGCCCGCAGGGTGAGCAGACCCGGGTCGCCGGGTCCGGCGCCGAGGAAGGTGATGTGCCCGAGGACCGGAAGGGGCGGTCCGTCGGCAGTGCGGCCGGCGGTGCCGGCGCTGCCGGCGCTGCCTGCCGTGGCGTCGGCGGCGGTCGTGGTGTTGGTCGCTGCGGCGGCGGTGGGGCTCAAAGTACGCGCTCCCCCATAAGACCGGCCGCACCCTTGGCGAGCATCTCGTCGGCGAGCTCGCGGCCCATGGCCGAAGCTTCCTCGCGAGAGACGGGGGTGGGACCAGTGATGGACATCTGCACCAGCGAGGAGCCGTCGGTGGTCCCGACGACACCGCGCAGGCGCAGCTCGGTGATGTGCCCGTCGGCACCTTCGTAGGCGGGCTCGGCCAGCGCGCCCACGGGCGCGGAGCAGCCGGCCTCCAGGGCGGCGAGCAGTGCGCGCTCGGCGGTCACGGCGGCCCGGGTGAACGGGTCGTCGAGCCCGGCGAGCACGGCGGCGAGCTCTGCGTCGGCCGCAGAGCACTCGACGGCCAGCGCCCCCTGTCCGGGGGCGGGCAGCACGACGTCGGGGGAGATCAGCTCGGTGACCTCGGACAGGCGCCCCAGCCGGCTCAGCCCGGCCGCGGCCAGGACGACGCCGTCGAGGTCGCCCGAGGCAACGTATCCGATGCGCGTGTCCACGTTGCCGCGGATCGGCACGGTCTCGATGCGCACGCCGAGCGAGCGGGCCCAGGCGTTCAGCTGGGCCGCGCGGCGCGGCGAGCCGGTGCCGATGCGGGCACCGCGCGGGTCCGTGGCGAGCTGCTCGAAGGTCAGGCCGTCGCGGGCCACCAACGCGTCCCGCGAATCCTCGCGGGACGGGATCGCGGCCAGCGTCAGCCCTTCGGCGTCGCCGGTGGGCAGGTCCTTCAGGGAGTGGACGGCGAAGTCGATCTCCCCGCCCAGCAGCGCGTCGCGCAGCGCGGAGACGAACACCCCGGTGCCGCCGATCTGCGCCAGGTGCTCGCGGGAGACGTCGCCGTAGGTGGTGACCTCCACCAGTTCCACGTCGCGGCCGGTGAGCCGGCGCACCTGGTCGGCTACCAGTCCCGACTGCGTCATCGCCAGCGCGCTGCGCCGGGTTCCCAGTTTCAGTGCGGTGGGCCTTGTCATGCCCGCCCTCGATTCGGTTCAGTCGTGACGGCCCCGGTCGACGCGGCCGGTGACGGGACCACCGGTACGGCCGGGGAGTCGGCCCGGCTGACGGCGGCGACCGCCTGCGGGTCCAGGTCGAAGAGTTCGCGCAGCGCGTCAGCGTACCCGGCTCCGCCGGGTTCGCCCGCAAGCTGCTTGACCCGCACGGTGGGCGCGTGGAGGAGTTTGTCCACGACGCGGCGCACGGTCTGGGTCACCTCGGCGCGTTCGCGCTCGTCCAGACCGGGCAGCCGGCCGTCGAGTCGGGCGAGCTCGGTGGCGACCACCTCGGCGGCCATCGCGCGCAGCGCGACGACGGTCGGCGTGATGTGCGCGGCGCGCTGGGCGGCGCCGAACGCCTCGACCTCTGCGGAAACGATCTTTCGGACCTGGTCGACGTCCGCCGCCATCGGGGCGTCGGCCGCGGCCGTGCCGATGGTCTCCAGGTCGGTGAGATGTGCTCCGTCGATGGCGTGCACCAGCGGGTCGATGTCCCGCGGCAGCGCCAGGTCGAGCATGCCGATGGGCGCGGCCGGCCCGCCGGCGGCGCGCAGGGCGCGGGTCAGGGTGGCGCGGGCGACCGTGTCGGCGGTCAGCACCAGGCCGGTCGCGCCGGTGCAGGACACCACGATGTCGGCCTGCGGCAGTTCGGCGGCCAGGTCGTCCATGGGCGCCGCGCGGCCGCCGACGGACTCGGCCAGCCGCTCGGCGCGCTCGTGCGTGCGGTTGACGACCACGATCTCGCCGGCTCCGGCCCGGGCCAGCGTCGCGGCGGCGAGCGAGCTCATCGAGCCCGCGCCGACGACCAGCGCGCGCTTGCCCCTGCCCCACTCGGCGAAGCCGGTGCCGCCGATGGCCTGTGCCATCTGGTCCAGGCCGAAGGTGACCAGCGACTGCCCGGCCCGGTCGATCCCGGTCTCGGAGTGGGCCCGCTTGCCGACCCGCAGCGCCTGCTGGAACAGGTCGTTCAGGGTCCGCCCGGCGGTGTGCAGCTCCTGGCCGAGGCCGAGCATGTCCTTGATCTGGGCGAGGATCTGGCCCTCGCCGACGACCATGGAGTCCAGGCCGCAGGCGACCGAGAACAGGTGGTGGACGGCCCGGTCCTCGTAGTGGACGTACAGGTGCGGGGTGAGCTCGTCCAGCCCGACGCCGCTGTGCCGGGCGAGGAGCGTGGACAGCTCGGCGACCCCGGCGTGGAACTTGTCGACGTCCGCGTACAGCTCGATGCGGTTGCAGGTCGACAGCACCGCCGCCTCACTGGCCGGCTCCGCGGCCAGCACGTCGTGCAGCAGATCGGCCTTGGTGTCCTCGGCGAGCGCGGCCCGCTCCAGGACGCCGACCGGGGCGGTGCGGTGGCTCAGCCCGACCACGAGGAGGCTCATGCCGGCATCACGGCGGGGACGTCCCCGTCAGGTCCCGGGCGGTCGCCGTCGCGGGCCGCCTTCGCCGCCACCGGGGGAGCCGCGAGAGCGCCCTCCAGCTCCTCGCCGGCCTTGCGCTGCTCGTGGAAGGCGAGGATCTGCAGTTCGATGGAGAGGTCGACCTTGCGGACGTCGACCCCGTCGGGGACGGTCAGCACGGTCGGGGCGAAGTTCAGGATCGAGGTGACCCCGGCGGTCACCAGGCGGTCGCAGACCTCCTGGGCGGCACCGGCGGGTGTGGTGATCACGCCGATGGACACGTGGTTGTCCCGCACGATGGACTCCAGCTCGTCCGCGTGCCGCACCGGCAGCCCCGCGATCGGCCGGCCCGTGAGCGCTGCGTCCGCGTCGATGAGCGCGGCGATGCGGAAGCCGCGGGAGGCGAAGCCGCCGTAGTTGGCGAGCGCGGCGCCGAGATTGCCCATACCGACGATCACGACCGGCCAGTCCTGGGTCAGGCCCAGCTCGCGGGAGATCTGGTACACGAGGTACTCGACGTCGTAGCCGACACCGCGGGTTCCGTAGGAACCGAGGTACGAGAAGTCCTTGCGGAGCTTGGCGGAGTTCACCCCGGCCGCCGCCGCGAGTTCCTCCGACGACACCGTGGGCACCGATCGCTCGGAGAGCGCGGTCAGGGCCCGCAGGTACAGCGGGAGCCTGGCGACGGTGGCCTCGGGAATCCCTCGGCTCCGAGTCGCCGGTCGGTGAGTTCGGCCAGTTGCCACGATGCTCCTGCGGGTAGAGCTGGGCTGCGGACGGCATCCCTCGATGGGGCCGCCCCGTACACGCCAGGCTATGTCTTTGTGAACGCGTGCACAAAGATGGTGTCCGATTTGCCCTGGGGAAGTGACCGGCATCACGCGCCCCCATTACGGACAGAAGAAGCCACCTTTTGTACAGGAACGTTCCGCATCAGCGGTCGCTCCGTACCCCTGCGCTCCACCCAGGGCGTGTCCGTCCCCGCGAGCCGCGGCCACTCGACCCCGGCGGCGCGCGCCAGCTCCTGTTCCGCGTGCGCGGGCCACTGCGGGAGCTCCCGGACGTACGCGGTGAACAGCCGGGCGGTCGCCCGCGCGTCGCCGAGCGCGGTGTGCGCCGACCAGCCGGTCAGCCCGGCCGCCTCGGCGCACGCCCGCAGGCTCAGGCCCCGCGGCACGGGCTCGCGCTGCGCCGCCATGCGCATGGTGCACAGCTCCGGCACCTCGGGGAACCGGATGCCGATGCGGCCGTACTCCGCCGCCAGGAACGCCCGGTCGCAGCCCACGTTGTGCCCGACCAGCACCCGGCCGCGCAGCAGGGCGAGCAGCCCGGGGGCGATCTGGGAGAACAGCGGCGCGCGGGCCGCCTCGACATGGTGGGACTCGATGCCGTGGATGTGGGTGGGGCCGACCGGGCCCTCGGGGTCCACCAGGGTCGAGAACTCGCCCTGCGCGACGAAATCGCGGTCCATCAGAACGACCGCCAGCTCGACCACGCGGTTCCGCCGCGAGCTCGAACCGGTGGCCTCGACGTCCACGACGGCATAGCCGCCGCGCGTCGCAAGCCTGCCCGGGAGCACGCCGTCACCATCCTTACGTACATACCCCCGCAGCACACAAAACGCCTTGATGGTAATCGAGCACACGCGCCCAGAGGAACACGCGCAAATCACCCACCCGTGGCCCCGGGGGCCTCAGAGGCCCAGCCCGCGGCGCAGCCGGGCCTCGTCGACACGCCAGAACGTGTGCTGTTCCCCGTCGATCAGGACGACCGGGATCTGCTCCCAGTACGCGCGGTGCAGCTCCTCGTCCTGGGTGATGTCGCGCTCCTCGAAGCGGCAGCCGGCCTCCGCGACCACCTTCCCGACGACCGCGCGGGCGTCGTCGCACAGGTGGCAGCCGGGCTTCGTGATCAGCGTGACCGTGCGGGAGGCGGGATCGACGGGGGCTGCGGGGGCTGCGGGAACCGCGGCGTCCTGGCGGGGGCCGCGTCCGAACAGGGGACTCATGCCGGCCATTCTGCCCGCGCCCGGCGTCAACCGGCCGTGACGGGAGTAACACTTCTGTCGCTCGGAGTTCATTCACCTGCTCCATCTGAGCACCGGAAGTGCCCAACAGACTGGCTATGCTCGCCCCATGGCCGCTCTGCGATGGCTCACCCCCCGTAAGCGCTCCGCCACCGCACGCAGCGTGCTGGCGGGCGAGGCCGCGGCCGAGGCCGCCCTCGCGGCACCCGTGGCGAAGAAGCCGGCACGGACCGCGCTCCCCGCGTTCCCGGTCGTCGGCGATCCCCACGCGGCCGCCTTCTTCGACCTGGACAACACGGTCATGCAGGGCGCGGCGATCTTCCACTTCGGACGCGGTCTGTACAAGAGGAAGTTCTTCCGCAGCCGCGACCTGGCGCGCTTCGCGTGGCAGCAGGCCTACTTCCGCATCGCCGGGTCCGAGGACCCCGAGCACATGCAGGACGTGCGCGAGAGCGCGCTGTCGATCGTCAAGGGGCACCGCGTCGAGGAGCTCATGTCGATCGGCGAGGAGATCTACGACGAGTACATGGCGGGCAAGATCTGGCCCGGCACCCGCGCGCTCGCCCAGGCCCACCTGGACGCCGGGCAGCGGGTGTGGCTGGTCACCGCCGCGCCCGTCGAGACCGCCACGATCATCGCCCGGCGGCTCGGCCTGACCGGCGCCCTGGGCACCGTCGCCGAGCACGTCGACGGGATCTACACCGGCCGGCTGGTCGGCGAGCCGCTGCACGGCCCGGCGAAGGCCGAGGCGGTCCGGGCGCTCGCCGCGGCCGAGGGACTCGAACTGTCGCGCTGCGCCGCGTACAGCGATTCGTCGAACGACATCCCGATGCTGTCGTTGGTCGGACATCCATATGCGATCAATCCCGATACGCGGCTGCGCAAACACGCGCGCGAAATGGGCTGGCGGTTGCGCGACTACCGCACCGGCCGCAAGGCCGCGAAAATCGGCATTCCGGCGGCCGCCGGGGTCGGGGCGGTCGCGGGCGGTGCCGCCGCCGCGGTGGCCCTGCAGCGCCGCCGCCGCTGAGCATCGGCCCCGGTCCGGGGCCGATGCGCGACACACCGTTGTACCCCTCTGGCGTCCCGTCAGTCGCCACATGACCACACAGCCACAACACGCTCTCCACGCGAGCATTTCACGACGCTATGTGGTCAAGTACGTTTCGATGTTCGATAATTGATCGATCACCATTCCGCCAGAGAGTGGGCGGAACCGGCGATTTCAGCAACTCGGTGTAGCGTCGCCTGTACGAAGCGTTATTCTCCTCAAACGCAAGCCGGTTCCCACGCGTCGCTACGACGAGTGAACGGTTCCGTACTGCACGTGATGGAAGTTCTGCCTCTGGGAGTCCCGTGTACCCACACACCGGGGTTGACGCCTCTGGCCTGGCTACGCTGCGCGCACTGGTGGCTGAGCACCTGCTGCGCGTTGTCCCCGCGTACGCCGTGCCCGTGCCAGCACTCGCCGCAGCAGTGCCCGCCGGCCCCGCGCTGGCGACCTATGCGCTCGCCGACGGCCGGGCGGCGGTCGGCAGACGTGCCCGCAGCACCTCGCAGACCGCACGGTCCTCGGGCGCCTCCACGCGCCGGCCCGCGTCCGACACCGACAGCGGGCGGATGATGGACCTGGTCGAACGCGCCCAGGCCGGGGAGACCGAGGCCTTCGGGCGGCTGTACGACCACTACTCCGACACCGTGTACCGCTACATCTACTACCGCGTCGGGGGCAAGGCGACCGCCGAGGACCTCACCAGCGAGACCTTCCTGCGCGCGCTGCGCCGGATCGGCACGTTCACCTGGCAGGGCCGCGACTTCGGCGCCTGGCTGGTGACCATCGCGCGCAACCTGGTCGCCGACCACTTCAAGTCCAGCCGCTTCCGGCTGGAGGTGACCACCGGGGAGATGCTCGACGCCAACGAGGTCGAGCCCAGCCCGGAGGACTGCGTCCTGGAGTCGCTGTCCAACGAGTCGCTGCTCCGCGCGGTGCGCAAGCTCAACCCCCAGCAACAGGAGTGCGTGACCCTGCGCTTCCTGCAGGGCCTGTCCGTCGCCGAGACGGCACGCATCATGGGGAAGAACGAAGGCGCGATCAAGACCCTGCAGTACCGGGCCGTACGGACCCTCGCCCGGCTGCTTCCCGACGACGCGCGATGAACGCCATGGATGGGACTTCATCTTGCGACTGGCTTCACGGTCCGATCATCATGAGTGCGCAACCCTGGGCGTAACCCTGGGCGTACGGCGCTCGTTGCATCACATGCGGACCCCCCACTGCCGTGCCCTGCCCGCTTCCGATCACTCGATCGGGTGGAAGGGCTCAAGGTGTGGAACCTTGCAGGCACAACGGGGAGTCGAGGTGGATGACGAGAGGAGGTGCCGCCCGTGATCGCGAACCCAACGGCGCACCGGCGGGCGAACGCCTTCGCCGACGCCCTTGAGGACGACGGCCAACAGGCGCACGCCGGCGAGCAGCACGGCGCCCACGCCGCGGACCGGCATGCGGATCCGGATCAGGGACGGCTTCTGGCCCTGGCGGACGCCCTGGAGGACGTTCCGCGGCCGACGCTGGACCCCGAGGCCAAGACCGTGCAACGTGCCCAGCTGATCGCGGCGATGGAAGCCGCGCTCGCCGACGGCACGCTGACGGTCCCGGAGCAACGCGACGGCGGCCGCGGCGCACACCGCGCGGGCGGCCGTGGCATGGGCAAACTGAGGCCCCGCTCCGCGTGGTCGCGCCGGCTGGCCGCCGGCGGGCTGTCGGTGGGCGTGGCGGCCGGTGCCTTCGGCGGCGTGGCCGCCGCCAGCACCGACGCGCTGCCCGGTGACACGCTGTACGGCCTCAAGCGGGGCATGGAGGACATGCGCCTCAACCTCGCCGACGACGACGCCGACCGCGGCAAGGTCTATCTCGACCTCGCCTCCACCCGGCTCCAGGAGGCCCGCCGCCTCATGGAGCGCGGGCGCGGCGGCCAGCTCGACGACGAGTCGGTGGGCGAGATCCGCCGGGCGCTGTCCGGGATGCAGCAGGAGGCCACCGAGGGCCACCGGCTGCTCACCGCCGCGTATCGCAAGGACGGCTCCCTGCGGCCGATGGAGACGCTCTCCGCGTTCTCCAGCAACCACCGCAAGGGCTGGACCGAGCTGCGCGACCGGCTGCCCAACAAGCTCAGCGACGTCGGCAACAAGGTCACCTCGGTCTTCGACGCCATAGAGCAGGAAGTCGCCCCGCTGCAGAAGCTGCTGCCCCCCGCCGCCACCGCGGTCGACGGGCGCAACGGCACCCCCAGCAGCGGCGCCCGTTCCGGCAGCGGCACGCGGGGCCCGTCCCCCTCGTCGAGCGACTCCGCGAGCGACCGCTCCGTCGAGCGCGGTACGGAGAAGGCCAGCCCGTCGGCGTCCAAGAGCTCCGACGGCGGCTTCATCGGCGGCACGGACGGACTGCTCAACCCTCCGGCGAGCAGCGGCAGCCCGTCCAGCGGCTCCGGCGAGACGGCACAGCCGTCCGTCACGCTTCCCCCGCTGCTGCCGGGTCTCCTCCCGGGCCTCGGCCTGGGCACGGAGGACGACCACGGCGAGTAGCCGGCCGATCGGCGCACGGCAAGGGCCGGTGTCCGGGATTCGTCCCGGGCACCGGCCCTTGCCGTGTGCCGATCCCTGGCCGCCGCCGTTGCGCACGCCGCGGCAGGACCTCAGAAGAACACCGAACGCCGCTGCACCAGCAGCTTGTAGAGCGTGTGCTGAATCGTTTCCCGTACCTGGTCGGTGAGGTTGAAGACCAGCATCGGGTCCTCCGCCGCCTCCGGCGCGTAGCCGTCCGTGGCGATCGGCTCGCCGAACTGGATGGTCCACTTGGTCGGCAGCGGCACCAGCCCGAGCGGCCCGAGCCACGGGAAGGTCGGTGTCATCGGGAAGTACGGGAAGCCCAGCAGCCGCGCCGCGGTCTTCGCGTTGCCGATCATCGGGTAGATCTCCTCCGCGCCCACGATGGAGCACGGCACGATCGGCACCCGGGTCTTCAGCGCGGTCGCCACGAAGCCGCCCCGCCCGAAGCGCTGCAACTTGTAGCGCTCCGAGAACGGCTTGCCGAGCCCCTTGAAGCCCTCCGGCATCACACCGACGACCTCGCCGCGCTCCAGCAGCCGCTGCGCGTCCTCGGCGCAGGCCAGGGTGTGCCCGGCCTTGCGCGCCAGTTCGTTCACCAGCGGCAGCACGAAGACCAGGTCCGCCGCGAGTAGGCGCAGATGCCGCCCCGCCGGATGGTTGTCGTGGACGGCGACCTGCATCATCAGCCCGTCCAGCGGCAGCGTCCCGGAGTGGTTGGCCACCACCAGGGCGCCGCCCTCGGCCGGGATGTTCTCGATGCCCTTCACCTCGACGCGGAAGTACGACTCGTACAGCGGCCGCAGCAGCGACATGAGCAACTGGTCGGTGAGGTCCTCGTCGTAGCCAAAGTCGTCGACCTCGTAGTCCCCGGTGACGCGGCGGCGCAGGAAGGCCAGGCCGTGCGCCACCCGGCGCTCCCAGGGACCGCCGAGCAGCCGGTCGGCGGCCTGGCCGAGCGCGGCGACCAGCGGTCCGCCGGCGGCGGCCGGCCGCGTGCCGTCGTGCGCCTCCTCCGGGGTGGGGCCGGTCGCCCCGGCGTCCGGGCCGGCGGCCGCGGCGGGCCGGACGGGGTCCTCCGGTCCGGCGGCGGCCTGGTCCCGTACGGTGCTGTCCTCGACCGGCAGTGCGGCCAGCGCGTTCGCGCCGGAGGCCTCAACCGGCTTGCGGGCGGCCGTCCGTCCCCGCGGCCGCGACGCCCCCCTCCGCGTTCGCGTGTCCTCGTCGAACGGGATGACCTTGGCATCCGCCATGGCGCGGTTCCTCCTCGCAGGAGTGCTCACAAGCTCAGTTCTCAGGGCCGCCCGCGGGCACCAGCGCGGCGAGCCGGTCCACGGTACGGGCGAGCAGTTCGGGCGGAAGCAGCCCCGGGCCGCGGCTGCGGGCGAAGTCGCTGAAGGTCTCGGCGGTGGTGTACTTCGGGGTGAAGCCGAGAGTCTCGCGCATCTGCGTCGTGTCCACCACCCTGCCATGGGTGAGCAGCCGGATCTGCTCGCGCGAGAAGTCGGTGACCCCGGCCGTGCGCAGCATCTGCCCCACCCAGGTGACCGCGGGCAGCAGCACCGGCACGGTGGGCTTGCCGAGCCGCCGGGCCGTCTGCGACAGCAGCAGCACCCCGTCGCCGGCGATGTTGAACGTGCCACTGTTGATGGTGCCGTTGCCCTCGTCGCGCAGGGCCAGCAGCAGGACGTCCATGACGTCGTCCTCGTGGACGAACTGCAGCCGCGGGTCGTACCCGAGCACGGTCGGCAGCACCGGCAGCGCGAAGTACTCCGCCAGCGGCGTGTCGGCGTGCGGGCCCAGGATGTTCGCGAAGCGCAGCACCGAGACGGCCACGTCCGGACGGCGCCGGGCGAAGCCCCGCACATAGCCCTCGACTTCCACGGCGTCCTTGGCAAAGCCGCCGGTGGGCAGCGACTTCCCGGGCATGGACTCGGTGAAGACCGCCGGGTCGCGCGGGGCCGATCCGTACACGCTCGTCGTGGACTTGACCACCAGGCGCCGCACGGTCGGGGCCTTCTGGCAGGCGCCGAGCAGCTGCATGGTGCCGATGACGTTGGTCTCCTTGACCGCCGCGCGGCTGTTGCGGCCCGGCAGCGTCCCGCTGACGTCCATGTGCACCACGGTGTCCACGGAGTGCTCGGCGAGCACCTTCGCGATCATCGGATGCCGGATGTCGGCGCGCACGAACTCGGCACCGTCCAGCTGATGCTCCGGCGGCAGCACATCGACACCGACCACCCGGTCGACATCGGGTTCACGCATGATCCGTCGTACCAGCCGGCCGCCGAGCTGGCGGGCGACCCCCGTCACGAGCACCACTTTGCCCAAGATCAGCGCCTTCCTACTTACCGCATATACGCACCGTATCGGTTCGATGTTGCGCCGTGATGACGCTCGACCGTACGAACACCGTCAGGGCGGTCAAGGAGATCCCAGGATGCCGGGCCGATCCGGCCCGCAATCGGGCGGTACCGCTCCCCGTCACGGCTGCCCTGCCGCCCGCACCGGAAACGCCACTGCCCTCTCTCCACCGCGGACGGCGGTGGGGAGAGGGCAGTGGGAAGAGCGACGCGCAGCTCGACTACTTCTTGTTACGGCGCTGCACACGCGTCCGCTTCAGCAGCTTGCGGTGCTTCTTCTTGGCCATACGCTTGCGCCGCTTCTTGATGACAGAGCCCACGACTACCCTCGCTTCGTTTTCACTCGGTGCGGGGCGTCCGAGCCCACACGACCTACGTCGGCCAAGCCTACCCGCCCGGGGGCACCGAGCATAAACCGAGGCAGTCGTCAGGCAGTTTCCACCCCCACGTAGGACTCGCGAAGATAGTCATGGACGGCCTGCTCCGGGACGCGGAAGGACCTCCCCACCCGGATCGCCGGCAGATGACCGCTGTGCACCAACCGATACACGGTCATCTTGGACACTCGCATCACCGCGGCGACCTCTGCCACGGTCAGGAACACGACCTCGTTGAGAGGCCTCTCGCTTGAAGCCATGACACACCTGAACCTTCCGCACATGACGGGCACCGGCTTCCCCTCCGGTGACTCCCTCTCGCATGTGCGCTCCTCCCCAGATTAGGTGCGCATGATGCAAGTGGGGAAGAGGAGTAGCGATCGGTTGACTACTGTGACAGACACGCTCGATTGAGTACATAGCGCGTAAGCGGTCGGTAGTAATCGGACCGCACAGCGTCATCAAGCGGAACCACGACCGAAACCCTGCCCTCGGCCTGGGCGACGAAAACGGCGGGGTCGTCGGAGTCGGCCAGTCCCATGGCCTCAATGCCCAGCTGACCTGCCCCGCAGACCCAGCCGTGATCCCCGACCACGAGGCTCGGCAGCGGGCCGCCGCGCGTCGCCGCGCCGGCCAGGGCAACCCGAACCGGGAGCGGGGAGTGCGTGTGCACTCCGGGCGCACCCCGGGCGCCCTCACCCGGCGCATCACGGAGCACCGCGACGCCCCCTACGTAGCGCAGGTTGTGGGGGCGTAGGCCGAATTGCGTCGGCATGTCGACACGTCGACCATGCGATGGGGTGAGGACAGGACATCCCGCCGCCGACAGGGCAGCGGCCAATCCGGCGTAGAAACCCAGGAGCCGCTGCGGATGCCCGGTCCCGAGCAGGACCGGCTCCCTGTGCCGCGCCGCCTGCCGCAGACGAGCGGCGAAGGCGTCGAGCCCGGCCAGCGTAAGGTCCGGGTCGATCACATCCTGCCCGGAAATGTGGCGCGGATCAGGCGAAACCCCGCATTGGTCAGCCATCAGGCCCAGCACGTCGGACGGCGTCCACGTCCGCCCCGGATCCAGCCCGAGCGTCTGCCGCGGGTCCCCGGCGGCGAAGAGCCGGTAGCTGCGCAGGCTTCGCTCCCGTGTTGTCGCCACCGGCCCGGCGATCCCCACCCCCACCAGATGCGCGCGCAGCGCGCCCACACTCACCACGGGCCGATGGTGACCCGAACCCCCGCCCGCACGCACCGGAACAAGCCCGGCATCACTCCCGTGAGGTGGTCGTTCGGGCCCGCTGCCCGACAGGCTCCTCACCCGGCGGCGGTTCTTCCTACACTTCCCACAAGGGCGCAAACCGCACGCCACCGAGGGGCGGTTCACCGTGACCGACAGCTTTCCGAACGGGGCCGAGTTCGACTACGTCGTCGTGGGGGCAGGGTCCGCCGGATGTGCGCTGGCCGCGCGCCTGTCCGAGAACGAGGCCGCGCGCGTGCTCCTGCTGGAGGCCGGCGGAGCCGACCACCCGCCCGGCGTGGCCCAGCCGCCGGCCTGGCCGAGCCTGCTCAACACCCCCCTGGACTGGGCGGACCGCACCACCCCGCAGACCGAGACCGGCATCACCGTGCCGTGGCCCCGCGGCCGCGGCCTCGGGGGCAGCTCGGCGATCAACGCCATGAACTTCCTGCGCGGCCACCGCTCGAGCTACGACGCCTGGGCCGCGGAGGGCGCCCCCGGCTGGGGCTTCGACGATCTCCTGCCCGCCTTCAAGCGCAGCGAGAACCTCACCGGGGTCGCGGACCGCGATCCGGCGCTGCGCGGCATGGCCGGTCCGCTGCGGGTCGGCCCCGCCGCCGACCCGCACCCGCTCGCCGGGGACTTCCTGCGCGCCGCGGTGCAGACCGGGCAACCCGAGGCCCGGGACCTCGCCGGAGGTCTGGAGGAGGGATTCGGCTGGGGCGACCTCAGCATCTCCGGCGGCATCCGCCAGGACGCCGCCACCGCCTACCTGCGGCCGGTCCTGCACCGGCCCGGCCTGCACGTCGTGACCGGCGCCCTCGTCCACCGGGTCACCCTCGACGGCGACCGCTGCACGGGCGTCGAGTACGCCGCCGGCGGCGAACTGCGCACCGCGCGCCGCTCCCGCTCCGGAACCGTCGTCCTGACCGCGGGAGCCGTCGGCACCCCGCAACTGCTCCTGCTCTCCGGCATCGGCCCGCGCAACCACCTGCGGACCCTCGCCATCCCCACCGCGGTGCACCTGCCCGGCGTCGGCTCGCACCTCCAGGACCACGTCCTGTCCGGCGTCGTCCACCGCTCGGCCCGACCCGTACCGCCCGGCACCGGCAACCACGGCGAGGTCCAGGGGCTGATCCGCACCGGCCCGGGGGTCCCCGGGCCCGATGTGCAGCTGCAGATGGTGGACGTCCCCTTGCGCGAGGACAGCCTGCCGGGGCCCGGGCCCGGTCAGGGATGGACGATCATGGTCGCCCTCATGGCGCCGTTCAGCCACGGCACGATCCGCCTGGCCGACACCACTCCCGGCGCGCCCCCGCGCATCGACCCCCGGTACTACGCGGACATCCGCGACCTCGACGCGATGGTCCAGGGCCTGCGCGCCGCCCGGGAGATCGCCGCCGCCCCCGCCCTCGCCGACTGGAGCGACGGGGAGGTCCTGCCAGGCCCGGACGCCGTCGGCGAGAAGTCGCTGCGCGCCTGCCTGTGCCGCAATCTGCGCTCCTACAACCACTACGCCGGGACCTGCCGCATGGGCACCGACGCGCACGCCGTCGTCGACCCCGCCCTGCGGGTCCGCGGTGTGGACGGCCTGCGTGTGGCCGATGCCTCGGTGATGCCGCGCCTGGTCTCCGCGAACACCAACGCCACGGTCTACGCCATCGCCGAACGGGCCGCGGAGCTGCTGCGCGACGCGGCCTGAAACGCCCACACCGAGGGTGCCCTACGGCAGCAGACCGTGCAGCGGGAACACCGCCCGCCGGGTCGCGAGGATCGCCTGGTCCAGCCGGTCCGCCGGGTCGTACCCCGCGTCGTGGAACCCGGTGAAGGAGCCGTCCCGTCCGTCCGTCATCCGCAGCGGGCCGGTCTGCCGGGTCCTGCGGTACACCTCCGCACGCCACTCCTCGGGCGTCGCCGACTCCGGCGCCACCGGCCGGCCCGCGGCGATGCCCACCAGGTGCGTCCACGACCGCGGTACGACGTCCACCACCGCGTACCCGCCGCCGCCGAGCGCCACCCAGCGCCCCTCGGCGTGCTCGTGCGCCAGGCCGTGCAGGGCCTCCGCCACCGCGCGCTGCGCGTCCAGGCTCGCCGCCAGATGCGCCAGCGGGTCCTCGAAGTGCGTGTCGGCGCCGTGCTGGGTGACCAGCGCCTGCGGCCGGAACGCGGCGACGAGCTCCGGCACCACCGCGTGGAAGGCCCGCAGCCAGCCCGCGTCCCCGGTGCCGGCCGGCAGCGCCAGGTTCACCGCGCCACCCTCCGCGCCGGTTCCGCCGGTCTCCTCCGGCCAGCCCGTCTGCGGGAACAGGGTGCGAGGGTGCTCATGCAGCGAGATGGTCAGCACCCGCGGGTCGTCCCAGAAGACGGCCTGGACCCCGTCGCCGTGGTGCACGTCCACGTCCACGTAGACCACTCGCTCGGCGCCGAGCTCCAGCAGCCGCGCGACGGCGAGCGCGGCGTCGTTGTAGACGCAGAAACCCGAGGCCGTCCCCGGCATCGCGTGGTGCAGGCCGCCGGCGAAGTTCACCGCGTGCGCGGCCTCGCCGCGCCAGACCGCCTCGGCCGCACCCACCGACTGCCCGGCGATCAGCGCCGAGGCCTCGTGCATTCCCGCGAAGGCCGGGTTGTCGTCGGTGCCGATGCCGTACGACAGCTCCGTCAGCGCCTTGGGGTCGGCCGACGCCCGCCGCACCGCGGCGACATACTCGGCGTCGTGGACCAGCCCCAGCGTCGAGTCGCCGGCGGCCGGCGCGGACACGACCGCCGCCGCCTTGTCCAGCTCGAACGCCCGGACCAACCCCATGGTCAGCGCGAGCCGCACCGGGTCCATCGGGTGCCCTCGACCGAAGTCATAGCCCGTTACCTGCTCGTCCCACATCAGCTGTGCGCGGCCGCTCATGGTCGCCACCGTATCGGGCGGGCTCGGCTCCGAACGAGCGGGCGTACAGCAGCGTGGCGGCCACCAGCACCATCGGCACCAGCATCGCGCCGCGGTAGCTCCACGCGTCACCGAGCGCGCCCACCAGCGGCGAACCCACCAGGAAACCCACGTAGTTGAAGATGTTGAGCCGCGCGATCGCCGTGTCCGACGCCCCCGGGAACATCCGCCCGGCCGCGGCGAAGGTCTGCGGCACGATCACGCAGAGCCCGAAGCCCAGCAGCGTAAAGCCCAGCATGCCCACCCACGGCCCCGGCGCCACCGCCACGACCGCGAACCCGGCCACCGCCACAACCGCCCCGGCCCGCACGACGGCCGCGGCCCCGAAGCGCCGCACCCCGAAGTCCCCGACCGACCGGCCGAGCAGGGTCGTCACCATGTAGACGTTGTACGGGACCGTCGCCAGCTGCTCGGAGCTGCCGAGGACGTCCTGGAGGTATTTCGCGCTCCAGTTGGAGACCGTCGAGTCGCCGATGTACGCGAACGCCATCACCAGGCACAGCGGCAGCAGCATGCGCATCGCGACGGACGAGCCGGCTGCGGGTGCATCGGCTCCGCCCGGCGCCGGCTTCCCCACGGGCCCGTCGGCCGCTTGGTCGACGTACCAACGGCTGCCCACCAGCGTCAGCGGGATCAGCACCGCCACCACCGGCCCGTACAGCACCGCGAGCGACAGGTGCCAGTGCGCGCCCGCCCAGGCCAGGGACGCACCGAGGATGCCGCCGAAGCTGTAGGCGGCGTGGAAGCCCAGCATGATGCTGCGGCCGTACGTGCGCTGGAGGCTCACGCCGAGCATGTTCATCGAGGCGTCGAGCCCGCCGACGCAGATGCCGAACACCGCGAGGGACAGCGCCAGTTGCCACATCGTGTCGCCGGAACCTGCGCCCAGCAGCGCCAGGCACACCACCGGCTGCACCCAGCGCAGCACCGTGCTCGGCCGTACCCGCTTCACCAGGTGCTCGGTCGCCACGCTCCCGACGCCGGCCAGGACGGGCACCGCCGCGAGGAACAGCGGCAGCATCGCGTCACTGATGTCGTATCGATCCTGCAGGGCCGGGATGCGCGTCACCAGGAGCGCGAAGGCCACACCTTGCGAGAAGAAGCTGACGGCCAGGGAGGCCCGCCCATGACGCAATCTGCCGTCGATGCCGTCCATGAGCGAGCAGCGTAGGGCCGAACCCTACGGACGGGTAGGTCGATCACATCATCAGTTTTCCCGGCAGGCCCGCCATTTCGGCGAAGAGCGACAGCGTCCCCGCGGACCCCGCTTCCTCCAGCCGCGCCGGCGGGGTCATCGCCGTGAAGCCGTACACGTCCATCCCCGCCGCGACCGCGGCCTGCACCCCCAGCGGGCTGTCCTCCACCACCGCGCACCGCTCGGGCGGCACGCCCATCACACGCGCCGCGTGCAGGAACAGATCCGGCGCCGGCTTGCCCCGGCCCACATCCTGCGAACTGAAGATGCGCTCCTCGCCGAAGTGCCCGTACAGCCCGGTCTTCCGCAGCGCCACCCGGATCCGCTCATGGCTGCCCGACGAGGCCACGCAGTACGGCACCCCGTCAGCGTCCAGCTTCTCCAGAACGTTCGCGACACCCGGCACGGGCTCGAGCTCCCGGCGGAAACCCTCAAAGACCCGCGCGTAGTACGTCGCGTCGAAGTCCTCCGGCAACCGCTGCCCCGACCGTTCGGCCACGAGGTCGTGCACGCGGTGCATGGCCGAACCCATGTAGTCCCGCAGCGAGTCCTCGTAGCTCGTCGGATGCCCGTGCTCGGTCAGCAGATCGGCGAGCACATGGTTCGCGATCGGCTCACTGTCGACGAGCACCCCGTCGTTGTCGAAAATGACCAGGTCGTAGCGCACGAGGCCAACTGTAGTGGACGCAAAAAAGCCTCAACCCCCGAGCGTGAGCTCGGGGGTTGAGGCTGAAGAATTGTTCGGCGGCGTCCTACTCTCCCACAGGGTCCCCCCTGCA
>NZ_JBEYWO010000045.1:0-49096 GCF_040644455.1 Streptomyces sp. NPDC046977
GGCTGCATGCCGACCATCCCCGGGGCGGTCGGCGCCTTCCGCCGTGCGGCGCTGCGCGACGTCGGGGGCATGAGCGACGACACGCTCGCCGAGGATGTGCAGTTCCAGGACCACCAGCTCGTTGGTGCCGGGACGCAGGACCGGGCCGGGCACGTAGAGGCGCTTCTGCGGGCCGCGGGACCAGTAGCGGCCCAGCGCGAAGCCGTTGACCCAGGCGTTGCCCTTGGTCCAGCCGGTCAGGTCCAGGAAGGTGTCGGCGGGGCCCTCCACCTCGAAGACGCCGCGGTGGAAAGTGGGCCCCACGGGCTGCGGGGCGCCGGTGGCGAAGGCGAGCCCGGACAGGTCGTCCAGGGGCAGCGGCCTGCTGCGCCAGCCGGTCAGCTCGGTGCCGTTGGCGCTGACCGGGCCGATCAGGCCCTTGCGGTCGTGGATGCCCTGGCCGTAGTTGACCCGGCCCTGGTTCTCGACCAGCACCGCCAGGGTCGCGCCCCCCGCGGGGACGGTGAGCGCCAGCGCGCTCTCGTGCTGCTCGCGCTCCAGGACGCCGGCGGGGGCCCCGTCGAGGAAGACCTGGGCCCGGTCCTTGACCTGGGCGAAGTGCAGCAGGGTCGGACCCGGCTCGGTGAGCTCGGTCTCGTACAGGACAAAGCCGAAGTCCTGCCCCAGTTCCTCCATGGTCAGCGGACGGGGACCGGCCACCGCCTCGCCCAGCCGGTCCGCGGAGCCGAGCAGCGACGCGGTCCCGGTGAGGGCGACGCCGAGGAGGTTGAGCTTCTTCGACGGCTCGGGCAGGGGGCCGTCGGGCACGGTGGTGTGCCGGGCGAGGACGTCGCGGAACGCGAGGTACTTCGGGGTGATGTCCCCGGCCTCGTCCAGCGGCGCGTCGTAGTCGTAGGAGGTGATGGTCGGCCGGTACGTGTGCTTGTCGTTGGCGCCGTTGGTGAAGCCGAAGTTGGTGCCGCCGTGGAACATGTACAGGTTCACGCTGGCACCCGCCGACAGCAGCTCGTCGAGGTCGGCGGCGGCGCTGGCGGCGTCGCGCACCACGTGCACCCCGCCCCACCGGTCGAACCAGCCGTTCCAGAACTCGGTGCACATCAGCGGGCCTTCGGGCTGGTGCTCGCGCAGCGCCGCCAGGTTCTGCGCGGGCCGGCTGCCGAAGTTGACCGTGCTCAGGACGCCCGGGATGCTGCCGCGGGCGAGGTCGGTGGGCTGGTCGCAGGTGAACAGCGGCACGTCGACACCGCCCTGGCGCAGCTTGGTCTCCAGGTGCGTGAGGTAGGCCGGGTCCTCGCCGTAGGCGCCGTACTCGTTCTCGACCTGCACGGCCAGGACGGGGCCGCCGTTGGTGGCCAGGTACGGCGTGACGAGCGGCAGCAGCCGGTCGAGGAACGCGTCGACGGCCTCCAGGTAGCGCGGGTCGGCGGTGCGCAGCGCGATGTCGGGCGCGGCGAGCAGCCAGGACGGCAGGCCGCCGCCCTCCCACTCAGCGCAGATGTACGGCCCGGGGCGCAGCAGCACGTGCAGTCCCTCGGCCTGGGCGAGCGCCAGGAACGCGGGCAGGTCCAGCCCGCCGTCCGCGTGGAACTCGTCCGGCCGCGGCTGGTGGAGGTTCCACGGCACGTAGGTGTCGATGGTGTTCAGCCCGAGCAGGCGCGCCTTGCGCAGCCGGTCCTGCCACTGGTCGGGGTGGACGCGGAAGTAGTGCAGGCCACCGGAGATGATGCGGAACGGCTCGCCGTCGAGGCGGAATTCGTTCCCTTCTGTCCGCAGTACGGGCATGGCGGGGGCTCCTCCAGTGGAGTCGGGATCACGTGCGTGCGGTGCTGTCACGGGGTTTCGCGGACGGGCCGGCGAGGGGTGCCCGGGACGGGATGTTTGCGTTGCCATCGCGGGGTGCGACGACGGGGGGCGGGGTGGTGGAGGGGGTCAGCGGTTCACGGGCGGCGGTCTTCCGGGGGAGGCGCGGTACTGCCGCGGACCACGAGCCTGGTGGGCACCAGCGTGGTGCCCTGCTCCGCGACGTCGTCCCTGATCTGCCGCAGCACGCCGTCGACGCAGCGCCTGCCGACCTCGGCGAAGTCCTGGTGGATCGTCGTCAGGGGCGGCATGAAGGAGGCGGCCTCCGGGATGTCGTCGAACCCGACCACGCTCACGTCCTCCGGCACCCGCCGGCCGTGCTCGCTCAGCGCGCGCAGCACACCGAGGGCCATCTGGTCGTTGGCGACGAAGACCGCGGTGCAGTCCGGGTCCGCCGCGATGCGCTGCCCGGCCTCGTAGCCGGACTCCGCCGACCAGTCGCCGCGCAGCAGCTCCGGGACCTCGCGGCCCGCGGACTCCAGGGCCTCCCGCCAGGCGCCGACCCGGCGTTCGGAGGCGAAGGACTCCTTGGGGCCCGCGATGTGCCGGACCGTGGTGTGACCGAGGCCCAGCAGGTGCTCGACGGCCGCCCGGGCGCCGCTGGCCTGGTCGGTGTCGACCACGCAGTACTGGTCACCGGCGTCGGAGTCGACGACGACCAGGGGGGCCGCCGGGGGCAGCGCCACCGTCATGGCGTCCAGCAGATGGACTTCCATGATCATGACGATGCCGTCCACCGCGAGTTCGCCGAGCCGCGAGAAGGCGCCGCGCACCCCGTCCCGCGTGGGCGCGGTGACCGGCAGCAGGGTCGTCGCGTAGCCCTCGCGCGCCGCGGAGGACGAGACCGCCTCCAGGGTGCGCATGTTGCCGGTGCTGGACAGGCTGAAGAGGATGACGCCTATCGTGCGGAACTCACCGCTCTTCAGCGCGCGCGCCGCGCTGTTGGGGCGGTAGCCGAGCTGCTTCATCGCGGCGAGGACCTGCTGCCGGGTGTCGTCGAGCACGCCGGGGAAGCCGTTGGAGACCCGGGAGACGGTCTGCGCCGAGACGCCCGCCAGCTTGGCGACGTCGGCCATCGACGCGCCGCGCCGCCGTCGCTGCGCGGCGGCCACCGAGTTCTGTCCGGTCCCGTCCACGTCCGCCGTACCCTTCGTCACGCACATCAGCCGCTGAATGTCAGAAGTCTATGGGGGGCCGAACGCCGCGGATCAGCGGTCCGCGAGGCCCCGGGTGGCCGGCGCCGGCGGTTCCCCGCCGGGGAAGCGCCGGGCCGGCCACGGGTGGTGCCGGTACGTCAGTTGACCGTGAAGCCCTGGTCCTTGCCGTACTTCACCGAGGCGTCCTGCCAGTTGGAGAGTGCGTCGGGCAGCGGGGTGGAGGAGACGTAGGCCTTGCCGACGGTGTCGTTGAAGATCGAGTTCGCGTACACCTGGTACGGCAGGTAGGACCAGCCGGGCACCACGTTCTTCGCCGAGTCGGCGAAGATCTGGTTCGCCTTCTGACCGCCGAAGTAGGGGAACTCGGTGTTCAGGAACGCGTCGGAGTTCAGGTCCGCGGTCGTCGCCGGGAAGGCGCCGCCCTTGATGCGCGCCTGCACACCGGCGTCCTTGTCCGCGTACTTCACGAACGCGTAGGCGAGGGCCTTGTCCTTGCTGGCCTCCATCACCGCCAGCGAGCTGCCGCCGTTCTCCGCGCTGGCGGTCTTGCCCGCCTCCCACTGCGGCAGCGCGGCGGCGCGCCAGTCACCCGAGGCCGAGGGGACGCCGGAGACGAAGTTGGCGGGCATCCACGCGCCGGTGTTGAGCGTGGCGATGGTGCCGTCGGCCAGTCCCTTGTACCACTGGTCGCTCCACGAGCTGATCGGGGCGAGCAGCTTCTCGGAGATGAGCTTCTGCCAGACGGCGGTGAACTCCTTGGTGCCGGGGTCGGAGAAGTCGACCTTCACCTTGGTGCCGTCCACCGTGTACGGGTGGCCGCCGGCCTGCCAGATCAAGCTGGTGACGAAGCCGGCGTCGCCGGTGTCGTTGGTGATGTACGCCTTGGGGTTCGCCTTGTGCAGGGCGCGGGCCGCGTCGAGGTACTCGTCCCAGGTGGTGGGCACCTTGATCTTGTACTGGTCGAGGACCTTCTTGTTGTAGAACATCGCCATCGGACCGGAGTCCATGGGCAGCGCGTACACGCCGTTGTTGAGGGAGACGGCGTTCCACGGGCCGGGCGAGTAGGCCTTGGACAGGTCCTTGGCGCCGTACGGGCTGAGGTCGGTCACGGACTTGCCCAGCGCGAACTGGCTGAGCGCGTAGTACTCGATCTGCGCCACGTCGGGGGCGCCCGAGCCGGCCTGGACCGCGTTCTGCAGTGCGGTGTACTGGTCGTTGCCCGTACCGGCGTTGACCAGCTTCACCTTGACCTTCGGGTACTTGGCCTCGAAGTCGGTGACCACCTGCTTCAGGGTCGGCTCCCACGCCCACACCGTCAGGTTGCCGCCCTTGTTCAGCGCCGCCTCGACGCTGCCCGCGTCCGCGGCCTTGGCCCCGGAGCCGGAGTCGTCCGAGGAACCGCAGGCGGTCAGGGCCAGGGCCCCCGCGCAGAGCACCGCGAACGCCTGCGCCGAACGGCGAAGTGGCTTGTTCGTCATCGCATCTCACTTCGTTGTGGTGATGAACTGCGGCGCCGCCCGACGGCCACCGCATGGGTGTGCCGGGGAGGGGCCTGCAGGGGTGGACACGGCGCCCGCCGGGCGCCGGTGATCATTCCTTGACGCTGCCGGCGCTGAGTCCGGTCTGCCAGAAACGCTGGAGGAAGAGGAAGGCCGCGATCAGCGGGACGATGGTCAGCAGCGACCCGGTGATCACGAGGTTGAAGACGGGCTGCCCGCCGGCTGTGGCGGCCTGGGCGTTCCAGGCGTTGAGCCCCAGCGTGAGGGGATACCAGTCGGGATCCTTGATCATGATCAGCGGCAGGAAGTAGTTGTTCCAGGTCGCGACCACGGTGAAGAGCAGGACGGTGACGATGCCCGGCCCCAGCAGCGGCAGGCTGATCCGGAAGAAGGTGCGGATCTCGCCCGAACCGTCCACCCGGGCCGCTTCCAGCAGCTCGTCCGGGATCGCCTCGGAGGCGAAGACCCACATCAGGTAGAGGCCGAAGGGCGAGATGAGCGAGGGGACGATGACCGCCCACGGCGTGTTCGTCAGGCCCATCTTGCTGAACATCAGGAACGTGGGCACGGCCAGCGCGGCACCCGGCACGGCGACCGCGCCGATCACCACCGCGAACACTCCCCGCTTGCCCGGGAAGTTGAACTTCGCCAGGCCGTAGCCGCCCAGGACGGCGAGGAAGGTCGCGCCGCCCGCGCCGACCGCCACGTACAGCAGGGTGTTCAGCAGCCACCGCACGAAGATGTGGTCGTTGTAGGTGAGGGTCTGCTGGATGTTGTCCCACAGCGCGAAGTCGCCGCTGAACCAGAGCCCGAAGGAGTCGAGCAGGTTCTTCTGCGTCTTGGTGGCGCTGATCAGCAGCCACGCCAGCGGGATCAGGGCGTACACCGCGACGAGCGCGGTCAGCACGGTGAGCAGGATGTTGCGCCTGGGCCGGTCGGAGGAGCGGCGCCGGCTCGCGGACCGCCCGGACAACGCGGAGCCGGAGCGCTGGCGCTTGGGCGCGAGGGTGCTGGTGCTGGACTGGGCCATCGTCACGCCTCCTTCCGCATGCCGCGCAGCTGCACGACGTAGGCGACGATCATCGTGACCACTCCCATGACGATCGCGACCGTCGCGGCGTAGTTGTGCTGCTGGCCGGAGAAGGACAGCGAGTAGGTGTAGAGGTTCGGCGTGAAGTACGTCGTGATGGCGTTGGGCGCCAGCGGCTTGAGGATGCTCGGCTCGTTGAACAGCTGGAAGCTGCCGATGACCGAGAAGATCGTCGCGATCACCAGCGCCCCGCGGATCGCGGGGATCTTGATGGACCTGACGATCCGCAGCTGGCTCGCCCCGTCGATCTCGGCCGCCTCGTAGAGGGAGTGCGGGATCACATGCAGCGCCGAGTAGAAGATCAGCATGTTGTAGCCGACGAACTCCCAGGTCACGATGTTGCCGATGCTCGCCAGCACGAGGCTGGGGGAGAGCGGGTTCGGCAGTGACGTCCCGAAGGTGTCGTTGAGGTTGGCGACCAGGCCGAAGCGGTCGCCGTACATGAAGCCCCACATCAAGGTCGCCACGACGGCCGGGACCGCGTACGGCAGGAAGATCGTGATGCGGAAGAAGTTCCGGCCGTGGAGGCGTCCGCTGTCCAGCGCGAGGGCGATGAACAGGGCGATGCCCAGCATGATCGGCACCTGGACGGCGAGGAACAGCGCGACGCGGCCGAGTCCGGACCAGAACTGGCTGTCCTGGAAGGCCTGGGTGTAGTTGTCCAGGCCGACGAACGAGGTGCCGCCGATGAGCTGGTCGCGGAAGAGGCTCAGGTAGATCGAGTAGCCGATCGGCGCCAGGAAGACCAGCGCGAAGAAGATCATGAATGGCGCCACGAAGCCCCATCCCAACCAGCGCCGGCCCCTGCGTCCGGGCGGTGGTGCCGCCCTGCCGGTACTGGACGGCGGCGATATGGCTGCCATGATCCCATCCCTCACGTCGTCGTGCGGGGCCCCGTCGATGGGACGGAGCCCCGGATGGTTGCGTAAACATCGGCGACCGTCCGATCGCACGTTTGCGCAAACATTTTGGATGACGTGATGTTGGCACCGCTGTTCGGGAAGCGTCAAGGGGCGTTCAGGGTTTCTTCGCCGGCGGGCGGTGCGGATGGTGTCGGCGCGGGCCGGGGCGCCCCGGCCGCGCGGGCGCCGGTGGCGGGGCGGGTGCGTGTGCGTCTTTCCGGCGACGGACGGGCGCCGGGTGCCGCCGGGCCCGGGGGAGCGGTCACCGGCGGGTGGTTGCCGGGCGGGGGGCTCCTCGCCTCGGGCGGGGTGATGCGCTCCCCGGCGGGTCGCCCGTCGTGGTGGCGCGGATCACACCTTCGCGGGCGGGATCCGGCTCGTCCACCCCGGCAACGACCCCGTCGAGGCGCGGTTGTTATGGGAGGTTATGTCCGCAATGCCTAAAAGGTCCGCCACTCGTGCGGCGGTACGACCCCTCGGTGCGCCCGCTCAGTACCAGTGGTTGGTCTGCCAGAAGGACCAGGCACCGCAGGGGCTGCCGTAGCGGCTGTCCATGTAGTTGAGGCCCCACTTGATCTGCGTGCGCGGGTTGGTGCGCCAGTCCGCGCCCGCCGAGGCCATCTTGGAGCCGGGCAGGGCCTGCACCAGCCCGTACGCGCCGGAGGAGGCATTGGTCGCGGTGAAGTTCCAGCCGCTCTCGCGGCTGACGATGTTGGAGAAGCACTGGAACTGGGTGGAGTCGCCGATGATCGCCCGTGCCATGTCCTGGACCACGCCGGTCGAGGAAGCGGCATTCGCTATCAGCGCGTCGGCCTTGCGCTTCTCCTCGGCCTGCCGCTGGGCCTCCTTGCGGGCGGAGGCGTCCCGGGCGGCCTGCTTGCGGGCGGACTCCTCGGCGGTCTTGCGCGCGGTGGCGTCGGCGGCGTCCGTCTGCGCCAGGACCTGCTGCGTCAGCGACGCCTGCTGCACCTGCTGACCGGCGGGAATGTCCGGGAGGACGGTGATCGCGTCGGTGGCGGCGACGGGCTGCAGGCCCGGCTGCTCGCTGCCGGAGGCGACACCGACGACAGCGCCCACGGTGGTGACCGCAGTGGCCGAGGCCACCGCGAATCCCCGGACCGAGATCCGGCTCACACGGTTTCCTTCCCGCGTCGCCCGCTTGGTGACCTCGCGGACGTGAATGTGCCCTTTGGCGCCGGCCTGATCGTGCACGGGTCCCGGAAACCACGGAACAGCGCGTCAATTCCGTGCTCCCGTAAGCCTGATGAGCACGGACAAGCCATGGGCAGGGCCTTACAGAACCGACAGCCTGCCCTAGTCGAACACGGCAGCGCAACGGATTCGCGCCTTTCCGTGTCACGCCGTTGGGCCGGACGTCATGCCCGGCGGTTCGTAGTGGCTGTCGACGAGGGACACGGAGCCGGGGGCATCGGCCGGGACCATGCGTGCGTGCCCGGCCGGG
Source organism: Streptomyces sp. NPDC046977 (assembly GCF_040644455.1). Classification (NCBI taxonomy): domain Bacteria; kingdom Bacillati; phylum Actinomycetota; class Actinomycetes; order Kitasatosporales; family Streptomycetaceae; genus Streptomyces; species Streptomyces sp. NPDC046977. The sequence goes on from NZ_JBEYWO010000045.1 coordinate 7,971, forward strand.
TGAGTCCGGCCGACCCGCAAGTCACCTGGGACATAAGGCGATTGAATCAACCGGAAGGCTATGTGCCGGCGCTGAGAGGGCCCCCGTGCGGGCTTCGAGCGGTGCGGCCGGGGCGGGACGGCGGTCCCGCCCCGGCCTTGTGTCTGTCCGGCCTCTCAGCGCAGCGTGTACGCCGAGGGGAGGGTCTGCCGGACGGTGTTGCCCTGGCTGTCGGTCGCGCTGATTCTCAGTCCGACGCCGTGGGCGGCCTGGTCCCGCCGGGGGTTCCTGACCGTCGTGGTGAAGGTGTTCTTCCCGGTGGCCCGGGTGGTCGCCGGGCGCCAGGTCCTGCCCCCGTCGAAGGTGGTCTCCGCCTTCAGGGAGGTCACCTTGGGGAGCGCGGTGAGGCGTTCCTGGTAGTAGCCGACGACGGTGATGTCGTGGCTCTCCCCGGCCTTGACGGTGTTGTCCAGCGCCAGACCGAAGTCGTAGCGCAGGAAGATCAGCGGCTCCGGACGGCACGCCGCCGTGTCGCCGCCGACCACCTCGCCCATGCACGGGCTCAGCTGAGGGGCGTCGTCCTTGGCCGGCTCGGCGGAGGTGTACTGCCACACCGTGCTGACGTCGTCGGTCTTCGCCTCGAACGTGTACCGGCCCGACTTCGCCGGCAGGTCGTACGAGACGAGGTCACCTCCGTCGCAGCCGGTCAGCGCCAGCATCACCGCGGCCGCGAGCACCATGAGGGCCCCTCTGCGGCGTCGTGCCGACGGCACCGTGTTCTTCATCGCGTTGGTCTCCTTCGCGGTCTCTCGTGCCGTCACTGGGTCAGGTAGTCGACGTCGGGGAGCGGCTGTGTGCGCCGCGCGATCTCGTCACCGGACGCGTTCCGCAGCGTGAAGTCGCAGGTGAAGTCGAGGTTCGGCAACGTGGTCGACGGGGTCGGCCCGCACGCGGGGACCTCGGTGAAGTCGTGCGTGATCAGCTCGTCGTTGACGATGCCCATCAGCGCCTGGCGGCCGCCGCCGCTGCCCGTCACGAAGACACTCGGGTAGAACGTGTCGCCCTGCCGGCACCCCGAGCACGGTCCGGCCGAGACGGTGAAGCCGGACGCGGTCCGCGCCTGCGACGCGGCTCCGGGCACGGAGGGGCCGGCGTTCCAGTGGATCGCGTTCCTGCCGGTCAGGACCAGGTCGTTCACTTCGGTCCGGTTGTGCGTCATGAAGGAGTCCGCCCCGTCCTCGGCCCAGGAGGCGGTGAACCGGCTGATCGCGTCGGGCTGCCGCGCGACGAAAACGGTCATCGCCTTCTGCGTGGCCGGGTGCGGCAGGGACACCTGCGACGTGACGGGCGTGGCCCGCAGGTGCTGCATCCAGCTCAGCTGGTGGACCCAACCGGGCCGTGCCCCGTGGAAGGACAGGTCGACCCGGTCCAGATCGCCCTTGCCGACCCGGTAGGCGCCCGTCCCGATCTGCCCCTCGTCGTGGTACCTGGCGACGTACGCCGCCGGCACGGCACTGCCGCCGAGAGTGATCCGGACGTGCGACCGGTCGGCCTTGATGCGCTTGATCAGGCCTTCGGCCTGCGCGTAGGGCACGGTCACGACGGGCAGCGCGGTGTACGCCTGGAGCGCCGGGCAGCTCTGCGGCCCGAACCCGCACTGGTCGAGCGTGCCGGGGCTTCCCAGCGAGGTCAGGTCCGGTGCCGCGACCAGCACACCGACGGCGCCCGCTGCCGCGGCGGCGGCCACCCGCTCGTCCCGCAGCCTGGCGAAGTCGCACGTGCCCTGGCAGATGTCGGCCGGGGTCAGGAGGACGAGCTTGCCCCGGACGCCGGCGGCCGCGATGTCGGCGGCGGTTCCGTTGCCCGCGTGGACCACCGGCAGGTGCCCCTCGACCGGCAAACGGGGAACGGGGATCGCGGCTTCGCGGAAGCCCGGGTCGCCGTCGTCGTTCAGCCACATCTGCGTCTCGCTCACCGTGGCGTCCGGCGTCGCGTAGCGGGCGGACAGGCCCGCGGGGGCGCCGCCGCCGGAGGCGCGCAGGGTGACGGCGGGGGTCACCCGCGAGCTGTAGAAGTCATGGGTGAAGGTGCCCATGCGCACCTTGCCGGTGGTGGGCAGCACCCACCAGTGCGGTTCGACGGCCTTGTAGTCGGCCGAGAACACCGTGCCCGTCGTCCACGCCCCGGTCGCCGAGACCCGGTTGACGGTGTCGGAGGCCGAGTAGGTCTCGGTGGACTCCGGGTACCGCACGCTCAGCGGCTTGGCCTTGCGCAGGTCGAACGTGACGGTGGTGGCCTTGGTGAGGCCCACCTCCGGGGCGATCGGCTGGGCCTGCTGCCACTCGCCGGACGCGTCCCGCCAGCTGACCGGCATCTGCACCGCCCAGGTGCCGCGGAAGAGCTCCTCGGTCATCGTGGCCCGGTCGATGTCGAGCACCGGGCCCGTGTGCAGGTGGATCTGGTCGTCGACCGGCAGGAAGGTGGCGGTGCCGTAGCTGACGTCGGTCGCGCCCGCCGGGGGGACGACGTTCAGGGTCAGCGGGAACTTCTCGGCCTCGAGGAAGGTGTGGATGCCCGAACTCAGCTTCACCGAGCCGGAGTCGTCGCGGGCGGTCAGCAGCCCGTTGTAGCCGCCGAAGGGCCCGTTGTCGCCGAGCACCCTGCCGTCGACGGTCACCGATACCTCGGCGGAGCCGCCGGCGGGCACGACGACTGTGTCCGTGCTCAGGGTGAACAGGCCCGCCTTGGTGGGCTTGCCGTCGGCGAACGAGACCGGCATCGCCAGGTGCAACGTGGTCGCGTCGTCACCGCGGTTGGTGTACGTGATCGTCTTGGTCACCGGCGCGTGCGGGAAGGCCAGGCGGCCGAAGTTCAGGGTCCCCTTCGGGACGATCCGCGGATTGGTCGCGGTCGCCAGGTCCACCCGGCCCCTGCCCTGGGCGTACATGTCGTGACCGAGGTCGGTGGCGGTGTCCATCAGCAGCGCCTTGATCTGCTGCCCCGTCAGTTCCGGGTGCTGCTCGGCGACGATGGCCGCGGCGCCCGCCACGTGCGGGGTCGCCATCGAGGTGCCGTCGGCCGCGGTGTAGTACTGGTCCACCGGCGTGCCCATGGACGTGCCGGCGGCGCGTGCGGCGACGATGCCGACGCCGGGAGCCGCGATGTCGGGCTTGGCCGCGCCGTCCCCGATCCGCGGACCGCGGTTGGAGAAACTGGCCATCTCGTCGTTCTTGTCGACGGCCGCCACGGTGAGGGCGTCGTCGGCGGAGCCCGGGGAGACGACCTTCTGCGGGACGAAACCGGAGTTGCCGGCCGCGACCACGAACAGCGTGCCGGTGGACCGGCTGAGCTCGTTGAGCGCCTGGCTCATCGGGTCGGTGCCGTCGGTGGGGTCGCCGCCCAGGCTCATGTTGACGACCTTGGCCCCCGAGTGGGCGGCCCAGTCCATCGCCGCGATGATGCCGTCGTCGGGGCACTGGCCGCTGTCGTCGCAGACCTTGCCGACCAGCAGCTTGGCGCCGGGCGCGACGCCCTTGCGCAGCCCCTTGGAGGCGGCCCCGCTGCCCAGCACCGTGGACGCCACATGGGTGCCGTGCCCGTGGCCGTCCTTGGTGCCGGTGGGGCTGCCGGTGAAGTCGACCTGACCGACGATGCTGCCGGCGACGTCCGGGTGGGTGGCGTCGATACCGGTGTCGAGCACCGCCACCGTCACCCCGGTGCCGTCGTAACCGCGCTCCCAGGCGACGGGTGCGCCGATCTGCGGCACCGACTGCTCGAGGTCGACATGGGCCATGCCGTTGAGCCAGACCTTCTTGACCCCGGCCAGGGAACCGGCGGACCGGGCGGCGGCGGACGTGGCGTCCGTCTTGCCCCGCACCTGCTGCCACCAGCGGCCGTCCTCGGCGACGTTCATCGAACGGCCGTTGATGCTCGGCAGGGCCCTGCCGCCGGAGGCGCCGGCCACCTTGCGCGTCATGTCGGCCTTGGCGGTGCCGGTGTAGGTGACGAGCACCGGCACCGTGCCGCCCTTGCCCGCCGCGGTCAGCGCCACCAGCCGGCTCAGGTCGAACAGCCCCCAGTCCAGCAGCCCCTTGGCGACCAGCGCGAGGGCGTCGTCCGGAACGACGTACGTCCTGCCCTCACGGGTGATGGTGTGGAACACCACCGGGGGAGCGTCGGGCCGCGCCGCGCTCTCGATGTCGCGGACGACCGGCTTGCCGGAGGCGTCGACGCCGACGTGCAGCCTGTCACCGGTGATCAGCGTCACCGGCACCGAACCGCCGGACGCGGCGACGACCCGCGCCAGGTCGGTGTCGGCGATCGCCGTGGGGCTGCCGGTCCGTACGGCACCGGGTCGCGGCGTCTGCCGCGCCGGCTCGGCGGCGTGGGTCGCCGTGGTCGACACGACCATCCCGAGGACCGTCAGACCGACGGTCGCCGCGCCCAGGCGTCTGCCGAGCCGCTTCCTTGTGCTTCGCCTCATCTATGGGTCTCCTGTGGGATGAAGGACGGGACATACCGGGGGACATGCGGCGCGACGGCGCGCGGGACTCCGCACCGTGGGCGATCCCGGTGCGGCGGCGGCCCTGGGCCCTCGCGCTAGAGCGGTTCGTACTCGTCGGCGCCGCCTGCGCCGTTGGTGCCCCGGGGGGCCGGAGTGCCTGACGGGCCGTCCGGTGTCGCTGCCGGCGCGGGTTCGTCCTCGGCACGGGGCGCCGGCTCGAACGGGGTGTCCGCCGGCTCCGTCGCCGGCGGTTCTGCGGTTGACATGAGCACGAGTGTGCAACCGGGCCCGGACCGGGCTCGATTGGTCAGATGCGGGATTTAACTCGTCGTTCGCGCGTGCGTCTTTTTTTCGTCCGGGACGGCGGCGCCGAATTCACTCGTCGTGCGGCAGGGTGTGCCCCTGCTCGCCGATGAGCCCCAACTCCACGACCCTCAGCGCGAGTCCGGTTCGCGACGTCGCCCGCAGCTTGCGCATCGCCGACTTCACCTGGCTGGCCACCGTCTGCGTGGACACCACCAGCCGGTCGGCGATCTGGCGGTTGGTCAGGCCGTCGAGCAGCAGGCGGGCGACCTCCAGCTCGCGCGGGGAGAGCTGGTCGCCGTAACCGGGCCGTCCCCGGCCGCGTCCCTCCCGGGTGCCCGCGCCCTGTTCGTTCAGCGAACGTGTCACCCGGTCGGCGTCGTTGCGGGCGCCCAGTCCGGACATCGCCCGGCGGACGTCCGACAGCACCGGCACAGCGGCCTCGTGACGGCCCGCGGCGATCAGGCAGCGGGCATGGTGCTCCCGGGCGAGCAGGGCGTCGTACGGCCTCGGCAGCGCCTGCCAGGCATCGGCCGCCCGGGCGAACAGCGCCGCCGCGTCGTCCGGCCGGCCGTCCGCCTCGGCCAGCATCGCCCGGCACAGCACCAGGGACGCCTGCGGCGCCGGGGCGTCCTTGCCGCCCAGGGCCCGCTCGAAAGCGCCCACCAGGTCGGCGGCGTCGCCCGGCCGGCCCGCGGCGACCAGCGCCGCGACCCGCACCGGCGCGAACTCGGCGGCCCTGGTCCAGATCCCGCTGCCGACGGCGGTCTCCGCCACCTCGTCGGTCAGCCGCAGCGCCTCGCCCGCGTCGCCGTCGCGCAGATACAGCCGCGCCAGCGCGGTCGTCGCCTCGATCCGCTGCTGGTCGTCACGGCCGGCGAAGCGCAGCCGCTCCTCGGCCGCCGCGCGGTCCCCGGCGGCGATCTGGATCAGGCCCGCCACGAGGGAGGCCTCGCACCGGTCCTTCAACCGCACGCCGTCGTCGTCGTCCACCAGCCGGGCCGCCCTGTCGGCGAGTCCCTCCCAGGCACCGGTGAACCAGTCGAGGTGGGCGCGGGACGAGGCGATGCTGGCGAGGTACTCCAGGAACTCGTGGCGTTCGGCGATCGCGGAGGCCCTGGCCAGCCGCGAGCGGGCCTCGTCGTACCGCCCCCACCGCATCGCCTCCTCGCCGACGTTGGTGTGGCCGACCGCGACCATCGCCGCCTCGCGGGAGTTGGCGACGTCGTCCGGGATGCGCCGCGCCTCGTCCCAGCCGCTCTCCTCACCGAGCATGAGCAGGGCGAAGGCACGCTCCACCGACAGGCGCATGCGCTCGTGCGGCGCGATCGACACCGTCATCGCGGGTGCCTCGCGCAGCCAGCGCAGATGCTCCGACACCGGCCGTGCGTTGCCGAGGGGGAGGGCGAGGAGGATGCGGGCCCGCGCCGCTTCCAGCGAGTCCGGCGGCAGCTGCGGCACGGCTTTCAGGATCTCGTTCCGGCCCGCCTCGATCTCGCCCGCCACCATCAGCACCCGGCCGATCTGGAAGCGGACCAGGGACTCCTGTCCCGGAGTCAGGGCCTGGGTCCCCAGCGCCGACCGCAGCGAGTCGATGATCCTCGAATGGGGGTCGGAGCCCGGCAGCGACTGGAACTGGATCTTCGCCACGAGGCCCACCAACTGCTCCACCGGCAGGGTCACGCTCGTGACCAGGCTGTGCAGCAGCCGCGCCGACGTGGCCACGTCACCGGACTGCGTGGACAGGTCGGCCGCCCGCTCGGTGTAGCGGCACGCCGCCCCGACATCGCCCGCCAGCCGGAAGTGCCGGGCCAACTGCGCCACCGGCGGCAGCGGCCAGCGCTCCATCGCGCGGCCGGCACGCAGATGCATGGCACGCCGCTCCTCGGCAGGGATGGCCTCGTACACCGCGTCGCACGCCAGGGCATGGTGGAACGACCACTGCCCGGGCCCCGCCTCGCGCAGCAGACCGCAGCCCAGGGCGTCGGCCGCCAGCGCGCCGAACCGGTCCTCGGGCAGGCCCGTCACCGCGCGCACGGTCGCGTGGTCGGCCGGACCGGAGAGCACCGACACCGCGTAGAGCACCGTCCGGGTGTCGGGCCGCAGCCGCCCCACGCGCTCCAGCATGGCGTCGCGAATGGTGGGCGGCACGTCGATACGGTCCAGCCGGCGCCGCGCCCAGCCGCCGTCCTGGCGGATCAGGTCGGCCCGGTCGTGCATCAGCCGCACCGACTCCTCCACCGCCAGCGGTACGCCCTCCGTCCGCGCGTGCAGGAAGGCCGCGAACTCGGCCGAAACATGCTCACCGGCCAGCATCGACGAGACGACCGCGGCGGTGTCGTCGATCCCCAGCGGTGCCAGCACCATCCTGACCAGGTGCGCGTCGGCGGGCAGCCGGGAGGACAGCCGCAACAGCAGCGAATCGGGCGGGACATCGTCCCGCCGGTACGTCACCACCACGCTCACCGGCTGCGGGCGGCGCGACACCAGGAAGAGCAGGAACTCCAGCGTCGCCTCGTCCGCCCAGTGCACGTCCTCCACGACGAGCACGGCCACGTCGAGCCGGCCGAGCACCTCGACGAAGGCGCGGAACAACCGGTGCCGGGCCGCGGTCGCGTCCTCCAGCGGCTCCGGCGCGGGAGGCAGTTCGTCGGCCCACTCGGGGAACAACGGCCGCAGCGCGCCGCCCAGGCCGCTGAGTTGCAGACTGGCAACGTTGTCGACACCGTCGCGCACGGCGTCCACGACCGCGCCGAGCGTGTACGGTACGCGCAACTCCGGGCAGGCACCGACCAGGGCGCGGCGTCCCCGTTGGGCCTCGGACGCCAGCAACTCCCGCAGCAGGCGGGTCTTTCCGATCCCCGCCTCGCCGTCGATCAGCACCACGGCGGGGGGTTGCCCGAGCGCCGCCCCGAGCGCGCCGACCTCGCGGTCGCGCCCGACGAACCGCGGCACGGAAAGCGTCGGGAGCCGACCGGCATCGGTGGTGGGCCGTCTCTCCAACGCCTGCCCCTTCGGTCGGTCGCCTGCGTGAGCTGACTTTAGCCGTGAACGATCACGAGGCAAGGGGTTCGGGCCAGATGTTTGACCCGGCAAGCGATCCCTTCCCCGAACCCTGCCGGTGTGTTGATGCGCGGCACGGGAGGCATCGCGATGCCTCGGCGGTGTGGGCGGCACCCTGTGGCGCAGTCGAGCCGGACACAGGCCGGGGGCGGGGGGGGGGGGGGGGGGGGGCCGGCGGGCCCCCCCCCCACCCCGCCCCCGTCGCGGGTCAGGCCGTGGCCACCGCGAACACGTGGATGACGCCGCCGTCGGTCGCGCCCGGCAGGGTCACGCTCGCCAGCCGCTTGCCCGCCTGCAAGGCGATCGGCGTCGTGGCGAAGACGTCCGTACCCACCCGGTCCACCCCGCCGCCCGACACGTCGCGGTACGGCGTGTGGAGCGCCACGACGTTGCCGAAGGACGGCTGCTGGGTGCCGCCGCCCAGCGTCCAGTCACTGAACCCGATCGAGGCCTCCTGGGTCGTGCCGTCGGTGTACGTGAGCGTCACCGTGCCCGTCGTCGTGCCGTTGATGGCGCTGCCCAGCAGGCTCAGCTTCGTCGCGTCCGGGGAGCCGGCCGACAGGTCGAGGACCTGCGGCGCGCCACCGCCCACCACCTCGATGTTGTCCGGGTCGCCCGGGTTCACCGCGGGCCACGTGAAGTCGAAGCCACCCGCGGAGACCGTGCCACCGGGCTTCGCACCCGCATCCGCGAGCGCCTTCGCCGAGTAACTCCAGCCCTGACCGTCGAAGTTGGCCTGCGGGTTGGAGTCGTCGGCCGAGATGCCGGTGTTGTTGAGGTTCCACATGACACTGTCCCGCGCGGCGACGGTCACCGCGAGCGACGTGCCGGGCACGGCCGTGCCGGACGCCGAGGTCAGGGTCACCGGCACCGTGTAGAAGCCGGGCCGGGTGTCGGTCGCGGCCGTGACGGTGAACTTCTCACTGCCCGCACTCCCGCCGGGCACCTGGAAGGTACCCTCCGACGGCGTCACGGTGATTCCCTTCGGCGGTGTCGCCTTCCAGTGCACGGTGGCGGCCGCGTCCTCGATCGTCTGCACCTTGACCTGGGAACCGGTCCCCGTGGTTCCCGGCTCGACCTTCACCTGGCCGGGCGCGGTCCCGGTGAAGAACGGCACCCCGCCCTCGCGGAAGGACGGCGGGGCGTCGGCCGGGGCACTGCCCCAGGACGTGTTCGGCGTGCTGCCCAGCGTGAAGTCCAGGGTGCCGCCGCGCGTGACGAAGGAGGCGGGCACCCACGGCTTGTCGGACTTCTTGCCGTCGGTCCGCAGCCCCCGTATGTACCGGTTCTCCGCCGAGGCGCCCGGTGCGTTGACCGTGATCTTCTTGCCGTGCCCGGTACGGATCACCGCGCGCGGGAACAGCGGCGCGGAGAGCACCAGGTCGGCCCGGCTGGGCACCTGCGGGTACATGCCGAGCGCGGAGAAGACGTACCAGGACGACATCGTGCCCGCGTCGTCGTTACCGGGAATGCCGCCGGGCTGGTCGGTCCACAGCTGGTCCAGCGCCGCGCGCACGGTCTCCTGGGTCTTCCAGGGCGCCCCCAAGTAGTCGTACAGGTAAGGGGCGTTGATGTCGGGCTCGTTGGTGGGGTCGAAGCGCGTCGGGTCCTGCGCCGAGAAGTCGAAAGCGCCGGCCGGGGTACGGAAGAACGCGTCCAGCCGCTTCACCGCGGCCTCGTTGCCGCCCATCGCGCGGGCGAGGCCCGCCACGTCCGAGTAGACCATCCAGGTGTACCGGGCGCTGGTGCCCTCGACGAAGCCGCTCTCGGTGCTCGGCGAGAACGAACCGCCGACCCAGGTCCCGTCCGCCTTCCTGTCCCGCATGTAGCCGCCCTGCGGGGTCGCGTTCGCGTCGAAGACGTACCTCCAGGCGCCCGAACGCTCCAGGAACTTCTTCTGGTTCGCGCGGTCACCGACGGCGCCGGCCAGTTCCGACAGCCCGTGGTCGGCCGCCGCGTCCTCCAGCGTCTCGGCCGCGCCGCCCCAGCAGTGGCAGCCGTCCGCCGGCACGTAACCGAGCTTCAGGTACTTGTCGAGCGCCGGGCGCTGCCCGACGCACTCCACGTTGCAGCCCGCGCTGTCCGAGTCGTTCGCCGTCGGCACGGTCGCCGCGGTGATCAGGGAGCGCAGCGCGCCCTTGACGTCGAAGTCGCGTCCTCCGAAGGCGTGGATCCCGGCGAGCGCGGCGGCCGACGGGTCGCCGGACATCACACTGGTCTTGCCGTTCTCCAGCAGCCAGCGGTCCCACTCGCCGTCGCGCTGGCCCGCGTAGTTGAAGAGGGACTGGGCGTAGTCGCTGCCCGCCCTCGGGTTGAGGAGAGTCATCAACTGCACCTGCGCGCGGTACTGGTCCCAGCCCGAGAAGGTGCCGTACTGCGCCTTCTGGCCCTTCGCCAGCTTGTGCGGCTTGAGGTCCGCGCCGAGGTAGCGCCCGTCGACGTCGCTGGTCAGCGTCGGTTCCAGCATCGAGTGGTACAACGCGGTGTAGAAGGTGGTGCGCTGGGCGTCGGAGCCGCCGCTCACCTTCACCTTGTCCAGCTCGTGCCGCCAGGCCGACTCCGCCTGCGACCGCACCTTGTCGAACGTCTTGCGGGGCGGGTTCTCGGCCTTGAGGTTGGCCTCGGCGCCAGCCGCGCTGACGTACGAGATCGCCACCTTCGCCTGGACCTGCGTCGTGCCCTGAGCGAACGTCACGTACGCGCCCGAGCCCTTGCCCGCCGCAGGGATGCCGTTCGTACCGTAACCGGTGCCACCGGAGGCCGAGGTCGACCCCGGGGTCAGCGTGGTGTCGGTCCAGGTGCCGACCTTCGCGAACGGCTGGTCGAAGTGTGCGGTGAAGTAGAGGGTGTAGAGGTCGTGGCGGTTGTTCGCGTTCATCGGGCCGCAGAAGTTGCCGGCGGTGACCGAGCCGGTCACGGTCCGCGCCGCCTCGTCCACCCGCACGGTCGCGTCGCCGCTGCCCGTCTCGGAGTTGGACGTACGGAACAGCATGCTCGCGGGCTTGTCGGCGGGGAAGCCGAAGCGTCCCGAGCCGGTGCGGGGGGTCGTGGTCAGCTCCGCGGACGCGCCGCTGGCCAGCCCCACCTTGTAGTAGCCCGCCTCCGCGGTCTCGTCCTCGTGGGAGAACGAGCTGGCGTACTTGGCGTCGGTGGAGTCGGCCGAGGGGGAGGAGTCGACGTCGCCGACGTACGGCATCACGGGGATGTCGCCGTTGGCCCCGTAACAGCCGACGCCGTTGAGGTGGGTGAGGCTGAAACCGCGGATCTTCTTCGCGTTGTACTCGTACCCGCCGGGGGCGGGGGTCGAGATCTGGCCCCGGGTGTTCTGCGGACTCCAGGCGAGCATGCCGAAGGGCTGCACGGCGCCGGGGTAGGTGTTGCCCGCGTTGGTCGAGCCGATCAGCGGGTCGACGTACGCCGTGGTGTCCCGCACCTCGCCCCGGTCCGAGGCGGCCGTCGCGGCCGTCGCGGGGACGGCGGCGGCCAGGGAGAGGACGGTACCGAGCGCCGCCATGAGCGCGACGGCCGCGCCACCGGGCGTCCGGCGCCGTAGGGAGCGCGGTATCGGCCGGAGCCGCCCCGCGCCAGAACGAACTGATGGTGTGTCTGACATCGTTGTCTACCCTTCAATTCAGTTCGGACAACGCCTCGTTAGACAACGTTGTCAGGGTGCGGACAGATGCTCCTCCGGTTGATCGCCAGGTGTCAAGGGTGCGCGTGCGGCGAGATGCACCCGGCGCCGCACGTGTTTGTCCGGCCGAACGCGCTGTACGAAAGGGCGCGTTGAGCCGATCGTTGTCAGAGGCATGGGTTTGACTGGCGCCGTGTCCATCAGCGAACTCATCCGCCAACTGCCCGCGATTCCAGTCGTCCGCGACTGCTCCCGGGCCATGGCCGTCCTCGATGCCGTCATGAGCCCGGAGTGGGAGTTCAGGCACTACTCGTTCGATGCCCGGTGGTCGCCGACCGAGGAGATGGCCTCCATGCGCGACGGTTCCGGCGGCGACTACTCGATCGTCTTCTCGTCCGCGGGGGCGTACGCCCGTGGCTTCGACCACGAGTCGCCCATGAGCCCGCACAGGGTCACGCCGCCGGTCCCGTGGCCGGGGCTGTTCGACGGGTTGCCGAAGGTGTTCGCCCACAACGTCTCGGAACCGGCGTTCACCGGGCACGACGGGACACCCCGCGTGACCGTGTGCTTCTGGCGTGAACAGGCGGACGCCCGGTGGACGGCCGGGAACGTCGAGGCCCTGCCCGGCGGTGCGGAGCACGATGGCGGCGCGGAGTGGTTGTTCGACGTCCTGGCGGACGGCCGTCCCGAGGCCTATCGGCGGTTCGCCGAGGACTACTACGAGGTCACGGTGGACATCGAGGCCGTCCGCCACGTCTATGCGCTGCGGCCCCTCACCCAGGGCGTCGTATCGGCGCTCAACCCGGACGCGCGCCTTGCCGACCTTGCCGAGGACCTGAGGCGAATCGGGTATCCGGGTCCGGAAGCCGGCTGCGGGGCCGCGTGATCATTCGCTCAGCGCGCCCGCCGGGACCGGGGCCGGGGCGGCGGCCGGGCGCCGCTCGGTGTCGGGGCGGAGGAAACGCGTGGCGAGGTGGGTGAGGAGCGCGAGCGCGAGGGCCGCGGCGCCGATGAGGAAGAGCACGTGGTGGTTCTGGCCCGTGAGGTCGAAGACGTACGAGTAGAGGTACGCCGACACCGCCAGCGAGAGGGCGCCGGCGATCGTGGCTCTGCCCCAGGCGGCCGACTGGGCCTCGGTGTTGGCCGGGACGAGTTCGTGGACGCGCCCGAGGACGACGGGTACGACGCCGGGCGGGAGAGTGCCGATGACGACGCTGAGCACCGCGATCTCGGGGAGGGCGTGAGTGAAGGCGAGCGCGGTGAGCGCCGCCGCCTGTACGACGGTGATGAGCAGCAGGGCTCTGGCGAATCCGAGGCGGTCGCCGAGAAGTCCGTAGAGCGTGGGGCCGAGGAGGGCGCCGAGTCCGTAGACGATCCATATCAGGGAGCCGCCGCCGGAACCCCTGCCGAGCCCGCGGCTGACGAAGTCGGCCAGGAAGGACATGGCGGGGACGATGCCCATGGAGATCAGGGCGTACTCCACGAGCAGCAGCGCCAGCCGTGGCGAGCGGGCCGGCCGCTCGGCCCGGGGCGTGGGTGCGGACGCCGCCGCGGGCGAGGGGGCCGTGGGCGCGGGCCAGCCGTTCCAGCTCGGGGCGGTGAGCAGCGCGCACAGCGCGGCCAGGCCGATCCATGTGCTGCTGAGGCCCGCGGTCAGCAGGAGCGGCACCAGCGTTCCCGAGGCGGCGATGCCGAGGCCGAGGCCGGCGAAGATCGCGCCGCTCGCCAGCCCGCGGCGCTGACCGTGCAGGTGGGGCAGCACGGCGCCCGCGACCCGCACCATGATCACGCCGCCGGCCACTCCTGAGACCAGGCGCCAGGCGAAGAACCACCCCACGGAGACCGGGACGCTGCACGCGAGGAGACCCACCGTGGCGAGCGCCATCATCCAGCGCAGCGCCCGCCGGTCGCCGAGCCGCCGGGCGACGCGGCGGGCGGCGAGTGCGCCCAGCAGGTAGCCGGCGAGGTTGGCCGAGCCGAGGTAGGCGACGGCCGACGGCGAGAACCAGTGGGCGTTGACGATCTCCGGCAGCAGGGGCGTGTAGGCGAAACGGGCCAGGCCGATGCCGACGAAGCTCGCGCTCGCCCCCGCCGCGATGGCGCGCCAGGGGGCGGGTCCGGGAGGTGTGGTGCTCATGTGCGTGTGTCCGCTTTCCGGCTGGGCGCGGCGGGCCCGGGCATGGCCCGGCCCGTCTGCCCGAGCCATCTTTGACAAGCTCGTCATGTTTGACAGCGTTGCAAACTTTGACGGTGGCGTCAAAAATGAATTACGGTGGCGGCATGGCTGGACGGCGGCAGTTCGACGAGCAGCACACCCTGGGCCGGATCCTGGACGTCTTCTGGCACCAGGGCTACGGGGCGACCTCCATGCAGGACCTGGCGAACGCCACCGGTGTGCAGCGCGGCTCGCTCTACAACGCGTACCAGGACAAGGAGTCGCTGTTCCTGCGCGTCTTCGCGGACTACGCGGACGCCTTCTTCGCCGACGCCCGCACCGCCTTGGACCAGCCGGACGCGCGGCGGGCGCTGGAGGACTTCTTCGACTTCACCATCGCGTCGATGACGCGCGGCACCCCTGCCCGCGGCTGCCTGTCCACCAAGACCGCGACCGACACCCAGGCCGACGCGGAGCCCATCCGCGCGGCGATCCGCGGCCTGCTCGACCGCCTGGAGGGTGTCATGACCGAGCGGCTGTCCCGGCCGGACGCGGCCGGCCGGCTCACGGTCCCGCCCGCGGAGGCGTCCCGCGTCCTGATCACCATGACCCGCGGCACCGTCGTGATGGAACGCGTCTACCAGGACCCCGAACGGCTCCGGGCCACCGCCCGCTCGATGATCGCCATGCTCTTCGCCGGAGGCCGGGAACCGGCGACTGTCTGACGTTGCGTCAGGTCGTCGTGACTTCGGGTCGGGCCGCCCGGCCGGCAGGAGTGCTGACGGAATGCATGCTTAAAGTTCGGCAAAACCGTGAAGAATGGAACATTCGCCGCAGTACGGTGGGAATCTGCCGTCCAATGCAGGCTCCGCGACCGGTTCAGGAGGAAGCCCGCATGGCAGATCGACTTGACGTGGCGTCTCTGGCTCCCGGTGATCGAGCGAATGCGATCCGTGAACTCTCCGGGTCCGTCGTCAACGGCCGCGCAGAGGTGGACCTTCCGTCGGATCCGAATCGCCAGCAGGCTCACGCGACCACCAGCGCGCTCGGGTCGGTGAAAGTCTCGGAGATCGGCTGGAACGTGACCCGTATCCGGCGCACTGATGCCCCGGTGGACGGGGACATGGTGCCGCAGATTCTCGTCTCCATCCGGCAAGCGGGGGTCTCCCGGTTTCACCAGTCGGGCAGGCACGGACTGATAAAGGCCGGGGATCTCATGGTGCTCGACAATGCGAAGCCCTACGAGGTTTTGTTCCACGGCCCTGTGCGTGGAGTTCTGGTGAGCGTTCCCACGCACATTCTGGGGCTGCGGCCGTCCCTGCTCGATCGGATCACGGCTGGTCCACTCAGTTCGGAGCGACCGGCCGTGGGCGCCACGGCAGCGTTCTTCACCCGACTGGCCCGTCATCGGGGCGCTGCCGGTAAAGCCGATACCGCCCTGTTCGCGGAGCCCAGTGTCGACCTGATCAGGGCTGTGGTCACCATGGTCCTGTACGGGGACGACCCGACCGGAAGGCTCCTGAACAGCACGCTTCTTGAGAGTGTTCAGGAATACGTGCGTCTCCATTTGGCGGACCCCGACCTGACTGCCGAGCGTATCGCCGCCGAGCACGACGTCTCCGTTCGGTGGCTCTACCTGACCCTGTCCCGGGCGGGAATCACCCTCGGTGAATGGATCAGGTCGCAGCGCCTCGAAGAATGCAGGAGGGAACTGGCGTCGCCAGTGCATCAGTTCATGACGATCGAGGCCATCGCCCGCCGGTGGGGTTTCGTCAGCCCGGCTCACTTCAGTCGCGTCTTCAAGGCGGCGTACGGCGTGGGCCCCCGCGACTTCCGGTGGGGTCACAGTGGGCTTTCACCGGAAACGAGACGTCCCCCGGCCGGGGTCCGGCGCGTCACCAGCCGGTGATGCGGGGCCAGCGTGCATGGATGACCGGGGCGGGCTCCGTGCCCTTGCTGCTGTCGATGACGTGGTAGCCGTGGTGCTGGGCGGCGGTGGCGCAGGCGTGGTTGGGCAGGATGCGCAACCGGGTGCCGACCGGCAGTTCGGGCAGGTCGGTGTCGTCGCGGGCGGTAAGGGTGCCGTGCTCCTGGCTCGCGGCCGTCATGACCAGGTTCGGGATGAGGTGTCCGGCCACATCGGTGACCAGACCGTAGCCCTGGTCCTGGGCCTGGGCGGCGGTGCCGCGGTCGCGGGACATGGCCATCCAGCCGCCGTCGGTGACGATCCACCCGTACTCGGGGCGGTGGCCGATGACGGTGACGACCACCGACAGGGCGAGGTCCTGCACCTGGCAGACGTCGAGGCCGGCCATCACCAGGTCGAAGAACATGTAGTTGCCGGCCCGCAGTTCGGTGACGCCGGTGAGGTCCTCGGCCGCGTGCGCGGTGGGGGTGGAGCCGACGCTGACGCAGGCCACGGGCAGACCGGCCGCACGGAGACGTTCGGCCGCGGCAACCGCGGTGTCACGTTCGTTCCGTGCGGCCAGGCGCTGTTCTTCGGCGCTGTAGGCGAAGTACGACTCGCCTGCGTGGGTGAGTACGCCGTCGAGGCAGCCCGCGTCGTGCAGGATGCGGCCGATCTCGGTGAGGGCGGGGTCGTCGGGCTTCAGACCACCGCGGTGGCCGTCGCAGTCGATCTCGATCTGGGCCGGGATGGGCAGGCCGGCCTGGCCGGAGGCCTCGGCGACGAAGACGGCCTGCTCGGTGCTGTCCAGCAGGACCCGCACGCTCACGCCGCGGCGCAAAAGAGCGATGACGCGGGGGAGCTTGTGCGGATCGATGCCGACGGCGTAGGTGATGTCGGTGTAGCCGCCGTCGGCGAACGCCTCGGCCTCGGCGAGGGTGGAGACGGTGATGGGACACGTGTTGCCGTCGTTCAGGAGCGCGGCGACGTCGAGGCTCTTGGCTGTCTTCATGTGCGGGCGCAGGGTGACCCCGAGCCGGCCGGCCCTGGCCCGCAGGCGCTCGATGTTGCGCAGGCTCTTGTGCACGTCGACAACGGCGAACGGGGTGTCCGGATCCATCAGGGTCCGTGCGGCGGGGGCGGGGGTGGTGGTCACAGGGAGATGTCCATCTTCTTCAGGAGGGCCAGAGCGAGGTACAGGTCCTGCAGTCCGATCCCGGAACTGTCGAAGACTGTGATGTCACGGTTGTCGGTGCGTCCTTGGGCGCGCTGGGTGAGGACCTCGCCGAGGGGGACGAGGACGGTGTCCTCGGGTGCGTGCTGGCTTTCGCCCATGCGGCGTGCCTGCTCGGGCAGGTCGCAGAAGACCCGTGCGCGGGCGAACAGGGCGGGGGGCAGCTCCCGCTTTCCGGGGGCGTCGGCCCCCATGCAGGACAGGTGCGTGCCGGGGCGGACCCACTCGGCCTCGAACAGGGGCGGGTCTTCGGCCCGTGCCGTGGTGGCGGTGACGATCACGTCGGCCCTCGCGCACGCTTCCTCGGCACCGGCCGTACGTGCTGTGTGTCCCGCTGCGGTGAGTGCGGCAGCCACGGGCGCGGCACGGGCCTTGTCGCGTCCCACGATCAGGATCTCGCCGATCGGCCGGACCCGGGCGACGGCCCGCGCCTCATAGGCGGCCTGATGGCCGGTGCCGAAGACGGCAAGGGTGGCGGCTCCGGTGGGGGCGAGCAGGTCGACGGCGAGCGCGTCGGCCGCGGCGGTCCGGTAGGCGTTCGCGGCACCGAGCTCCAGGACGGCGGCGATCCGTCCGATCCTCTGGTCGAGCAGCAGCACAGTGGAGTGGTGACGCGGCAGCCCACGTTCCGGGTTGTCCGGCCAGTAGGTGCCGATCTTCACCCCGGCATGCGTCGCGGACGCGGAGGGCTTGAGCGTGAACCGATTGCGCGGATCGGAGCCGTGCACAGCCAGAGAAGGGAAGACCGCGCCCTGCACCGTCGCGGCGAAGGCAGCGCGTGCCGCTTCGAGGGCCAGCTCCTCGTCCACGAGCACAGCCGTCTGCTCCTCGGGGATGAACAGCAGGCCACGGCCTGCGTCCGACTGCGGGCCGGAACCGCGCGGAGAAGCAGATGCGGAGTGTGCGGCCGGTCCGGTGCCGGTCATGTACTGCCCCTTTCCTTGGCGTAGTTGTAGACCGTGGCCCGGGACACGCCCAGCAGGTCCGCGATCGTCTGCGTGGCGTCGCGCCCCTCGAAGTAGCCCTCGCCCTGCAACTGCCGCACGAGCGCCTTCTTGTCGTCCCGACTCAGCGACCGGGGGGTCGCACCGCGCTCCGCGGCCAGCGCCTCCACGGTTCGGCGCAGCTCGCGCACGGTGCGGTCCCGCAAGTTCTCCAGCGGGTGCTCGCGGTGCTCGACATCGGTGGCCACGAGGTTCGACAACGCCAGCGTCACCGGCGACAGGACGGACACGTCAAGGTTCAGGCACAGCGCCGCGATGTACTGGCCCGCGGCGTTCTTGATGCCGATCGACGTGCTCTTCACCGGCCGGCCGTCGGGAAACTGGTTGGGGTAGTTCTGGATCACGCTTGGATACTGCGGATCCGCGATGCGGGCCAGGCCCAGCTCCGTGGCCGAGTCCCCGACCTTCCGGCCGGAAAGGTTGTTCTCGATCACCCGAATCGCCTGCCGCGGGTCCCGCAGGTCGTGCAGCACCACTTCGCACAGCCCGGGAAACATGCGGCCCAGCGCCACAGCGATCTTCTCCGCCTCGCGCACAAGGTGCTCATCGCTCTCGGCCGCGGCAACGGCCACGGGACCCTTGCGGACGCCCTCCGGCCCCTCGGCCACGGGATGCGCCATGGTCCGCCCTCCTCCATGCTGGACTCATATTCCATCTTTAGACAATCATGCTAAATCATTCTGCGGGCCGTGTTCAACCAAGCCGCCTCGCCCGCACGTGACCGCCTGCGGGCGCAGATCATGCTGAGCGCAGCACGGGTGTCAGGGTTTCTGGACGCCCGGCCCCGCGTGAGGACCCTGCAGCGGTTCGCGTCAGGCGGCTTGCCTGGTGTCTTCGCGCTCAGCAGCGCGCCGCCGCAGCAGCACTCGCCGTCCGGCTCCGCACATGATCGGCCGGACCGCCCCAGCGCCCGGCCCAACGGCTCTACCCTGGAGCGGTGTTCTCACCCGAAGGGCCCTCGCTGCGCGAGCTGGCCGTGCAGGCCCTGTCCTCCGTCGAGCACGGTTACGACCTGCTCGCCCCGAGGTTCGACCACACGCCGTTCCGCACCCCGGACCGCATCCTCGACGCGACCGCCAAGGCCCTGCGCCCGTACGGTCCTTTCGGTGACGGGCTGGACGTCTGCTGCGGCACGGGAGCGGGCCTGCGCGTCCTCCGGCCGCTGTGCCGGGGCCGGGTCGCGGGAGTGGACTTCAGCGCCGGCATGCTCGCCGAGGCGCGCCGCGCCCACCCTGACGCGGAATGGATCCGTGCCGACGCGCGGAGGCCGCACTTCGCCGCGGAGTTCGACCTCGCCGTCAGCTTCGGCGCCTTCGGCCACTTCCTGGCCAAGGAGCGCCCCCGCCTCTTCGCGGGAGTCCACCGCGCCCTGCGGCCCGGCGGGCTCTTCGCGTTCCCGGTCTTCGCCCCGCCGCGCATCGCCTCGCGCGGCTACTGGGTGCCCGCCGGGTTCGACGCGGCGATGCGGATACGGAACGCCATATGGCGGCCGCCCTTCGTCATGTACTACCGCACGTTCCCGCTCCGCGCGGTGCGCGCCGAGCTGACCGCGGCGGGCTTCACCGTCCGTACCGCCGTGCTGCCCGACTTCGGTCGCCGCCCGGACGGCGCCCCCAACTCCCGCCTGGTCATGGCCCGCAAGCCGTGACGGCTGTGCGCCTCAGCGGTCCTCAGTGGTGCGGTTCCCGCGGGCGCACCACGCCCGCCTCGTAGGCGAGGACCACGGCCTGCACGCGGTCCCGTACGCGCAGCTTGGCGAAGATGCGGTTGACGTGCGTCTTCACGGTCGCCTCGCCGAGGAAGAGCTCGCCGGCGATCTCCGGGTTGGACAGGCCGCGGGCCATGAGCCGCAGCACCTCGGACTCCCGTCCGGTGAGGTCGGCCAGGCCCGGGACGGCGACCGGCGGCAGCGTGGCGGTGTAGTGGTCGATCAGCCGTCGCGTGATGCCGGGGGACAGCAGCGCGTCGCCCTGCGCCGCCGTGTGCAGGGCGTCGGCCAGGGCCTTGGGCGGAGTGGTCTTGAGCAGGAACCCGCAGGCGCCGGCGCGCAGCGAACGGTAGACGTACTCGTCGAGGTCGAACGTGGTCAGCATGACGACGCGGCGCCCGGGGTGCTCGGCCAGGATCCGTTCCGTCGCGGTCACGCCGTCCAGGTGCGGCATGTGGATGTCCATGAGGACGACGTCGGGGTCGTGCTCGGCAGTCAGCCGCACCGCTTCGGCTCCGTCGGCGGCCTCCGCGACCACCTCGATGTCCGGCCGGGCGCCGAGGATCATCCGCAGGCCCCCGCGGACGAGTGCCTCGTCGTCGGCGATCAGGATGCGGGTCACGCCGGCGCCCCCGCCCGGGACGGTGCGGGGACAACTGCCGCGCCGTTCAACGGCAGTTCGACGTCGACCCCGAATCCGCCGCCCTCGCGGGGGCCGGTGTCGGCCGTTCCGCCGAACAACTCGGCGCGTTCCTTGATGCCGGTCAGCCCGTGGCCGCTCCCGGCGGTGTGCCGGCCGCCGCGCGACGTGCCGCGGCCGTCGTCGGACACGCGCACACGCAGCGCGTCGCGCCCGACCTCGACGCGGACCGAGACGGTGGAACCGGGCGCGTGCTTGGCCGCGTTGGTGAGCGCCTCCTGCAGCACCCGGTAGCCGCTGACGTCCACCGCCGCGGGCACCCGGCCGAGGTCACCGTCGACGGCGACCTCCACCCGGCCTCCCGCGGTCCGCACGCCGGTCAGCAGGACGTCGATGTTCCGCAGCGACGGCAGTTGCTCCGGATCGCCCTGAGACGTCCCGCCCGTGCCGCGCAGGACGACGAGCAGCCGGCGCAGCTCGGAGACGACGTCGCGGCCCACATCCTGCACGGCGTCGAGTGCCGTGTGCGCCTGCCCGGTGTCGGAGTCGAGCGTGGCCTGCGCGGCGCCGGCCTGCAGCACCATCACCGTGACCCCGTGCGAGACGATGTCGTGCAGTTCGCGGGCCACCCGCAGCCGTTCGTCGGCGCGCGCCGCCGCCTCCCGTTCGACCGCGGCCGCCACCAGACGTGCCGCCTGCGCGCGCCGCATGCGGACGGCGTACGCGGGGCCCA
Source organism: Streptomyces sp. NPDC046977 (assembly GCF_040644455.1). NCBI lineage: Bacteria > Bacillati > Actinomycetota > Actinomycetes > Kitasatosporales > Streptomycetaceae > Streptomyces > Streptomyces sp. NPDC046977. The sequence goes on from NZ_JBEYWO010000045.1 coordinate 28,831, forward strand.
TGACCGCGAGCGCGACGAAGACGATGAACACCCAGTCGTGGTTGCCCAGCCGCACCGCCTGGATCCCGTAGGGGACGAAGTAGCAAGTGGCGGCCACCAAGGGGGCGTTGCGGCCGCCCACCGCGATACAGCCGAAGGCGGCCCCCAGCAGGGCCAGCAGCGGCACGATCGGCCACACCGGCAGGACCGGCGTGAAGATCTGCGCGCCGAAGCAGAGTCCGGTCAGCGCGGCGGCGCCGCGCGGGTACGCGGTGCAGGCCGCGACCCCGAGGCCGTAACCGAGGAACAGCACGGTCAGCGCCGTCAGCCAGGCAGGGGACAGCGTGTGCAGGTCGGGGCCGTCCTCGGTGTACGGCGCGAGCGGGACGTAGAGCTCGGCCAGCCCCAGCGCGAGCAGCGCCGCACCCGCCGCGACAGCGGTGACATCGCCTCTGCGGACACGGATCCCCCGGACTGCTGCCATGGCCCGGAGCGTATCCGAGCGGTCCGCGGCGGGGAGTCCACCCGTGGGTGGACCCGGCGGCCACCCGGGCCCACCCGCCGGTCAACGCACGGGCCGACGCCCGGCTCCGGACCGCGCTCGTAGCGTCGGGGACGTCGTCAACGGACCGACACCACACCGTCCCAGACCACCACGGGAGACCTGCGATGACCGACAACCGACCCTATGGCGTCAGATTCGCCGCGGCCGCCATGGCCTGCGCCGGCGTCGTGTACGGCGCGGCGAACGCCCTGTACTGGGTGACGTTCCCCGACGAGGTGAAGGAGGCCGCCGAGAACGTCACCGCCGCCGCCTCCAACCTCGCGGCGTGGCGCGCCGAGACCGTCCTGTTCGCCCTCGCCCACCTGCTGCTCCTGCCCGCGCTGGCCGGCCTGATCGTGGCGGTCGGCCGGCGCAAGCGTCTCGTCGCGACCATAGGAGGCGCCTTCGCCGTCCCGGCCCTCTATTTCTCCACCGTCCACCTGTGGCAGTACAACGCCTTCTACGGGCCGCTCGCCGCGGACGGCGTGTCCCTGGACACCGTGCGGCCCGTCGCCCATGCCCTGGAGAGCGATCCGTTCGTGGCGGCGTCCTTCGCGATCTGGATCCTCGGCTTCATGATCGGCCTCCTCGTCCTCGCCTACGGTGCCTGGCGGGCCCGCCTGGTGCCGCTGTGGGTGCCGCTCGCCCTGACCGGCGGCCAGGTCCTCGACTTCGTCACCAGCGACGTGGCGCCCAAGATCGTGGTGAGCCTGCTCATGGCCGCCGGACTCATCGGTCTGGCCCTGGGAACCGGCCTGCGCGGTGCGCGGCCCGGAGCCCCGGAGAGCCCGGCGGAGACGCCTGCGGCCGCGGCGGCCTGACAGGGCATCAGAACAAGAGGGCGTGCGGAGATGTCCCCCCGGAACCTTCCGGGGGGACATCTCCGCACGGGGTCGTCCGGGACGGTGCTTGATCGGTGGCGGCTCTGAAAGGCCTCCTGCACGCGGCCCATGGGTGCGGGGCACCGGGGGGTGCGGGGAGTGGTTGTCGGCGGTGTCGGGCCGAGGGCGGCATGGGCGCCGAAGCTTGTGCGAACGCCGCGGAGGCGCTGCCGGCTTGCCCGCGTCGGTCTCGGCCTGCCGCACCCAATTGCGCAGCGCGGTCTCGCCCAGGGCGGCGATCACGGGTCCGTCCAAGCGGATCAAGCCCGCGGTGACCTGCGCCGATATTTCCGCACCGAGATCGATGGCATGGGTGGTGCGCCGTCCGTGGCCCGCTGCCGTCGGCCACTACCGGGCTTCCTGCTCCGGGTTCGTCATGTCCGCTGGGCGCCCGCGCCCGCGTGTCCTGTTGCGGGCGGCGTTGCCGAACCGGGGCGACCAGGGCTTTCGACGTGGATACGGGAAGCCGACCGGGCGCTGGTGGCGGGTCATTGACCGGCGCAAGGCGCTGGATCGTCGGCAACTGGCAACCACTTGGATCCCGTTCCACCCCCTTGCCCGGTCGGACGATCGATGTAATGCTGCGTATCGCGAACAGCCTGTTCGCATAATGAACCGCTCTGGTGCTGTCCATCAACGGAGATCGTGATCATGTTCCAGCAGCTGTTGAAGTCGGCCGGGCCGCCTGTGGTCGGCACGTTCGTGAAGATTCCCTCTTTGGAGATCGCCGAGATCATCGCGGCGGCGGGCTTCGATTTCGTCGTGATCGACACCGAGCACGCCCTGCTCTCGGTGCGCGACGTGTACTCCCTGGTCGTGCTCTACTCCCGGATGAACGTCGCGCCGCTGGTAAGGATCACTGACCACGGCTACGGCGATGCACAGCGATACCTCGACGCGGGAGCTGCCGGGATTCTCGTGCCGCATGTCTCCAACGCCGCGCAGGCCGAGTCGACCATGAAGCAGTTCCTGTTCCCTCCGGCCGGCACGCGCGGGATGGGACTGGCCGCGCGGGCGGGGTTGTGGGGCAGCATCAGCGGCGGGTCGGCCGAGTACGTTCGCGCCGGCCAGGAGGACATCGCGCGCATCGCGATGATCGAGGAGCGGGAGTCGGTCGAGGACATCGAGGCGATCCTCGCCGTGCCTGGTGTGGATGCCGTGTTCATCGGGCCCGGGGACCTCTCGCTCAGCCTGGGGGTGCCTGGCGGCTCACCGGACGTCCACGAGGCCGTGACGACATCGATCCGGGCCGCGGTCCGTGCCGGTGTCCCGGTCGGCACGGTGGTTCAGGGCGAGGAGCAGATCCACCTGCGCGCCGAGCAGGGCTGCCGGTTCATCCTGGTCGGCAACGATACCGGGATGATCTCCGAAGCGGCCCGGCGGACGCTGTCGCAGGCTCGCGAGGCCCTGCCGGCGGCCGTCCGATGATCGACAAGATCCGGCCGGGTGCCGCGGACTCCCTGGCCGGAGTTCGCAGCGGAATGTCCATCGCCATCGGCGGGTTCGGCCAGACCGGGGTGCCGGTCGATCTGATCGACGGGCTGTGCGACAGCGACGTGCGCGAGTTGCACATCATCGCCAACAACGGCGGCCGTGGCCTGCCGGGCGAGCGCGGGATCGGCAGGCTGCTGAAGGAGAACCGGGTCCGCAGGTTCTCCTGCTCCTTCCCCGTCAACCCCGACTTCTTCCAGCGTTACTTCGCGGGCGACGTCGAGATCGAACTCGTGCCGCAGGGCACGTTGGCCGAACGGCTGCGCGCCGGAGGTTCGGGCCTCGGCGGGTTCTACACCCCGACCGCTGCCGGGACGATGCTCGCCAACGGAGGATTCGTGGTCCGTTACGGCGACGGCGGCGTGGCTCACGAGACCATGGCGGAGAAGGAAGTCCGCGTGATCGACGGCCGCCCGTATGTGTTCGAGTCGCCGCTGCGACCGGATCTCGCCTTGGTGAAGGCGCATCGGGCCGACCGGTACGGCAACCTCCGGTTCCGGCTCGGCGCCCGAAACTTCAATCCGCTGGCCGCGATGGCCGCCCGCACCACGATCGTGCAGGCCGACCGCGTCGAACGCGACGGATCCCTTCCGCCCGATGACATCCACTTGCCGGGTCCGTTCGTGGACCACGTCGTGGAAACCTCACGGGAGGCGGTCCGATGACCACCGCACAGCTGAGCTTGACCAGGGCGCAAATGGCCCGCCGGGTGGCGGACGACCTCGTGGACGGCTGGTGCGTGAACGTGGGCATCGGTGTGCCGCTGCTCCTGCCGGAACAGGCAACACCCGGCAAGGAGATCCTCTACCACTGCGAGCACGGCCTGCTGGGCGTCGGCCCGGCCCCGCTGAGTGAGCCGGACCCGGATGTCACCGACGCGGGCAAGAACCCTGTCACCCTGCTCGAGGGCGCCGCCTCCTTCGACTCGTCGCTCTCCTTCGCCCTTGCCAGGGGCGGCCGACTGGACCTGTGCGTGCTGGGCGCGCTCCAGGTCGGTGAGGCCGGGGACCTGGCGAACTGGCTTGTCCCCGGCGGCAATCCCGGGGTGGGCGGTGCGATGGATCTGGTTGCGGGCGCCCGCCGCGTCTGGGTGATGATGACCCACGTCGACAAGCAGGGAAACCCCAAGCTGCTCAAGCGCTGCAGCTTCCCTCTCACGGGGCCCGGTGTGGTGGATCGCGTCTACACCGACCTGGCCGTGTTCGAGTTCGTCGATGGCGTGCTGACGTTGCGCGAGTGCGCCCCCGGCGTCACCCCGGATCACGTCGCCGCGCTGACCGAGGCGGCCTACACCGTCGATCTGCGAGGAGAATCCTCATGACCAGGCAGGTGTCCGCGCGCATCGCCGGTGCCTTCGAGCATCCCTTGCGCAGGATTCCCGACCGCACCGTGCCCCAAGTGACGGCTGAGGTCGCCTACGGCGCGCTCGCCGACGCCGGGCTCGGCCCGGCGGATGTCGACGGGTTCTTCTGCTCGGAAGTACCCGGGCTCGGCTCGATCGCGATGGCCGACTACCTCGGCCTGACCGATCTGTCCTATGTGGACGTCACGGAAGGCGGCGGGGCGTCCTATCCCATGCATGTGGGACATGCTGCTGCCGCCGTGGCGGCCGGCAAGTGCCGTGTGGCGCTGGTCGCGATGGCCGGGCTTCCGCTGAACGGAGGAGGAACCACCGGCGGTGCCCGCGGCCCCGAGCACCCGTACGAGGCCGGCTACGGCGTCACGGTGCCCGCGGGATACGCCCTGGCGGCACGGCGGCACATGCATGAATACGGCACCACCTCCGAACAGCTCGCGGAGATCAAGGTCGCTGCCGCGCACCACGCGCAGTACAACCCCAACGCGCTGTTGCGCAACCCGGTCACGATCGAGGATGTCGTCAACTCGCCGATGATCTCGGACCCGTTGCACCGGCTGGACAGCTGCGTCACCACCGACGGCGGCGGGGCACTGGTCATCGTGTCGGAGGAGATCGCCCGCACGCTCCCGCGGCGCACGGTCAAGGTGCTGGGGCACGGGGAGACGGTGAAGCACAGTGCCACCGGCCGGATCGACCTCACCCGCACGGGCGCCGCGGTCTCCGGGCCACGCGCGTTCGCCGAGGCAGGACTGACGCCACGGGACGTCGACTATGTGTCGATCTACGACTCCTTCACCATCACCGTGCTGATGAGCCTGGAGGACCTCGGCTTCTGCGAGAAGGGCAAGGGCGGGGCCTTCGTCACCGGCGGCACCCTGCGCGCGGACGGCCGGCTGCCGTTCAACACCGACGGCGGCGGCCTGTGCAACAACCACCCCGATTCCCGCGGCGGCATGATCCGCACCATCGAGGCCGTCCGCCAGTTGCGCGGTGAGGCGACGCCGGAGGTTCAAGTCCCGGACTGCCGGATCGGGCTGGTCCAGGGGCACGGCGGCAACCTCGGCTTCCGTACCGCCGCCGCCACCCTGCTACTCGGAGCGGAGGACGCATGATCCCGTACGACCAGGTGCTCACCCGCCTGGAGGAAGGTCTGGCCGACGACCGGCTGGAACTTCCCCGCTGCACCGACTGCGGCACGCTGGTCTGGTACCCGCGTCCCCGCTGCCCGCACTGCATGTCGGACAGCCTCATCTGGGAGGCGCTTTCCGGTACCGGCACCGTCCACTCCTACACCGTCAATCACCGCGGTCAGGGCGAGTACGCGGGGAGAGCTCCCTTCGTCATCGCCTACGTCGAACTGGCGGAAGGCCCTCGCGTCCTGTCGCACGTGGACGCCGAGCCCGACTCGTTGCGCGTCGGCATGCCCGTGCGGCTGAGCCGTGGGCTGGACCTTGAAGGACGCCTGCACCTGCGTTTCGAACGTGCCGAGGAGAACTCGTGACCTACACCAAGGACGACCTTCGCGCCGCGCTGTCCGCGAAGACACCCAAGCAGTCGGGCGACGCCATTGCCGCTCCGCAGTTCCTCGACTTCTCCGTCACCGCGCCCAGCGCCGTCACCGGGGCGGGCAGTCGGCAGTGGATCGTCAGGGGGCAGAATTTCGTGCTGATCCACACTCAGCCGGCGTCCGGCGACACCATCTTCTCGGCCGAGCTGACATCCGAACAGGTCGTGCTGCTGATCGACGAGAACAGCGCCATCCGCGGAACCGGATCCGGCGAGCAGCACACGGTCACCGGCCCCGCGCTGGTCGTCGTCCCGCCCGGCTCCAGCGAGATCGTCAGCACGGGCGCCGGCCCGATCGTGCAACTCATCCAGTCCGACGAGGCGGAGTGGGCGAAACGGGCGGCCAACGCGGATCGGTACGCCGAGCCGCACCCACGAGTCGCACCGCTGGAGCCCTGGCCGGAGCCGGTCAGGGGCTACCGCTGGCGGACCTACCTCATGGCCGACGTTCCGGAGGACCCCAAGCGTTTCGGCCGGCTCTTCCGGACCCGCGCTTTCATGGTCGGGTTCTTCAAGCCGGGCAACGGTCCCCGTGATCCGCACCGGCTCTCGCCGCACACGCACGACGACTTCGAACAATGCAGCCTGGTCGTCGCGGGTACCTACATCCACCACATCCAGACGCCGTGGGGCCCCGACGCCACCTCCTGGCGGCCGGAGGACCATGCCCGCGTCGGCAGCCCTTCAGTGGCCATCATCCCGCCGCCCACGGTGCACACCTCGCAGGCCATCGGATCCGGTGTGAACCACCTGATCGACATCTTCTCGGGCCCGCGCCACGACTTCTCCGCCCAGCCCGGCTGGGTGCTCAACGCCGACGAGTACCCGGCCCCGGGCAACTGACCCACTTCGCCATACGCCGTGCCTTCAGCGCCGAAGGGACCTCAGCCATGTCCTCCATCACCGAAGTCAGTGCCAGACCCAGCGACTCCGACCTACGGGCCCGCAGACGGCGGGCGATCACCAGTGCCTGGGCGGGTTTCGCCGTCGACTCCTACTCCATCTACGTGGCGTCGACGTCCCTGCTGCCCGCGATGGTCTACTTCCAGTCCAGCCTCTCGCCCAGCCAACTGTCGGTGTTCGTCGGCATGACCTTTGCCGCGACCCTGATCGGCCGCCCGGTCGGCGCCCTGCTGTTCGGCCACTTCGCCGACCGGATCGGCCGGCGAAGAGTCGGGTCGGTCACCATCTACGGGTTCGGCACGATCTCCCTGCTCATCGCACTCCTGCCGGGCGCCGAACAGGTCGGCGCCACACTGGCCACGACGCTGCTGATCGGGCTGCGGTTCATCGAAGGCATCTTCCTGGGCGGGGAGTACACCGCTGCCACGCCGATGGCCCTGGAGTACGCACCCCAGGGGCGCCGCGGATTCACCGGCGCGCTGGTCCAGTGCTCGGCGAGCGGCGGCCCGTTCTTCGTGGCCGGTCTCACGACCATCGTCCTGCTGTTCGCGCCGAACGCCGGGCTGCACTCGCCGTACGTCCAGTGGGGATGGCGGATCCCGTTCCTCATCGGCGCCCTGCTGTCCTATGCGGTCGCCTGGTTCCTGCGGCGCAGGGTCGAGGACTCGGACGTCTACAAGGAGACGTCGCACTCCAAGTCCCCCTTGCGCGACATGCTCAAGGGGTCGTCCGGCCGGGCGTTCCTGCAGTCGTACGCCATCATGACCGGCGTCTTCTTCGCGGTGAACATGCTCGGCAGCGTCATGCCGCAGTTGCTTCTGTCCAACGAGGGCTACACCGCCTCCGACCTCGCCCACACCCAGCTCGTCAACGCGTGGCCGGGCATGGCGACCTACCTCTTCTACGGCTGGCTGAGCGACCGGATCGGCCGCAAACGGGCGCTCTACATCGCCGCGACCACCACCGTCCTGCTGACCCCGGTCACGTTCACCCTGATGGGCAGTGGGAACGTGCACGGCTGGGTCCAACTGACCATCCTGGCCGCGCTGACCAACGTGTTCACCGTCGGCTCGCTCGGCGTGCTCCCCGCCTACATCAACGAACGCTTCGCCACCGCGGTCCGGTCGTCGGGCTGGGGTGTCGCCTACAGCACCGCGGTCGTCATCCCTGCGTTCTTCTCCTACTACCAGCTGTGGCTGGCTCATCTCGTGCCCTTCCACTACACCGCAGGAATCCTCTCGGCGTTCGGCGGGGTGATCATCGTGCTGGCTGTCACAGCCGGACCGGAGACACGCGGGGTCGACCTGAACACGGTGGGCGAACGGGCCGGCGCCAAGGCATGACGCTCCCCACGAAGGCCAGGTATGCGCCCGGACAGGAAAGCCACGCCCGTCGCCGTCGCTGTCTTCGTCCTGCAGACCGCCGGCAGCGGTGTCGCGGTCTACGGCATCCCGATCTACATCGCGGCGTTCCTCCGCTCGGGCACAGTGAGCGCGGCGGAGCTGTCCATAGGGAGCACCGGCTTCTTCGTGGTGGGTGCACTCACGGGGCCGCTGTTCGCCCGCCTGGGACAGCGCAGCCCGAACCTGGTGATGTTGGGCGCGGTACTGGGCGGGACGACGGCCATCACAGCGATGGCCGTCCGTCCCACCGGAATCGTCGTCATCGCGGCGTTCATGATACTGGGCGCGATCTTCAGCGGCGGAATCGTGGTGGTGGGGACCATCGTGCTGGTACGGGTCTTCAACGGCAGACCCACGGCCGGAATGGCACTGGCGACCTCCGGCTCCTCGGCCGGCGGCATCCTGGTCTCACCAGTGCTGGCCCTCCTGCTGACCACCCAGGCGGCAGCCACCCGATCGTTCCTGCTGATCGCAGCGGGCTTCCTTGTGGTCAGCTGCGGCGCACTGGCGCTCAGCACCTGGGCGACAGCGGCACGGCCGACACCGACGCGTATGCCCGTCCTGCCCGCCAGGCCGGTTCCGCTGCTCCGTCACTGGCCATTGGTTGTGGCGTTCAGCCTGATCAGCGCCTCGCAGCTGGGCGCGACCACCTACATCGTGGCGACCGGGCTGTCCCGGGACTTCACCGGCGCGCGCCTGGCGGTCGCCGTCGCGACGGGGGCAGCGGTCGCGTCACGGTGGGTCGGCAGCGCCGGTATCCGCCGGCTGGGCCTGCACCTATGGACGATGACCAGCTTCTGCGCACAAGCCGTCGGGGTCGCCCTGGTCGGGTTGGCACCGTACGGCTGGGTCCTGTTCCTCGGAGCCGCACTGATCGGACAGAGCCTGGGCAACACCATCCTGATCCGATCACAGGTGATCGTGGAGCTGTTCGGGATCGACGACTTCCCCAGGAAGTTCGCCCAGTTCCAGACGTGGACCAGCCTGGGATCCGCGGCCGGACCGCTGGTCCTCGGCCAGATCTACTCGACCACGCAGGACTACGTCCTCGCCTACCTCACCTTGTCCGTGCTCAACGCGGTCGCCGTGCCGTTCCTGCTGCCGTGGATACGCACCTCACGCCCCCGACCCGGGAGAACCAATGAACTCCACCCCCGCGACCGTTCCACGGTATGACGAGTTGCTGCGCCGCACCGACGCCCCACCGGGTTCCTCGTGGAACGTGTTCGGCCCGGGCGACCAGCTCGGCACGCTGAACTTCCTCACACCGCGGACCGCCCTCGACGGCGCCGGACTCGTCGAGCGGGGCCGGGTGTTCAACCTGGACTACCCACTGAACGCGTTCGTGCCCAGCCTGACCGGCACGCGGCCGCCGACCGCTCACTACATCTTCTCCAACAACCCGCACCACCGGGACGACTGGCTGGACTCGTTCTACCTCCAGTCCACCTCCCAAGTGGACGGCCTCCGGCACATCCGCCACCCCCGCTACGGCTTCTACGGCGGCGTCGAGGAGTCCGACATCGACGTGGGCACACCCTCCTTGGGTATCCAGCTCCTCGCCGAGAAGGGCATCGTGGGCCGGGGCGTCCTGCTCGACGCCGTGCGCTGGTTCGACAGCATCGGCGAACCCCTGGCGCCCGACGCGCCGCGGGGCATCACACCGTCCGACCTCGACGCGATGGCCCGGCACTTCGGGGTCGGGTTCCGCCCGGGCGACATCCTGCTGCTCCACACCGGATGGGCCCGGCACTGGCTGAACTCCACACCGGAGCAGCGCGCGGCCCGCACCGGCAGCCCGGGCCTGCACCAGTCGGAGGAGATGCTCGCGTGGCTGTGGGACCACCAGATCTCCCTTGCCGCGTCGGACAACGGCGGCCTGGAGTCCTTTCCGGTCGATGCCGGTTCCGGCTGGGTCGACCCGGACGAACCGCCGCCCCCGCGCGGCCCTTCCCACAACGGCATGATGCACCGCCCGCTCATCGCGCTGCTCGGACTGATCATCGGCGAACTGTGGAAGCTCGACGAGCTGGCCGAGGACTGCGCCGAGGACGGCGTGTACGAGTTCCTGCTGACGGCCAAGCCGCTCAATCTGCGGGGCGGGGTCGGCTCACCGCCCAACGCGATGGCCGTCAAGTAGCGCGGACGGACCGCAAGCCCGACCACAAGCCCGACCACGAGACGAGGACGCACCCATGACGCAGACCGTGAACGCACTGTGGGACCCGACGCTGGATGCCGACCGGCTGCACGCCGACACCGAGGTGGACGCGTTGCTCACCGGCGCCGTCGACCTGCACACCCACCCCGCCCCCAGCCCGTTCCCCCGTCGGATGTCCATCATGGACGCAGCGGCCGACGCCGCATCCCTCGGATTCCGCGCCCTGGTGGCCAAATCCCACCACCACAGCATGCAGACCGACATCCTCGCGTTGGAACAGGCCGGGTTGCAGGACATTCCCGTCAAGGTCTACGGGGGTATCGCGCTCAACAACACCGTCGGCGGGCTCAATCCGTACGCCGTCGAACTGGCCCTGCGCATGGGCGGCAAGGTCGTGTGGTTCCCGACCATCGCCTCGCGGGCACACCTGGACTTCCATGCGCACAACCACAGTGGATTCCCGGTCGCGGGCGTGCCGCTGCGGGAGAACGAGCCGATCAGCGTGCTCGACGAGTCCGGCAAGCTCAACGCCGCCACCCGCGACATCCTCGACGTGATCGCCGCCGAGTCCGCCATCCTCAACTGCGGGCACCTGCCGGCCGCCGAGATCGACGTGCTGATCCCGGGCGCGCTCGAAGCCGGCGTCACACGGATCGTGATCAGCCACCCCGACTTCGTCCTCGGCGCCTCCCCCTCGAGCATTGCCGACTGGTGCCGCGCCGGTGCTTTTGTCGAGCACTGCCTGGCGATGCTGGTCGGCCGGGAACCGAAGGACAAGCCGTTCGACCGGATCACGGAGTTCTACCGGGCAGCCGGCCCCGGCCGGACGATCCTCTCCTCCGACCTCGGGCAGAAAGGCAACCCCTTGCCGGTCACCGCGTACCGCAGGATGGTCCGGGTGCTCTTGGACGAGGGTGTGGCAGCGGCCGACATCACGTTGATGACCGGGGAGAACGCAGCCGGACTCCTGTCCATTTGAACCCCGTGCCGGGCGCTCGGTAGAGTCCGTTGCACGTGAAAGCAACGTGAGGAGCGGGCTTGACCAGCGGGGGCAGCACCGGCGACATCCAGGCGGTGCACCGCGTCGCGGAAATCCTGCGGTTGTTCACGCTCAACAAGCCGAAGGTGACCGTGGCCGAGGCTGCCGCACGGATCGGACTCAACCGGACCACCGTGCACCGCTACTTCACCTCGATGGTCCTCGACGAGATTCTTGAACGTGCGCCGGACGACCCGACGGCGTACGTCCCCGGGCGGCTGCTTCTGCAGCTCGGCGCCGTCGCCCAGGGCCAGCGACGTGTGCTGGACATCGCACCTCGCCATATGGACGCCTTGTCGCTCGACACGGGCCGCTCCGTGGTGCTGTCCGTGTGGGGCGCGTCCGGTCCGGTGGTCTCACTGGTGTCGGAAGCCGGCACCCACCCGATTCTGATCACCGTCCGGATCGGGTCGACGCTGGGACCCGACTCGGCGCAGACCAGGCTCTTCGTCGCGCTGTCCGGGGATCAGGAGAGGACCAAGAGGTACCTCTCCCGCATCCCGGACGAAGAACGGGCGAAGCTCCAAAACCAATTGGAGCCGTGCCGGTCCCGCGGTCTCAGCCGGATCCGGGTGCCGTCGATCGATGGTGTGGTCCTGGCCGCGGCCGTCTTCGACGAACATGACGTCGCGGCCACGGTGGCCCTGGTGGGCACCACCTCCTCGCTACCGGAGGACGCCATCGGGACCGAGTCCGCGCTCCTGCGGACAGCGCTGGCGATCACCGAGGAACTGGGCGGAACGGACACCCGCGATACTGCCCTGACCGATCCGGCCACCTGAGCCGCGGACCGTTTACGGCACTTCAGGGACGCGGCAGGCCTTGAAACCGCGACACCCGCCGCTCGATGTGCAGCGGCGCTGCCCGCCGGTCAGGCCCAGACCGCCTGGGCGAGCGCGCCCCCGATGAACGCGGCCCCGAGGCCGGCGACGACACTTGCGACGACATTGGCCGCCGCGAAGAACCTCGCTCCGGTCTCGGCCAGGCGCAGCGTCTCGTAGGAGAACGTCGAGTAGGTGGTCAGCGCCCCGCAGAATCCGGTGCCGACGAGCAGTTGCACGGACCGGGAGGCGGCGCCGTAGGTGACCGCGCCGGCGAGCGTGCCCAGGATCAGGCAGCCGACGACGTTGACGGTGAAGGTGCCCCAGGGGAAGACGGTGTCGTGCCGCGCCTGGACGGCCCGGTCGGTGAGGTACCTCAGGGGCGCGCCGACGATGGCCCCCGCGATGACCAGTGCCCAGTTCACGAGTGGTGTCCCCGTCCTACGTATCGGATGACCTCGACCTCGTCGAGGGTCACCAGGCCTTCGGTGACGAGTTCGTCGAGTTGCGGCAGGAACGCGCGGATGCGCTCCTCGTGGTCGACGACGGTGACGGCCACCGGCAGGTTCTCGTTCATGGAGAGCAGCCGGGCGGTGTGGATGAGCGACGAGGCCCCGAAGCCCTCGACGCCGTGGAAGACACTGGCGCCTGCCAGGCCGGCCTTGTGGGCCCGGTGGACGATCTCCGTGCAGAGCGGCTTGTGGTGCCAGGTGTCGTTGTCGCCGATCAAGATCGTCAAGCGCATGGCATTGCCGTGCAGCCGTGTCATGTCTGCCTCCTCGCGATCAGGTGGCGTGTGCCGGTCGCGGCGCCCCACACCGCGGCGAGGGCGACGACCGGGGTCGCGGCCAGGTAGGCCAGCGCGGTCCGGGCGTGACCGTCCTGGATGAGGGTGTGGATGTCGACGGTGTAGGTCGAGAAGGTGGTGAAGCCCCCCAGGACGCCGGTGCCGAAGAAGGGGCGCACCAGTCGGTGCGCGGACCACAGTTCGGTGATGACCACCATGAAGATCCCGATCACGGCGCAGCCGACCGCGTTGACCGCGAACGTGGTCCACGGGAAGGCGCCGGGCGCGGTGGGCCACAGCAGGCCCGCGCCGTAGCGGGCGCACGCCCCCAGGACTCCTCCGATCGCGACGACACCCACGACAGGCCCCTGCCCCCGGACCTGCGAAGTCCGCGGCGGCGCAGGAGCCGGCTGTGGGATGTCGGGGTCGATCGGCTCGGTCATCGGCGCGAAGGGCTCTTGCGAGGTCATACGTCTCCTACTCGTGCGGCGCCGTGTCGCGGGCGCGGATCGTCACAAGTAGGGACCGTTGGCGGCATCCTCACCGCGGTTCGGGTACGGCGGGCCCCACCGCCGCGCGGCAGTCGCGAGGACCACCGCTGGGAACAGCTTACTGCCGCGGGGCCCCGGCCGCGCCACGCGCCGATCAGGACCTGGCCACCCGGCGGGCCCTGCCGCGGCGCAGGAGCAGGAAGGCGGCCTTGGCCAGGACCACGGCCAGGAGGGCGCCGAGGGCCCAGTGCTTCCACGGGCCGGACGTGAGGAGCAGACCGCCCAGGCCCAGGTGGGCGGCGACGACCGCGGTGACGACAAGGGCGAGACCCAGCTTCCTGCCCCGTCGCGAGGAGCGGGGCGCGGCGGGTGCGGCCGGTCGCCAGGTGACCTGGGCGGCCTCGTCCGCGCCGATGTCCCGCAGGCGGTCGGCGACCAGCTTCTGGACGTGCCGCAGGCTCTCCCCGTCGGCGGCTTCGACGCGGATCGTGAGCGAGTCGGGCCCGGTCTCCAGCGCGCACCGGCCCCACGGGGTGTCGAGGGTGCCCTGCGTGCCGGACCGTTCGGCGTCCGTGCGCAGTCCCGCCAGAAACCGGGCCGGCCGGTCGGTGTGCAGGTGGCCTTCGGCTCGCCGTGACGGCTCGACGCCCATGCTGTGGAACCTCCGCTGCGCGACTGGCGTGCTCTTCGACCATGACGACAGGGTGGCGGGGCCGGATGTGACACCGTCCGCGTGACGACTTCGCGAAAACCCGTTGGCGGACCGCGGCGGCGGTTGCTACTCTCCGCGAGGCCGTGCGAGAGAACGAGGAGGTGGTACCCGTGAACGCAGTATCGACATGGGTGCTCCCCTCCGGGGCCACGGTCGGGCGATAGGTCGTCCGGGAGCGCCGTTTCACGAGCTCTCCCGAAAGGCACGACCGTGCACTTCACTTCCGAACAGCGCCTCGACGACGGCGTCGTCGAGCGCGAATTCACCCTCGGCGACATCCCCGGCACCTTGTGGACGCCGGGCTCCGCACCGGCTCCGCTGGTCCTGATGTCCCACAACAACGGCCTGCCCAAGGCCGATCCCCGGCTGGTGGCCCGCGCCCGCTACACCGCGGCGCGCGGCTACGCGGTCGCCACCATCGACGCCGCCGGATGCGGTGACCGTCCCCGTTCCGCCGCCGACGAGCAGGCCCGCGCCGACCTGCGGCGGGCAATGCAGGCCGGCGAGCCGGTCGACGAGATCTTCGAGTTCTTCATCGGCCCGCTCGTCGAGAACGCGGTCCCGGAATGGCGGACCACGCTGGACGCCCTCCTCGAACTGCCCGGGATCACCGGCCCCGTCGGGTACTCCGGGGGATGGGCCGCCCTCGGCATCCGGCTCGCGGTGGCCGAGCCGCGCATCGTGGCCGCCGGCTTCTTCGCCGGCGGGTACGTACCCCGTGCGCAGCGCGAGGAGGCCCGGCAGGTCACCGTCCCGCTGCTGTTCCTGCTGCAGTGGGACGACCAGGGCAACCCCCGGCAACGGGCCCTGGACCTGTTCGACGCCTTCGGCAGCAAGGAGAAGACGCTGCACGCCAATCTCGGCGGGCACACCGGGACCCCGTGGTTCGAACTCGAGGACGGCTGCCGGTTCCTGGACCGGCATCTGAAGGGAGCCGGGTCGTCCGCCGGGCTGTAGCCGGTAGTTCATAGCCACGGCCGCCCGGAATGCCGTCATCGGGGAAAGGCTCCGGCCCTTCCCCGATGACGGTGACCGGCGGTTGCCGCGTGCGGTCGCGGTTTTTCCCGGAATTCATACGGGGCCTTGACGCGGCCTTGATTTCGCCGCCCGTTATGGGTGGCGCGGCGGTGCTAACGTTCACATCCGTTTGAGAACAAGTCGAGTCGGAGAATTGCGGCGGTGCTGCGCCGCGGCATGCTCGATGCGCACGGTGGACAGTGAGCCCAATGAGAACTGATCGTCATGTGAATGCGTCCTGCGTGCACGAGGCATTCGAGCAGCAAGCGCGGAGAACTCCGGACCGTACCGCCGTGGTGGTGGGCGACATCCGGCTCGGATACGCCGAAACGGATCGCCTGGCGAATGGAATTGCCCGGCGACTGCACGCCGCCGGGGTGCGCCGCGGCGACCGTGTCGGTCTGTGTATCCAGCGGGACCAGTGGCTGATCCCCGCTCTCCTGGGCGTGCTGAAGGCCGGTGCCGCGTATGTGCCGCTGGATCCGGCGTACCCCGAGGAGCGCATCAGGTTCATCGCCGAGGACGCCTCGCTCTCGACGGTGCTGACCTCCCGCGGCACGGAGCACATCGTGCCGTCGTCCGCCGTGTCCGTCCCCGTCGAGGACACGAAGCCGGCGGACACGCTGGGTGTGCGGCCCGATCCGCACGGCGCGGCGTACGTCATCTACACCTCGGGCTCCACCGGTACGCCGAAGGGCGTGGTCGTGGAGCACCGCAACCTGTACAACCTGATCCGCTGGTTCACGGAATTCCTCTCCGCGGACGAACTGGGCGGCATGCTGGCCGCGACGTCGGTGTGCTTCGACCCGTCGACCGTGGAGATCTGCGCCCCGCTGGCGGCCGGGGGCACCGTCATCCTGGCGGAGAACCTGTTCGCCGTGCCGACGCTCCCGGCCCGGTCCGAGGTGACCGTGCTCATCGCCGCTGCGTCCGCCCTGTCGGCGCTGCTGCGCGACACTCTGCCGCCGAACGTACGGACCGTCATCACCGGCGGCGAATTGGTCACCCGGGCCTTGTGCGACCGGGTCTACGCCCACCCCCAGGTCCGGCGGGTGGTCAACGGCTACGGCCCCACCGAGTGCACGGTGTGCTGCACCATGACCGAGGTGGACCGGCACGGCACCGGCAACCCCTCGATCGGGAGCCCCATCGCCGGCGCGGAACTGTCCGTGCGGTCCCCGGACGGCGAGGTCCTGCCGGACGGCGAGACCGGGGAGTTGTGGATCGCCGGGCCGGTCGTCGCCCGCGGCTACCTCGACCGCCCCGAACTGACCGCCGAGCGCTTCGGTGCCTTCGGCTACCGCACCGGCGACCTGGTGCGACGCCAGGGGGACACCTACCACTTCGTCGGACGCGCCGACGAGCAGGTGAAGGTCGGCGGTGTCCGCCTGGAACCCGGTGAGGTGGAGGCCGTGCTCGCCGACCACCCCGGCGTCCGGCACGCCGTGGTCCTGGCCGCCGACGACCGGCTCGTCGGATACGCCGAGTCGGACACGGCCGGCGAGGCGGAACTGCGCGCCTGGCTGACCGCGCGGCTGCCCCGGCACGCCGTGCCGTGGCGCATCGCGGTGCTGCCCCGGCTCCCTGTCCACCCCACCGGCAAGGTCGACCGCGGGGCACTGCCCGTCATCACCGCCGGACGGCGGCCGGACGCCCCGTACACGGCTCCCCGCAACGACACCGAGCGGCTCGTCGCGGACGTGGTCGCCGAGGTCCTGGGCATCGACCAGGTCGGTGCCGAGGACCGCTTCGCCGACCTCGGTGGCCACTCGCTGGCGGCCGCCCGCGTCGTCAGTGAGCTCGGACGGCGGCGCGGGACGCCGGTGCCGCTCGCGACCTTCCTGAACCATCCCACCCCGGCATCCCTGGCGCTCGCCATGGACACCACGGACGCCATGGCCGCCGAACCGCCACTGCGCCGTACGCCCGGCCTGAGCCGCTACCCGCTCACGGCCATGCAGCGGGAGTTCTGGCTGCTGCGTCAACTGGCCCCGGACGCGCCCGTCACCACCCTGACGATGCGCATCGGCGTGGTGGGCCCGGTGAGCGGACGGGTCGTGCGCGAGGCGCTGGACGCCGTGGTGCGCCGCCACGAAGTGCTGCGCAGCACCGTCCGGTTCGACACCGAGCCGTACCTCGTGGTGGGTCCCGCGGTGCCCGTCCCGGTCGTCGAGGCCGATCTGCGCGCCCTGACCGCCGACGAGCGGCAGGGGCGTCTCGACGCGCTGCACCGGGACACGGCGGGGTACGCCTTCGACCTCGGGGGCGAAACCCCGCTGCTGCGGGCCGCGTTCGCGCGCACCGCCGACGACGCCGGCGAACTCGTTGTCGCCGTGGACCACATGGCCTTCGACGGCGCCTCTGTCGCCGTCCTCCTGCGTGAACTCGCCGCGGAGCTGGCCGGGGACCCGGTGGACGACCTCCCCTTGCAGGTGAGCGACCTCGCCCTCCACGAGCGGGAACTCGATGGCGACCGTCCGCGCCACGACAGGCTGGACGCGTACTGGCGGACCGCGCTGGAAGGCGCCGTCATCCCCGACGACCTGCCGGGGGCCGATGCGGCACCCGGCTGGGCGACGGACCGTGTGACCGTCACCCTGGAGCAGTCCCTGCCGGCCCGCCTGGCCCGCTTCGCCGCCGAGACCGGGACGACCCCGTTCGCCTGCTACCTCGCAGCCCTGGCACTCGTCACCGGCGGGCTGGCCGGACACGACGACGTGGTGATCGGCGCGGCCGCCGCCCGCCGCCACCGGACCGGGACCGAACGCCTGCTGGGCCCCCTGGTCGACACCCTGCCGCTGCGGCTGCGCATCGACGGCGCACAGACCTTCCGGGACCTGGTCCGGCACTGCGCCACGACCACCGTCGACGCCCTCGCCCACCAGGAACTGCCCGCCCGCGAGCTGATCGACCGTCTGCCCGCCCACCGGAGCGCCGGCGCGTCGCGCACCCCGGTCGTCATCACCATGCTGCCGCTCGACGAGCCGGCGACGGTGTCCCGCGGTGCCTTCCGTCTCGACCTGCGCTCGGACCGGGGGAGCGGAGCCGCGGCCAACGAGTTGTCGGTCTTCGTCACGCGGACGGCCACCGCGGCCGAGCTCCAGATCGAGTACGCCACCGGGCGATTCACGCAGACCGACGCCGAGGCCTTCGCCGAGCGCATGCTCAGGACCCTGCGGAGCGGGCTGGCACAGCCCGGTCTGCCGCTCGCCGGACTCGAACTGGTCAGCCCCCCGGAGCGCGACTCCCTGCTGGCTGCCGCCGCCGGACCCGCGCTGCCGGTGTCGATGCCGGCGACCGTACTGGACGCCGTCCTGGACGCCGCCCGCAGCCGGCCCGGGTCGGTCGCCGTGACCGGCCCCGGCGGATCCCTCACCTACGCCGAACTGGCCGTCCTGTCCGCCCGTGCCGCCTCGGGACTGCTCGCCGCCGGGACGGGCGCCGGGGACGTCGTGGGCGTGAGCGTGCCCCGCGACCATCTGCTGCCCGCCGTCCTGCTTGCGGTGTGGCGGGCCGGTGCGGCCTATCTGCCGCTCGACCCGGACCAGCCGGCCGAACGGCTGGCCGCGCTCGCCGCGGACGGCGGCGTCAAGGCCGTGATCGTGCGCGGGCCGGCGGCACCCGGCCTGCCCGGCGCGCTCGACGGCGACGCGCTGTTCGCGTGCGACGCCGTGCGCGCGCTGCCCGGGGCGTGCCCCGACGAGCTCGCCTACGTCCTGTACACCTCGGGGTCGAGCGGCCGCCCGAAGGGCGTCGAGGTCACCCACGCCAACCTGGCCGCCTGCGTCGAGGGATTCCGTGTGACGCCCGGGGTCGGACCGGAGGACGCGATGGCGGCCGTCGCGCCGCTGTCCTTCGACATCTCGGCCCAGGAGATCTGGACGCCGCTGGCGGCCGGGGGCCGCTGCGTCGTCGTCGAACGGGCCTGCGCCAACGACGGGTACGCGCTGGCCGAGCGGATCACGAGCAGTGGCGTCACCCTCGTGGACCTCACCCCCACGACGATGCGCATGCTGCTCGCCGCGGACTGGCCGGGAGGCCCGGGGATGCGAGCGGTCACCGGCGGCGAGGCGCTGGACGCGACGCTCGCCCGTGAACTGCGGTCCCGAGTCGGTGAGCTGTGGAACGCCTACGGACCCACCGAGGCGACCGTCACCACCACCGTGCACCAGGTGACCGGGTCGACCGGCGGGACCGTCCCGATCGGCCGTCCCGTGGCGGGCGCCCGCTGCTACGTGGTGGATCCGCTGGGCCGCCTGGTGCCGCCGGGGGTGACCGGCGAGCTGTGGGTGGCCGGTCGCGGCGTGGCCCGCGGCTACCGGAATCTGCCGTCGACGGCGTTCACGGACGATCCCTTCGTGCCCGGTGAACGGTGCTACCGCACCGGCGACATGGTCCGCCGGTCGAGTGACGGGACGCTGGAGTACCGGGGCCGCCGCGACAGCCAGGTGAAGGTGCGCGGATACCGGATCGAACTGGGAGAGGTGGAGGCCGTGCTGCGCGCCGACGCCGAGATTGCCGACGCGGCGGTGACGGTGTCGGGCGAGGGCGGCTCCGCCCATGTGGTCGGCCACCTCGTCCCCGCCGGCATCGACACCGCGGCCGTCGAGGCCCGGCTTCGCCGCCTGCTGCCCGACCACATGGTGCCCCGCCGATGGCTGACGTCGGCGGCGCTGCCGACCCTGCCGAGCGGCAAGGTCGACCGCGCCGCGCTTCCGCAGCCCCCGGAGAGTTCGGGGCGCGCCCGGGTGCCGCTGCGCGGGGAGGCCGAGCACTTCGTCGCCGACGTCTGGACGTCGGTGCTGGACGTTCCCCGCGTCTGGTCGGACGACCACTTCTTCGCGCTCGGCGGCCACTCCCTCGCCGCCACCCGCGTCGTCGGCCGGCTGCGGGAGGCCTTGCGGGTCCCGGTGGCGGTGCAGTCGCTCTTCGACCACCCCGTCCTCTCCGATTTTGCGACCGCCGTCGAGGCGCTGCTGATCGAGGACGTGACCGGTGAGGACCGGGGCGCGAAGGCCTGAGCGCCCGCGTCGACCGCGCGGCCCGGACAGCCGAACGGCCCGTCCCGGGGGGGGGGCCCCCGTGGGGGGGGCCCCCCACCCGGCCGGGGC
>NZ_JBEYWO010000046.1:0-47894 GCF_040644455.1 Streptomyces sp. NPDC046977
TCGACACACCCCGACCAACGCCATACGACCGGCCCAGGACACTCCCGGACCGGTCACACCATACGAATCAACGACCCGCGAAGTACGGGTCTAGAGTGCGTGCGGTAGTAGGCCACAGATCTTTGGAGGGTTCGCTCGTCATGTCCGCTGAGATCCACGAGTTCCAGGTGGAAGCGCGTCAGCTGCTGCAGTTGATGATCCATTCGATGTATTCGAACAAGGATGTCTTTCTGCGGGAACTGGTTTCCAACGCCTCCGACGCGCTGGACAAGCTGCGCCTGGAGTCGTTGCAGAACGACGCACTCGGCGCGGACGTCTCCGACCTGCACATCGCCCTGGACGCGGACGTTCAGGCGCGGACGCTGACGGTCCGCGACAACGGGGTGGGCATGTCCCGCGACGAGGTCGTGTCCCTCATCGGCACGATCGCCAGTTCCGGGACGGCGAGGCTGCTGCAGGAGCTGAAGGACACCAAGGACGCGGATGCCGCGGCCGGCCTGATCGGCCAGTTCGGCGTCGGGTTCTACTCGGCCTTCATGGTCGCCGACGAGGTCACCGTGGTGACCCGGAGGGCGGGGGAGAGCCGGGGAACCCGCTGGACCTCGCGCGGTGAGGGAACGTACACGGTCGAGGCCGCCGACGACGCGCCGCAGGGGACGGCCGTGACGCTGCACCTCAAGCCCGTCGACGCGGAGAACCAGCTGCACGACTACACCGACGGCTGGAAACTCCGGGAGATCGTCAAGCGGTACTCGGACTTCATCACCTGGCCCATCCGCATGCCGGCACAGGCCCCGGCGGCGGCCGCCGACCCGGAGGACGACGGAGGCGAGCAGGCTGCCGCGCCGGAGACCGTGAACTCGATGAAGGCGCTGTGGGCACGCTCGAAGGAGGAGGTGACCGAGGAGGAGTACCACGAGCTGTACAAGCACCTGGCCCACGACTGGCTGGACCCGGCCGAGACCATCCTGCTGCGGGCCGAGGGCACCTTCGAGTACCAGGCGCTGCTGTTCATCCCCTCCCACGCCCCGCACGACCTGTTCACCGCCGATCAGCGGCGCGGCCTGCAGCTGTATGTGAAGCGCGTCCACATCATGGACGACTGCGAGGAACTGCTGCCGCCCTATCTGCGCTTCGTCAAGGGCGTCGTGGACGCGCAGGACCTCTCGCTCAACGTCTCCCGCGAGATCTTGCAGCAGGACCGGCAGATCCAGATGATCCACCGGCGTCTGACCAAGAAGGTCCTGTCCACCCTCAAGGACCTGATGACCGGCGCACCCGACCGCTACGCCACCGTGTGGCGCGAGTTCGGCTCCGTGCTGAAGGAGGGCCTGCTCAGCGACTTCGACAACCGGGACACCCTGCTGTCGCTGTGCTCCTTCGCCTCCACGCACGACGCGGAAGCGCCGACCACGCTGGCGCAGTACGTGGAGCGCATGAAGGAGGGCCAGGAGGAGATCTACTACCTGACCGGCGACTCCCGGGAGGCCGTCGAGAACTCCCCGCACATGGAGGCCTTCCGCGCGAAGGGCATCGAGGTACTGCTGCTGACCGACTCCGTCGACGAGGTGTGGGTCACCGCGGTGCCCGCCTTCGACGGCAAGCAGCTGCGCTCGGTGGCGAAGGGCGAGGTCAACCTGGACGCCGGCGAGCAGGACACGCAGACCGTCAGCGATCGCGAGAACCAGCAGAAGGAGTACACCGGCCTGCTGTCCTGGATGACCGAGGTACTCACCCAGGACGTGAAGGAGGTCCGGCTGTCCACCCGCCTGACCGTCTCCCCGGCCTGCCTCGTCTCCGACACGCACGACATCACCCCGGCGCTGGAGAACATGTACCGGGCCATGGGCCAGGACGTCCCGCACACCAAGCGCATCCTCGAACTCAACCCGGGCCACCCGCTGGTCGGCAGCCTCAACAAGGCCCACGCCGAACATGGCGGGGACCCGGCCGACGCCGGCCTCGGCGACATCGCGGAACTCCTCTACGGCATGGCCCTCATCGCCGAAGGCGGCGCGCTGAAGGACCCGGCGCGCTTCGCCAAGCTCATGGCCGATCGCCTCACCGTCTGACCCGACCCGCCCTGCGTGGGCCTTTCGGACCGGTGGGGTCGCTGCCCACCGGGCCGAAAGGCCTAGCGCATTCACGTCTGCCCGAACTCCGATGAGTTCCGGCAAGTTTTGAGGTCTTCAGGACATCCCTTTGCGCGCGAAAACCGGAGGAACCTTGAAGCTCTTGCTCACGTCAGGCGGCGTCACGAACCCGAGCATCCGCACGGCGCTCGTGAAGCTTCTCGGCAAGCCGATCGCCGAATCCCACGCCCTCTGCGTCCCGACAGCACAATGGGGTCACCCGATGTGCGGTCCGACGTCGGTGCGGGGCCTCTTGGCCGCCGAGCCCACGTGGCAGCACCTGACCGGCCTGGGCTGGGCGTCGCTCGGCGTCCTCGAGCTCACCGCACTCCCCACCATCGGCGCCGAGCGGTACGTCCCCTGGATCCGGGAGGCCGACGTGCTCCTGGTCGACGGCGGCGACGCGACGTACCTGTGCCACTGGATGCGCGAGTCCGGAGTGGCCGACCTGCTGCCCGCACTGCCCGACACGGTCTGGGTGGGAGTCAGCGCCGGAAGCATGGTGATGACACCGCGGATCGGTGCGTACTTCGTCGAGTGGGCGTCCGCGCCGGACGACCGCACCCTGGGAGTCGTCGACTTCTCGATCTTCCCGCACCTGGACGCCTTCCCGGGCAACACCATGGCCGACGCGGAGCGGTGGGCCGCCGACATCGGCGTCCCGGCCTACGCCATCGACGAACAGACGGCCATCAAGGTGGTCGACGGCGTCGTCGAGGTGGTCTCCGAAGGCCGATGGACCAAGTTCGGGTCATAGCCGCCCGGCATCAGCTGCGCGCCCGCAGGGCCTGTGCCAGCCAGTGGTGGTCGGGGTTCGCCGCGGGCCCGGGCTCCTCACCCCGGATGACCGCCAGGAGGTGTTCGTACCTGTCGGCCTGCGTGTCCAGGGCGGCCTCGATCCGTTCCAGGACGTCGCTACGGCGAGGCGACCCGGGCCCCGTACCCAAGAGGTCGTCGAGCACGGTGGCGGCCTCGTCGGACGCTGGATCCGTGCCGTTCTCTCGGGCCGGGGTGACGAGCAGGGCGATCTTCTGGGCGAAGAACAGGAAGGCGCCGGGCTGCCGGGCTGGCCCGTTCCGGTCTCCTCGCCCCTGGGCGTGGCGCTCCATCATGTGCCGCATGCGGGTGCGGAAAGCGGGGTCGGCGACCAGTTCGGCCAGTTCGATCCATGCGTCGACCTGTTGCGGGGTCGGGTCGTCGGGAAGCTGCGGGGGCAGGCTGCGTACCCGGGCCTGAAGGAGAGGATCGGCATCGAGGCCGTCGAAGACCTCACGGGCGAAGTCCTCGATGATCGCTGTTCGCTCCTGGGCGGAGAGCCGTGCGAGGTGGTTCATGAGTTCCATTTCCTCCGTGTCGGACTGCCGTCCGGCCACCGTGGCAAGGACGGCCCGGTTCAGCCGCAGGGCGCGGATCTGTACGTCCAGGGCCTGCACATGTGCGGCGGCGACCTCGGCGACGGTGGCCTCCCGCTCCACGACCTGGCGCACCTCTTCCAGCCCGAGCCCCAGCTCACGCAAGGTGCGCACGAGCTGGAGGCGGGCCACGCCCTCGGCGTCGTAGAGTCGGTAGCCGCCGCCGGACCGGTCGGCCGGGGGCACGACGCCGAGGTCGGACCAGTAGCGGATCGTGCGTACCGGCATGCCGGTACGCCGGGCCAGCTGCCCGATGGTCAGCAGCGGAAGGCTGTCGTCGTTCACGTCAGGAGTGTGGGCCTTCCAGTCGGTGGAGACTCAAGAGCCGCCGGCCGTGCTCACCCGGGCCGGCTGAACAGGTCAGCCGTCATGCCGGCTGGGCCGTCGCACACTGCCCTGCGGCCAACGTGTCACAGACCGGAGCGCCGTCCGGTCTAGTACCCCGACAGACAAATACCTCAGGTCGTCGGCAATCAGGGCTGTGCGACGGACGCCCGTGGTCCGCCTGCCGCCCCGGCAGCGGATGTCGGGGCACGTGCAGCCCACGACAAGGCTCATCGACCACGAGGACCGTACCGCCGCGGTGGCCGTACGTCTGTGACTCCGGCGGCTCGGGTGCTCCCAGTCCACGTACCAATTGAAGGGTCCGACCATGTCGAATCGTCCGGCAGTCGACTTCACCGGCCGAGTGGTGATCGTGACCGGCGCGAGCTCGGGAATCGGCCGTGCAGCGGCCATGTCCTTCGCCGATGCCGGGGCAGCCGTCCTCGGGACCGGCCGCAATGCACAGGCTCTCGCCGAGCTCTCCGACGCACACCCCTCGATCGAGACCATCCGCTGCGACATCAGCGAGCAGGACGTACCCCAGTCGATCATCCGAACTGCCATGGACCGCTGGGGCCGCCTGGACGTCCTGGTCAACAACGCCGGCGTCTTCATGTCCATGCCGCTGCGCGAGGTGGCGGCCGACCGCGTCAGGCAGATCTTCGACACCAACGTCGTCGCCCCCAGCCTGCTCGCCGGCGCCGCACTGCCGTACCTGGCCCAGTCCCGCGGGTCGATCATCAACATCGCGAGCACCTTCGGGCACCGTCCCCTTGCCGTCGCGAGTCACTACGGTGCGTCGAAGGCGGCGATCGAGCACCTGACCCGTAGCTGGGCGCTCGAACTCGCCCCGGAGGGCATACGGGTGAACGCCGTCGCCCCTGGGCCCGTTGAGTCCGGCGCACTGGCCTCTTCCGGCTTCTCCCCGGCCGAAGTCCAGGAGATCAAGGACGCCGAGGCCGCCCGCATCCCCCTCGGCCGCCGCGGCCGGCCGGAGGAGGTCGCCGTGTGGGTGCTCCGGCTCGCCGACCCCGCGGTGGAATGGGTCACCGGCCAGGTCCTCACCGTCGACGGCGGCCTGGAGAACACCTGACGCGCCCGCCCGCAGAAGCTTGGTCCGCAGGCCCACTCACGTGTGGTCTCCCAGCCAGTCCGCGAGGAGTGGGCCGACGATTTCGGGTGCTTCCACCTGGGGGAAGTGGCCGACTGCCGGAGCCTTGTCCAGGACGGTGAGCGCCGCGTGGGGCACGACCTCGAGGATACGGGGAATCACGTGTGCGCCGCTGACGGGGTCGGCCGGTCCCCAGATGAAGTGCTGGTCGCCCTGGTAGGTGCACAGTGTCCCGGTCCAGCGGGTGCTGTTCTCCCTGCGTTCTTGCATGTAATTCAGGAGCGACGGCAGGATTCTGAAGCCGTCACGTGAGCGTGCGCCGAGCCACATGTCGTGCAGCAGGTCGGCCGGCAGGGGCCGTTCGCCGGTGAGGCGCTTGATGGCTGCGGTGAACTTTTCCTCGTCCACGTGGCGTGCTGCCTCCGTACCGCCTGGGCCGGCAAGGAGGTTCTGCTCGGGGATCGGATGATGCAAATCGGGCCAGATGCCTCCGTTGAACCACATCATGGACGTCACCCTGGCCGGTTCCCGGGCCAGCAGTTCCTGCGCGACGGACACCCCGTAGTCGTGGGCGACCAGGGCAGTCGTCTCACGGCCGGTGAGCCGCCAGAGGGCTTCGACGAGGTCGGCCTGCTCACATACCGAATAGTCATGGGGGTACGGCTTGTCGCTCTCACCGAAACCTAGGAAGTCCGCTGTTGTCACCCGGCACCCGGCAGCCACGAGGTAGGGGACTACGGCACCCCAGTCGTGCGAGGAGGTGGGAAAACCGTGCAACAGGGTCACGGGACGGCCGGACACGGGCCCGTCCTGTCGCACGAATACCGCATGCGGGAATCCGGGGAGGGGTCGGCGGCTGCCCCCGGCGATCCACTCCTCGCGGGATGGAAAAGTTTCGGTCATGCTCATTCCTGAATTCTGGCGGGATATGATTCTGCGCTCTCTCCCTCCGTGTCTGTGTGAACTGGCGCTCTTTCGGTAAATCATGGTAGGCCGCTCATCGCGGCGCATCCTGAGACGTTCCGTGAGTGCGCCAACTCGGTCCGGAACAGTCCCGTCCGCCCGTCGTGCTCGGTTGCGTGGAGTCGTTCACCTGCTTCCAACGGCGTAATCGACGACACCGAACCGGCGTTGTGCGGCCCCGAGGGCTCAGCCCGCCGCCACCGACCAAAACAGGCCGACCGCATCGTGGGACGGCAGGGGCGGTGACCGGGGTGCAGCAACGCACCGATGCGGAACGCCCCGAGATGGTGCAGGGTGGGGAGGAGGGCCGAGTGGCCGGGAAAGCGCCCCCCAGGGCCTGCATCCCGAGGTGAGCGCGGAACTCGAGTGCTGTCGCTTGGTGTCGTAACAATCCGCACCGGACAAGGAAGAGACATCGTCTTTCCGGACCGGAATGTGCTTCGGCAGGACACCCCGCGATACCGGAATATTCGTCACACCAGTGGTGCGTATCGCGTGAGGAGCACAGGTGGAAATCTCGAAGACCGACACGGCCGTTGTGTTCATCGACCCGCAGAACGACGTGCTGAGCGAGGACGGAGCTGCCTGGGACGCGGTGGGGGCGAGCGTCACGGAGAACAGGACCGTCGAAAACATGGAGAGAATCTTCGAGGCGGCGAAGGCGGGCGGATACGAGGTCTTCATCTCGCCCCATTACTTCTATCCGACCGACAGCGGATGGCGAATGAACGGCCCCCTCGAGACCAGCGAGCTGGAGAACCACACGTTCGCACGTGCGGGACAGCTCGATCTGACGGGTTTCCGGAACTCCGGTGCGGACTGGGTGGAGCGCTTCAAGCCCTATATCGAAGACGGAAGAACGGTCGTTGCCAGCCCGCACAAGGTGTTCGGGCCGGAAAGCAACGACTTGGTACTGCAACTGCGCAAGCGGGGAATGCAGCGCATCATTCTCGGCGGCATGCTGGCGAACATGTGCGTCGAGTCCCATATGCGTCACCTCATCGAGGAGGGATTCGAGGTCACCGTGGTCAGGGATGCAACAGCCGGACCCCGCCACCCGGTCTGGGGCGACGGATATCAGGCGGCGATCATCAACTACCGCTTCTTCGCCCATGCATTGCTGTCGACCGACGAAGTCCTCGATGCCATGCGATGAGGCGCCTGCCGGCGGAACTCGTACGTGCCCGCCGGCTGTGCACTGACGCCGTCCGGTGCCGCAGGGCGAGGATCCGCCGATCATCGCTGCGGCTCGATGCCCAGCCGGACGGGTACCGCTGATCTTCGAACGCCGGTCCTTCGGCAACGGGCCGGGGCGGAGTCACCCGGCCCTGCGGCGCGACCGACGGTCCGCGGCTCGGCTTCGTCCATCCACTGCTGGTGCGCCGCCGCGTCAACGACCCTTCCCCGATCTCCTCCCTCGCCTTCCACGCTCACCGTGTCATGAGCCTGATCGGCCCGACTCAGCCGAGGACGACTCCGGGTATGAGCGCAGGCAGCCTTGTTGGCTGCCTGCGGGCCTGGTGCCAAGTCCCGCTGAGACATGGCGAATTCGCCTCGCCCACTGTTCCGCCGCCCGGTGCCGTCCCGACACCGGTAGCTCGTGGCGGCACATCCGCATGCCTGCGTCCTGACACAGTCCATCTTGACAGCGATTTCCATTTTTATTAGGACTGGCTTCGGCGAAACTCGCTTCGTCGCCGGTGGGGCACCTCCGCATCGGCACATGAACGACTCTTCCGGAGACCGCATTGCACCCCCCGAGGACCTCCTGGTCCACCAGGCGCGGACTGTCCGCCCTCCTGGCCGTGCTCAGCGCGGCCGCACTGGTCGTGCTGGGAGTGCAGACTCCCGCACAGGCGACGCCGCATCAGCCGGCACCACTCGCCGCCCCGGCAGCAGGAGGACACTCCGACGCCCGTAACAGTCCGCTGACCGTCATCGTCGCGAAGGACGGCTACCAGCCGACGGTCGCGAAGGGCGACGCCCTGGTGAATGACTTCACGCTCAAGAAGGCCTGACTCAGGGCGCTCGCGCCGAAGCCCGGACGGACCGTCGTGCCGACGGCTCGTCCGGGCTTCGGCGTCGTCGCGTGACCGTCTGCTGCGACCTGCGGGGCATGGCACCATCGATAACTTTATTGATCAATCCAGAATCGTGTTAGCCTTCCCCGTGAGGCGGAGCGAACGCTTGACCCTGATCGTGGTCGGCTGGGGCGGGCCCGCGTTCCGGACGTCTCGCGGTGGGGATGGGCGTCGCCCGGCGGGCGGCCATGGTCGGGCTCCGGCTTGTGCGGCGCATGCCGGGTTCCGCCTGCCGTAATTCTGTATTGATCAATCCACAATGGAGCTTCATGGAACTGCACTCCGAAAGCAAGGCCGGGGTCGTCGCCGACACCGGTGCGACCGCCGGCCCGACGGCCGGCGATGCGATCACCCCCGAGCCGATCCTGCAGCTGGGCCTGGGATTCATGGCGTCGAAAACGCTGCTGAGCGCGGTGGAACTGGGGGTGTTCACGACCCTTGCGCGGGGCGGTAGGGACCGCGCGTCGCTTGCCGGGGAAGTGGGCCTTCACCCCAGGTCGTCGGCGGACTTCCTCGACGCCCTGGTGTCGCTGGGCATGCTGGAACGCGACGATGACGGCGTGTACCGCAACAGCCCCGCGTCGGACGTGTTCCTGGACCGGGCCAAGCCCTCGTACGTCGGTGGAATCCTGGAGATGGCCAATGCCCGCCTCTTCGGTTTCTGGGACAACCTCACCGATGCCCTGCGAACCGGCACCCAGCAGAACGAGGTCACGCTCACCGGGGCCCCCTTCTTCGCCACGCTGAGCCAAGACCCCGTTGCCTGGCGCAACTTCCTCAACGGCATGAACGGAGTCAGCACCCCCCTCGCCGGTGCACTCGCCGCCGACTTCGACTGGACCGGCCGCCGGCACGTGGTCGACCTCGGCGGCGCTCTGGGGGCGGTACCCGCGGCCGTACTGCGATCGCACCCCGAGATGACCGGAACGGTCTTCGAACTGCCCCAGGTGCGGCCGGTGTTCGAGGAATCCGCGCATGCGCGCGAGCTGGGCGACCGCCTCTCCTTCCACAGTGGCGACTTCTTCGCCGACCCCCTTCCTCCGGCCGATGTCTACGTCATGGGGCAGATCCTGCACGACTGGGCCCCCGAGCAACGGCAGTTCCTGCTCCGCAAGGCGTACGAGGCCCTGCCGGCGGGAGGCACGCTCATCGTCTACGACGCCATGATCGACGACGGCAGGCGGCACAACACCTACGGTTTGCTGGTGTCGCTGAACATGCTCATCGACACGGAAGCCGGCTCCGAGTACACCGTCGCCGATGCCACTCATTGGCTGGAGGCGGCGGGCTTCTCCACGACGGTGGCCCGTCCCCTCATCGGGGGCTACACGGCTGTCTACGCCACCAAGTGATCTGACGGTGGGGCCCGTCGTGCCACCACCCCGTGGTGGGGATGTGCGGGTTGGGCGTCATCGGCTTCGTCGGCGGGCCCGCCGGCAGTGCGCGGGCAGGGTCCGCCGGTGTCCGTGTGCACAGGGGCGCGTTCCGGGTTCGGTGGTCGGCGCGGGGCCACGGCGGCCGGTGGGGGAGGGGGGCGACGCGGTCCGGGTGCAGCCGTGACCGCGGTGGCGGGCCGTCTTGGGGCGGGGCTGCACTTCACGTACGCCCGCCCCTTTCCCCCGTATGAGCCATGTCTCACCCGCTGCGGCGCCTGGCCCGGGGCCTGAGAACGAGAGTCTGAACACCATGTATGGTTTCTCTCCAGTGACGCCTGGACCGAAGCGGGGAGTGATCTCACCGGCCGGGCAAGGAACCAGTTCTTGTGAAGGCAGGGCACAGCTATGACGCTCATCACCACGCCGTTCGGCATGCGGGCCACCGCTGCTGAGGTACTCGACGGAGTCGACCTCAGTGGGCGCCGGATGATCGTCACCGGGGGGTCGTCCGGTCTCGGTGTCGAGACGGTGCGCGCGCTTTCCGGTGCCGGGGCGCAGGTCACGATCGCCACACGGAACCCCGCTGACGCCGAGCCGCTGGTCAAGGAGCTGCCGGGCACGCGGGCCGTCGCACTCGACCTGGCCGACCTGGCTTCCGTCCGCGCCTTCTGCGACGACTGGAGTGGGCCGCTCGACGGCCTCATCGCCAACGCCGGCGTGATGATGCTCCCGACTCATCAGCTCAATGCGCAGGGATGGGAGATGCAGCTCGCCACCAACTACCTCGGCCACTTCGCCCTGGCGGTCGGCCTGCACTCCGCCTTGCGAGCCGCCGAGAAGCCGCGTGTGGTCGTGGTCAGTTCCGGCGCCCAACTGCGGGCGGGGTTCGACTTCGACGACCCGCAGTTCGAACGGCACGCCTACAACCCGTTCGTCGCCTACGCGCAGTCCAAGACCGCGGACGTGCTGCTCGCCGTCGGGATCAGCAGTCGGTGGGCAGAGGACGGCATTGCCGCCAACGCTTGCGCGCCGGGGGTGATCCACACCAACCTGGCCCGCCACATGGACCAGGCGACCATGCAGGCCCTGGGTGCCATGGACGAGGACGGCAACCTGGTCACTCCCGACCACTTCAAGACCCCGGCCCAGGGAGCCGCCACCACCGTGCTGCTGGCCGCTTCGCCGCTCCTGGACAACGTGACAGGGCGGTACTTCGAGGACAATCAGGAGTCGGAGGTCGTCGACGGGGGCCCCGACGTGATGGTGGGTGTCGCGAAGTGGTCGGTGGACCCCGCCGCCGCGGACCGGCTGTGGGACTACGCCCTTCCCGTGGTGCGCTGACCCGGGAACGCCCGTGCACAATGGGGGGGCCGGCCCCACGGCCGTACGAAGCCGCAGGCCGGCCCCCATCGGGCGTGCGGCCGTTTCCACGCCGGGGAAGATGGAGCGAGCCCCTGCGCAGGGACACTGCGGCACGGGTCGGTTCGAGGCACGACATACACCGGAGGACGCCTGATGCGACCCGTGACCCGCCGCCAGGCAGACAGCTATGCCGCGCGGTCGGCCGCGACCCGGTCGCAAGTGACGTCCACCCTGGAGCGGCTGCTCGATTCCGGCACGGCCTTCTCCGACATCAGTGTCCAGCAGCTTCTCGAGGAAGCGGGCGTCTCCCGGGCCACGTTCTACGCGCACTTCCAGAGCAAGTCGGACGTCCTGGTACGGCTCACCGAGGGCCTGCGGGAGTCGCTGCTGGCGCTCGCACGCCAGTGGGACCCTGCCGCAGGCGAGGACGGAGCAGACCGCTTCGCCCGGTTCTTCGAGGAAGTGATCAGGATCCACCGTGCCAACCAAGGGGTGCTCACGGCGGTCCGGGAGGCGGCGTCGTACGACTCCGCTGTGAGCGATTTCTACACCGCCAACCTCGAAGGCTTCGAGGAGACGACGCTGCGCACCGTACTGTCCGAGCAGGCCGCCGGCATGACGACGGCCGACCTCGACGCCGTTGCCGCCAGCCGGATCATCGTGTGGGGCGGCGCCCAGGCGATCGCGCACCACATCGAAGTCGACGACGGCAGTCATGACGCCGTCCTCGCCCGTGAACTCGCCCGGATCTGGTGGTACGGCGCCTACCGTCGCCCCGCCCATGGCGAACAGGACACGAAGCCCGCCTGAGCGGGTGGGCTGCCCCTCCCCAGTAATGCCACCAGTGGTAGCATTGCCACCATGAAGCCGTCATCGGAGAAGAAGGCGATGAGCCTCCGGTTCCCCGACCCGGAGCAGTACGACGCCATCGCCGCGGCCGCGAAGGCCGCCGACATGAGCCTGCAGGAGTACGTGCTGTCCGCGGCCTACGACCGTGCCACGGCCGTTGAGCGGGTCTTCCTCGACGCCGCCCGGCAGGCCTCGGAGTACACCCGTGAGGCCTTCGCCGAACTCGGCGACGACCGGCCCGACACGGACCGCCGTGCTGCGGCCCAGGCCGCGCGCAACCGCCTGGCCGAGCTGGACGGCGCCGAGGCCGGCCACGGGAACGCCGCGTGATCCACCGCATCGACGTGCCGTTCCTGCTGCACGTCGCCGAGCAGATCGACGGCGACCCGCAGGTGCACGAACTGGGGGTGCTGTACGCCGCGGTGGCCCGCGTCCACTCCAGCGCCATGGACCGCGACTGCTACGGCTCGGACCACCTCAAGGCGGCCGCGCTCCTGCACCAACTCGCCCGCATCCATTGCCTGGAGCACTCCAACCTGCAGTTCGCCTGGGTCAGCACCTTTGGGTTCCTGGCCCTGCAGGGCCACCGCCTGGAGTACCCGCCCAAGGAGGCCGCCGCTCTCGTCCGCGACACGGAGGCCGGCCGGGTCACCGTGGAGGAGATCGCTGTGACGCTGCGCGGGTGGACCGTCCGATAAGTCGTATCGCGGCTCCGGACGTGGCTCGGCCCGCCCTCGCTCTCGGCGGCGTCCGGGTCGGGTACGGATGCAGACCTTGGTCCCGTGGATGTTCTGGCTGTCGAGGATGCCGGTGACCTTGGTGCTTCCACGGCTTGCTGTCGTGGCGGGTCATCCCGGCGATCCCGCGCCCGCTGAGGATGCGCTCCGCCGGCAACTCCTGTTCTGCAGCGGCAGGTCGGCAAGCCCACTTTCATCACCACCGACCGTGCCGCACTCGCAGGCCTCTTTCACCGCCTGACGGCAGTTCCTGGATGTCCGCGCCCGATCTTGTGAGCGGTGTCAGCCCAGTCCGAGCCGGGGTATTTCGCGTCCCGGGGAGCGGTCCATGACCATGAGCAGACCGGCTTCGCGGGTTCTGTCGTAGGCGGCCGTGTCTGTGACGCCGAGTTGGAACCAGACTGCTTTGGCGCCGATGGCCACGGCCTGGTCTGCGATGGTCCCGGCGAGGGCCGAGTTGACGAAGACGTCGACGACATCGACCGCGAAGGGGATCTCGGCAAGGGAGGCGTAGCCCTGCTCGCCGTGCACTGACTCGGCCTTCGGGTGTACGGGCACCACCCTTTTGCCGATGCGTTGAAGCTTCTCGGCCACGCGGTAGGCGGCTCGTTCGGGGTTGTCGGACAGGCCCACCAGGGCCCAGGTGTCTCCCGCAGCGGTGAGGATCCGCCTCATTGTCGCGTCGTCGCCATAGGTCGCCATGCTCAGCTCCGCCGTGCGCTGGTCATGGGGAGTGTCGGGTCGGTGCACTTGGTCAGCAGCATGAGTAGACGTTAGCCTGACAGGATACTGTATGCAATACCTCCGGTGCCTATGGTGCCCGGTCCAGCTGGCGCCCCAAACGTCGCGGTGCGGATTTTCCAGCCCCCCAGGCCCGCACCGGCGATCCGGAAGGACAGCCCAGAGCGGCCTTCCCCCGACAGCGGTGGGCGGCTGGTGACCATGCACCGCGCCGGCCGCACAAGGGAATGCGCGGACGGAGGGTCGAGAAGTGCGGCTTTCACCGCACTTCATGTGATTTATGCAAGGATTTGTTCATGAATGGGGTCGGTGGTGCGGAAAGGGGCGGGGACGGTGGTGTGCGGTTTCCGTTGGATCCGGGCCTGCAGAGGATCTCGGCGGAATTGCGTGACCTGGGGAGGGCGCAGCGGCGTTTGCAGGTGCTGATGGCGGCGATGCTCGCGGTCAGCCGGGAGCTGGATCTGGGGGTCGTGCTCTCGCGGGTGGTGTCGGCCGCGGTGGAGGTGACACGTTCCAGATACGGGGCGTTGGGTGTCCTCGACGAGGACGGGGTGGGGCTGGCGGACTTCATCACGGCGGGGCTGGACAAGGAGGAGCAGGAGCGGCTTGAGGGGACGGAGCTGCCGCGAGGGCGGGGGTTGCTGGGGTATCTGATCCGGCATCCGGAGCCGTTGCGGGTGGACGACATCGCGCGTCATCCGCAGTCGGTGGGTTTCCCGGAAGGGCATCCGGCGATGAGGACGCTGCTGGGGGTGGCGGTCCGGGTGCAGGAGCGGGTGTACGGGAATCTGTATCTGTCCGAGCGTCGGGACGGTCTGCCGTTCGACGAGGAGGACGAGGCGATGCTGGTGGCGCTGGCCGGCGCGGCGGGGGTGGCGATTGAGAACGCCCGGCTGTTCGAGCGGGTACGGGACAGGAGTGAGGAGTTCCAGCGTCTGTTCCTGCCGCGCCTGCCGGATCTTCGGCCGTTCGAGGCTGCCGCGGTGTATCGGCCGGCGGGCCGGCCTCAACGTATCGGTGGTGACTGGTACGACGTGTTCGTTCTTCCGGACGGCGCCTGTGCCGCGATCATCGGTGATGTCGCGGGGCACGACCTGCATGCCGCGGCGGCCATGGCGCAGACCCGCAGCATGCTCCGCGCGCTGCTCTGCGACCGTCCGGTGCCGCCCAGTTCCATCCTGAAGCGGCTGGACGCCACCGAGGACACACTCGACGTGCAGTGCCTGACCACCGCGTGCCTCGCCCGGATCGAGCCCGCTGGGCCGGACGAATGGACGCTCACCTGGAGCACGGCCGGCCATCCCCCGCCCCTGCTGGTCACCCCGGACGGGCAGGCCCGTTACCTGGCCCTCGAACCGGATCTGCCCCTGGGCGTCGACCCGCTGGGACACCGGTGCGATCACACGCGCCGGCTGCCGCCCGGTACCACCGTGGTGCTCTACACCGACGGGCTGGTGGAGCACCATCAGCGGCCCATCGACGCCGGCATGCGCACGCTGGCCGAACTTGCCGCGGCACACGTGGGTCTTCCGCTGGCGGAGTTGTGCGACGTCCTGGCGGACCGGCATCCCAGCGACGGCCACGACGACCTGGCGGTTCTCGCCCTGCGCACGCCTCCCGCCCGCTGACGCGGAGATATCCGGCGGAGCCCCCGGTCTCCGGAGGACCTTATGTGCGGCACCGTCACTCGGAAGTGTCCTGCGGTGCAGCGGGGCTGCCGAGGCCCTGCCGGTCGGGCTGGGACGCGATGTGGTGGAGGAGCGGGTCGGGCAGGCGTGCGGCGGCGAGACGTTCCAGGGCCTCGGTGCGGTCGGTGATCGGTGGCCGGCGGCCCGGGGGTGCCGCTGAGAGCAGGCTGCGGAGAAGGGCATTGAGGCGCCGGACGGTTTGCGGGGTGGAGGAGCCGTACAGGAGGGTCTCGTCGAGTGCGAGGGAGACGAGGTCGTCCCATCGAGGCGCGTGCAGTCTGACACGGGGTGTGGCGTGCGCGTCGACGAGCCAGACGGGGCCGAGGGGCCGGTCCGCGAGTCGCAGCAGGGCGTTCTCGATCTGGTCGAGTGCCTGGACCGCGGTGGTGGGGTCGTTGATCCCGGGGGACAGGGCTCGGATGGCGATGTCGGCCAGGAGCCGCAGTCCGTATGCGGGGTCCTGCTGAAGGCTGCGGCTGGGACCGTAGCGGACGCAGGCGCTGACCCGACGCGCCAGGCGCGGATCGGTGTCTGTTCCTTCCGCCTCCACGTCGGCCACGACCTGGCCCGTCCCGACGAAGTCGCCCACGGCGTGGGTGAGGCGGATGCGGAGGTGGTGGCGGGTGGCGAGCCGGGTGATGCGTTCTTCGTCGATCCACGTGATCATGGAGGGCCGCCCCCGATGAACGGCGGGAAACGAGTTCACCTGGTCCTCGTGGAACGGACCTGGTTCCGGACCGGTCTCGGCGGCCGCGGGATGGGCCAGATCGACGGCCGCGCGCAGACGTTCCCCGACGGCTCGGGAGAGACCGCCGCCGGTGACGGCGTGACGGAGCGAGGCCAGGAGGCGCAGGACGATGACAGCGTCCAGGAGTACCAGGACAACGGCCAGCGTCACGCTCAGGCGCGGGACGCTGTCGCCACGGACATGGCTGAGCGTGACCAGCGCGTAGAGAGCCGTGCCGATCAGCAATCCGAACAGTACGAGGTAGCGGCTGAAGTGCCCCAGGGCCGCGACGAGCCGTGGCGACATGGCCTGGACGGTCTGCACGATGAGGGTGATGGCGGTGACGATGAAGCCCGCCAGCGTGATCATGCTGCCCGCGACAGAGGCGAGTGTCGCCTGCGCCGTACTGGTGTCGAATCCCAGACCTGGTGTCGGCAGATGCCGTTCCCACAGCGGCAGGAACCACCCCAGCAACCCGCCTCCCACGACCAGGATCAGCGCGACGCTTCGACCGTGCAGGCGCCGGGCATGGTGGATACCCCGGGAATGAACAGGGCGTCGGGTTGTCACCTGGGCCGCCATGAGCACATCGCCGAACCGGTGCTTTCGGCGTCACTGGGGCCGGCTCCCATGATCCGGCGGTTCCGGGCCAGGGAGGAGCGCGGCCTGCCGCACGCGTGCCACCCGGTCACGGGCCGACCTCCTCGCTTCTCAACCCTGGGACCATGGAACCTCGATCCTTCAGCGCGGTCGGCCGTCGTGCGAGCCGGCCCGGTCCGCTCGGATGAGGCCTCGCGGGCGGCAGGGCTGCGTCAGGCCCCCCGACAGCGCAGCACCGCTGGTGGAGCCGCAGATCCCGGGCGAGGATTCGAGGCGTCACGACACATGCCGCGGTCGCCGATCGTGCTCCGGGCCTGCGAGGGAGACTGCCTTGTCCCAGCACAGCGGAGCCAAGCCCGTCCAGCCCGCCGTCGCCCGGGCCAACGAGCAGGTGAGATCGCGCTTCCCGTTCGACGACACCCAGGACCTGGCCGATGCCCGGCGCGGATTCCTGGGCACCGCCTCGGACGACGTCATCCGCGACCGTGCGGGGCGCTCGGTGTGGGATCTGGGCGCCTACGGCTTCCTCGACCAGGACTGCCCGGACACCGCCAACCCGAGCCTGTGGCGGCAGAGCCGGCTCTGCGCGGACCACGGCCTGTTCCAAGTGACCAAGGGCATCTACCAGATCCGCGGCTTCGACCTGTCGAACATGACGCTGGTGGAGGGCGACCGCGGGGTTTTCGTGATCGACCCCTTGCTGTGCGCGGAGACCGCGGCAGCCGGCCTGGCGCTGTATCGCAGCCACCGCGGTCAGCGGCCTGTCACGGGAGTGCTGTACACGCACAGTCATGCCGACCACTTCGGCGGCGTGCGCGGGGTGGTCGGCGAGCAGGACCTCACCGACGGCGTGCCGGTGCTGGCCCCACAAGGATTCCTGGAGCACGCCGTCAGCGAGAACGTGTACGCGGGTACCGCCATGGGCCGCCGCGCCGCCTACATGTACGGAGCGGCACTGCCCAAGGGCGGCAGTGGGCAGATCGGCGCCGGTCTGGGTCTGACAACGTCGACCGGAGCTGTCGGCCTGATCCCGCCGACTGTCGACATCACCCGCACCGGACAAGCAGAGACCGTCGACGGCATTCGCATGGTCTTCCAGCTCACCCCGGGTACGGAGGCACCGGCAGAGCTGAACATCCACTTCCCCGACCACGCGGCACTGTGCATGGCCGAGAACGCCACCCACAACCTGCACAACTTGCTGACGCTCCGGGGCGCCGAAGTACGCAACCCGCGAGTGTGGGCCCGCTACCTCACACAGGCCGTCGAGTTGTTCGCGGGGGCCAGCGATGTCGTCTTCGCCTCGCACCACTGGCCGACCTGGGGCCGCGAACGCCTCACCGTGTTCCTCACCCAGCAGCGCGACCTGTATGCCTACCTTCACGACCAGACCCTGCGCATGCTGAACCAGGGGATGACCGCACTGGAGATCGCCGAGACCATCCAGATGCCCCCCGCCCTGTCACTCGCCTGGCACACCCACGGCTACTACGGCTCGGTCAGCCACAACACCAAGGCCGTCTACCAGCGCTACCTCGGCTGGTTCGACGGCAACCCAGCCCACCTGTGGGAACACCCCCCGGTCGAAGCCGCCCGCCGCTACGTCGACTTCATGGGCGGCGCCGACGACGTCGTACGCCGCGCCCGCGAGTCGTTCGACGCCGGCGACCACCGCTGGGTCGCCCAAGTCCTCAACCACGTCCTGTTCGCCGAGCCCGACCACGCCGACGCCCGCGCGCTCCAGGCCGACGCCCTGGAACAACTCGGATACGGGAGCGAGAACGGCACCTGGCGAAACCTCTACCTCACCGGTGCCCTCGAACTCCGTCACGGCTCCGTCGGCACCCCCACCGTCACCGCCTCGCCCGACGTCCTTGCCGCACTGACACTGGACCAGCTCTTCGACGCCCTCGCCATCCGCATCGACGGCCCCCGCTGCTGGGACGCGAGCATCACCGTCCGCTGGAACATCAACGGCAAGGACCCGATCACGCTCGCACTCCACAACGGAGTCCTCACCCACACCTCCGCGAACGGACCCGCCACGCCGCACCCGCACCTCGACATCACCCTGGAGGAAGCCGACCTGCGCGACCTTCTCCTCGGCACGAGCAGCCCTACCGACCTCCAAGCACGCCCAGGCATCCGCATCACCGGCGATCCGGGCAAACTGGAGGAACTCCTCGGCTACCTCGCGGCCCCGGACCCCGACTTCGCCATCGTCACACCCTGACCGCCACGACGAACCGCGACATGGGCGACTGCGACATCGCGCCCAGGACACAGGTTCGGCCAGTCCTGCTTGTGGCGGTTCCGGAGCGGAGGGGGAGGGTGTCGCGTCGGGATGCGGCGGATGGTCCGCGAATGGCCTGGCCACACCCGCCGGGCAGCCCGTGATTGCCACGCGGGTGGTGCTGCGGGGCGCTCGCGCCGATACGTTCGGGCTCTCACGAACCGGCCTTCAAAATCGCGGGCTACCTCGCCGCCTACGAGGCTTTGGAGCGTGCGGGATGCCCGCGGCTTTGAGTGCTGCCCCTGGCGACTGCGGGCAGTTCCGTCCTCGCTGC
This sequence comes from Streptomyces sp. NPDC046977, assembly GCF_040644455.1. Taxonomy (NCBI): domain Bacteria; kingdom Bacillati; phylum Actinomycetota; class Actinomycetes; order Kitasatosporales; family Streptomycetaceae; genus Streptomyces; species Streptomyces sp. NPDC046977. The sequence goes on from NZ_JBEYWO010000046.1 coordinate 18,671, forward strand.
CCGACGGCCGCGGTTGCGCAGGGCACGGACGCCGGTGCCGCGAAGCCGGAATCCGGCGTCGCGTTCGGGGTCCGGCCCGGGTGCACCATCGCGCAGCTCCAGCTGCACCTGTCGCCGCACTACTCCGCGCCGTCCGCCGACAGGCGCTCCGGCAGCCCGAGCCGCGGGAACCGGTCGGCATGGAAGATGACGATCTCGGTGATCATCCCGCCGGCGACGCGGAGGACGTCGAGCGTCAACGGCAGGTAGGCGCCCTCTCGCTCGTTCCAGAGGTAGAAGGCGACGGCGGGCTGCCGGTTCACCGACGTGGGGACGCCGCGCAGTCCCTGCATGCCCTCGAAACCGTCCTCGACCCAGTCGGTCACCACCGCGTCCCGGCCGAGGGACAGGCCCGGCGTCGGCGGCATCGAGCAGCGGGCGTCGTCACGGAGCATGCCGGCGAGCCGGGCGACGTCCGTGGCCACGCTCGCTTCGGTGAAGCGACGCACCAGCTCGCGCGTCCCGGAGTCCTCGGCGCCGCCGCTCCAGTCCTGCCGCTCGGCGGGCAGGTGCTCCCGCATGCCGGCGCGGGCCCGTTGCAGCGCGCTGTTGACGGAGTTGACGGAGTCGCCGAGGAGCGCCGCGACCTCCTTCGCCGGCCAGCCGAGCACGTCGCGCAGGATGAGCACCGCGCGGGGGCGCGGGGCGAGGTGCTGGACGGCGACGAGGTACGCCAACTCGATCGTCTCCCGCGCGACGGCGACGGTCTCCGGTTCGTCGGCGTCGGCCGCGGGCAGCTCGTCGAGCAGCCGGTCCGGGTAGGGCTGCAACCACGGCACCTCGCCTCCGGTCGCGGGCTCCGGGCGGCGCTTGGCGAGTAGATCGAGGCAGGCGTTGGTGGCGATCCGGTACAGCCAGGCCCGGAGGGTCGACCGCCCCTCGAAGGTCTCCCGCCGCCGCCAGGCCCGCAGGAACGTCTCCTGCACCGTGTCCTCGGCGTCCTCGAACGACCCGAGCATCCGGTAGCAGTGCACGTGCAGCTCCCGCCGGTGCCGCTCCGCCAGCCCGGAGAACACCGGCTCGTCGCCCTTGCCAAGGCCGCCCCCGCCCCGTTCCGCCGGCCATGTGTCCGCACTCGTCACGTCGTCGTCCTTCCGTCCTGTCGTGTCCCGCTGCAGGTGTGACGGCCGCGGGCGCGAGAAGTCATCACCGGGATCGGTCGGCACGGCTGAGCGCTCTCATCCCGGGCCCACGGCGCGGACGGCGAAATAAGCTGCTTCCATGTCGCTGTCGGAAGTTCACCTGCCAACGGCCCTCGTCGCGCGATATCGGGCGGTCGATCGCGAGATCGTCGGCTCGGCGATCGTGGACACCCCCCGTCATCTGGAAGCGCTCACGGTCAGCATCGGAGCACACGGTATCCGCACGCCGCTCCGACTCGGCTTCAATGAGGAGTTCGCGACGCTGGACGGAAATCACAGGGTCGCCGTAGCGATTCGACTCGGCCTGAAGGCCGTCCCGGTCTTTTTGTTCGCGGTACCGCTGACCCCGCGGCCGGGACACGCGCAGCCCATGCGTCCCACGGACCTGGTCGTCCTCCGGGAAGCGGCAGGTGCGTGATGGCAGTGGAGATCGTCTACGAGACGCACGCGACCACCACGGACAACGAGGCAGGCATCGCGACCGGTTGGCTACCGGGACGGCTCTCGGAACCGGGGCGCCGACAGGCCCGGGAGCTGGGTGAGCGCCGAGCGGCCGACGGCCTCGCGGCCGTGTTCACCTCCGACCTGCACCGCGCCGTGGAGACGGCCCGCATCGCGTTCCCCCACGGCCGGCCCCCGATCCACCAGGACAGTCGACTGCGGGAGTGCAACTACGGGGAACTCAACGGCGACGCGGTCTCCGTCATCGCCGGTCAGCGAAACCTGCGCATTGACGACCCGTTCCCCGCGGGCCAGAGCTACCGCCAGGTCGTCGCGGCCACCCGCGCCTTCCTCCAGGACCTCGCCGCCGACTGGGACGGCAGCACGGTCCTGGTGATCGCCCACTCGGCCAACCGATGGGCACTCGATCACCTGCTCGTGGGCACGCCGCTGGAAGACCTGCTCCGAACGCCACCCGCTTGGCGGCCCGGCCGGCACTTCACGCTGCCCGGCGACCGGGCCGGGAACTGAGTCGTCGGTCGCGACCGGGACCGTGCGCGCGGAGTCCGCGCTCGGGCAGGATGGGCGCATGCATCTCGATGTCCTGCGAATCCGTGACGACTTCCCCGCGCTGGCGGAGAAGGTGGCCCACTTCGACGGGCCGGGCGGCTCACAGGTGCCTCGCCAGGTTGCCGAGGCGATGGCTGCGGTGATGTGCTCGGGCATCTCCAACCGGGGCTCGGTGACAGCCGCCGAGCGCCGCGCCGAGCACGTCGTCACGGAGGCGCGGCAGGCCATGGCCGACCTTCTGGGCTGTGAGTCGCGTGGCGTTGTCTTCACACGGTCGGCGACGCAAGCGGCGTACGACGTTTCCCGGTCCCTGGCGCGGCAGTGGACAGCCGGTGACGAGGTGGTCGTGACCCGGCTGGACCACGATGCCAACATCCGGCCGTGGATCCAGGCGGCGGAATCCGTCGGCGGGGTGGTGCGGTGGGCCGCGTTCGACCCCGTGAGCGGTGAGTTGAGCGTCGACGCCGTCCGGGAGCAGTTGTCCGGCCGGACCCGGCTGGTGGCGGTGACCGGTGGGTCGAACGTGCTGGGCACGCGCCCCGACATCGCGGCGATCGCGGCGGCCGTTCACGAGGTCGGAGCCTTGCTCTACGTGGACGGGGTGCACCTGACGCCGCACGCGCCGATCGACCTGGCCGACCTGGGCGCCGACTTCTTCTCGTGCTCGCCCTACAAGTTCTTCGGCCCCCACCACGGTGTCGTGGTCGCCGATCCCGGACTGTGGGAGCAACTGCACCCGGACAAACTGCTGCCCTCCAGTGATGACGTGCCGGAACGCTTCGAGTTGGGCACCCTGCCGTACGAGATGCTGGCCGGCACCACCGCGGCCGTGGAGTACATCGCCTCGCTGGCTTCTTCCTCGGGCGACCGGCGCAGCCGGGTGCTGGAGTCGATGCGAGCGGTCGAGGCATACGAGGAGCGGCTGCTGGGACGCCTGGTGGACGGGCTGTCGGGCATCGGCGGGGTGCGGCTGTACGGCGCGCCGGCACGCCGTACGCCGACGGTGTTCTTCTCCGTGGCGGGAGTGCCCGGCCGGGAGGTCTACGAGCGGCTGGCGCGGCGCGGTGTGAACGCCCCCGCGGGCAACTTCTACGCGCTGGAGGCGTCGCGGCTGCTGGGGCTCGGTGACACGGGCGCGGTGCGTGCCGGGCTCGCTCCGTACGTCGACGGCGAGGACGTGCAGCGGCTGATCGACGGTGTCGCGGAGGTGGCCGGGTAATCCGCGGGGTGCTGCTGCGTTGGTTCCGGGTGAGGGCCACGTGACCGTTCGGGCGGACCCGGGCACAGCGATCCGTCCCCGGGGGAGGAACCAGCGCCTGCCACTCGGCCGTTTCCGAGCGGAGGTCTGCGCCAACAGGGCGGACAGGGCGGTGACCACCGTTCCTCCGTCCGCTCCGAATCCTGACGCGACCCTTGATACGGGGTGTCGGCCGTCAACGGCGGAGGCCACCGCGTCAACCCGCCGACACCGGGTTGCACTGCGCCCGGCTTAAACCGATTCATTGATCTCTTTGCATCCGTCGCATCAAATCTGTCCAACTCATTGCCATGGAGGGGTAGTCACCGCCAGGGTGTGATTGAAGCGTTTCAATGACTCTTCTTGAGGAGCGCCCGTGCGTCAGCAGATCGCCGCGGTGGTCGCTGCATCAGTCCTCGTCGCGGTGGGACCCGCGACGGCGACGGCAGCAAGTCCACCCGTGACCTCCACCGCCCCCGCCGCCGCTGCAACGAGCGTCAGCCATTTGACGGTCAACGCCCTTGACGACCCGCTCGGCATCCCGTTGACGGCGCCCACCCTGGGCTGGCAGCTCGGCTCCGAACGCCGCGGCGTCACGCAGCGGGCCTACGAGATACGCGTCGCCTCCTCGGCCGGCCGCATCGAGAGACCCGACGTCTGGGACAGCGGAAAGGTCACCTCACGCCAGTCGGTCGACGTCCGCTACGGCGGCCCCGCGCTGCAGCCGCACACCGACTACGTCTGGTCCGTCCGGGTGTGGGACGACCGGGGCACCGCCTCCCAGTGGAGCAAGCCCGCCACGTTCGGTACCGCTCTGGGCGACCAGCCGTGGACCGCCGCGTGGATCGGTGCGGACACACCGGCGCTGGGTGCCAAGTGGAAGGACTACACGGTCGAGTTCACCGCTTCCGACATCAACGGGGCGCTCGGTGTCTACTTCCGCGGTCAGGACACCGAGAACGCCTACATGTGGCAGATCAGCGAGACCGACGACGCCTTGCGCCCCCACGTGAAGCGCAACAGCAACTACTCGGTCCTCAAGGCGACACCGTTCCCGGCCGGCTTCGACTTCGCCGCCGAGCACGACTACGCGATCGCCGTCGACGGCGCCACGATCACCACCACCGTCGACGGCAAGCAGCTGGACCAGCGCACCGATACGACGTTCGGCGGCCCCGGCACGATGGGCTTCCGCACCAGCGGCGCGGAGCGCGGTCTGGTCCACGACGTCACGGTCACCGGCGCCGACGGCACCGTCCTGGTCGACACCGCCTTCCCGGCGGGCGACCGCACCTTCGCGTCGGGCACCGTGACCGGCGGCGGCCTGCGCGTCGACAGCGCCGGCGGCGAGGCCTGGCTGCGCCGCGACGAGCCGGTACCGCTGCTGCGCAAGGAGTTCGATCTCGGCGGCAAGAAGGTCGCCCGGGCACGCGTCTACGCATCGGCGCGCGGCGTGTACGAACTGCGCCTCAACGGCGCACGGGTGGGCGACGCCGAACTCGCACCCGGCCTGACGGCGTACGACAAGCGCATCGACTACCAGACCTACGACGTGACCCGGCAGGTCCGCGCCGGCGCCAACGTCCTCGGCGCCGAGGTCGCACCCGGCTGGTACAGCGGCAAGGTCGCCATGTTCGGCACCGACGTCTACGGGCAGGACGACTCGGTGATCGCGCAGATGCTGGTCGAGTTCACCGACGGCACCAGCACCACCGTCCGTACCGACGGCACCTGGACCACCACCTCCGGCCCGACCCGCGAGGCCGACCTGCTCGACGGCGAGTCCTACGACGCACGGGTGGCGAAGCAGGTCGCCGGCTGGGACAAGCCCGGCTTCGACGCCGCGAACTGGGCCGCGGCGCACGTCCGCGACGAGCCGGTGAACGTACTCGAACCGCAGACCGCGGTCGACGTACGGGTCACCCAGGAACTCAGGACCGCGAAGCGCATCGCCTCGCCGACCGACGGCGTCTACCTCTACGACCTCGGGCAGAACATGGTCGGCCACGTCCGCCTCAGCCTCAAGGGCGAGCCGGGCCGGACGGTGACGATCCGGCACGGCGAGGTGCTCAACCCCGACGGCACGCTCTACACCGCGAACCTGCGTACCGCGAAGGCGACCGACCACTACACCTTCGCCACCGACCAGCCGGAGACGTTCGAGCCGTCGTTCACCTTCCACGGCTTCCGGTACGTCGAGATATCCGGTGTCGACCAGGCCCCTGAGGCCAAGGACCTGGTCGGTGTCGTCGTCGGCACCGACGGCGACCTCACCAGCAGCCTCGACACCAACTCCGCCCTGGTCAACCAGTTGCAGAGCAACATCGTCTGGGGCATGCGGGGCAACTTCCTGTCGATCCCCACGGACACCCCGGCGCGCGACGAGCGGATGGGCTGGACCGGCGACATCGATGTCTTCGCCCGCACCGCCGTCTACAACATGGACGCTCAGTCCTTCCTGAGCAAGTGGCTGCAGGACCTGCGGGACACCCAGCGGCCCAACGGCTCGCTGCCCGGCGTCGCCCCCGTCGTCCCCGGCCGTTTCGACGGCGGCTACGAGTCGGCGGGCTGGATGGACGCCGGCGTGCACGTGCCGTGGACGGTGTGGCAGGCGTACGGCGACACCGACGTCATCCGCGAGAACTACGACATGATGAAGGCCTACGTCGACTTCCTCGACGCCGACTCCACCGACCACATCCGCTCCGCCGGCGGCTATCTCGACTGGCTCAACCTCGACGACGCGACCCCGGCCGACGTACTCGACACCGCCTTCGTCGCCAAGAGCACACGGGAGTTCGCGCAGATGGCGGCCGCCGTCGGCCGGGACGGCGACGCGGCGGCGTACCAGCAGCGCTACGAGGCGATCAGGTCGGCGTACCAGGCGGCGTTCATCGGCGCCGACGGCACCGTCAAGGGCGACAGCCAGACCTCGTACATCCTGACGCTGACCAACGACCTCGCCCCCGCCGACCGGCGCGACGCGATCGTCGCCAAGTTCGTCAAGACCCTCGAGCGCCGCGACTACCACCTGTCGACCGGCTTCCTCGGAGTCGACGGACTGCTGCCGGCACTCACCGAGGCGGGCCGCTCCGACATCGCCTACCGGCTGCTGCAGCACACCGACTACCCGTCCTGGGGCTACGAGATCGGGAAGGGCGCGACCACCGTCTGGGAACGGTGGAACTCCATCAACCCCGACGGCACCTTCAACGACGTCGGCATGAACTCGTTCAACCACTACGCCTACGGCGCGGTGGGCGAGTGGATGTACCGCACCATGGCGGGCGTCTCGGCGGCGGAACCGGGCTACCGCAAGGTGCTCATCGCCCCCGAGCCCGGTGAGGGCATCGACCACGTCGACTTCAGCCACCAGACGCCGTACGGCACTGTGCGCAGCGCGTGGGACACGACCGGCGGCGCGATGAAGCTCGACGTCACCGTGCCGGCGAACACCACCGCCGAGGTGCGCATCCCGGCGGCGAACCGCTGGGCGGTCACCGAGGGCGGCACGCCGATCGGCGACGTCCATGACGTGACCTACGTCGAGCAGGCCGGCGGGGACGTGGTGCTCCAGGTCGGCTCGGGGCACTACGCGTTCGCGGTCGACCCGGTGCTCGGGGACCTGGGGGCGGCCCGGGCCCAGGCAGAGTCGTTCGCCGACGATGTCGACGCGCTGCAGGTGCACGGTCTCGGCACGATCGCCAAGGGGCACCTGCAGCTTCGCACCGCCCTGACGCGGAAGGAACTCGACGCCGCGTGGCGCCTGCAGGCCCAGGACGCGGACAAGCGGCTGACCGCCGCAGCGGTGCACCGTGCGCTCGCCGGCGTGGCCGACCTCGACCGGTGGACGCAGACGTACGCCGAGCAGGGCGCGATCGACAAGGCGGCGGCCACGAAGCTGCGTGACTCACTGGCCGGCCTCGAGAAGATCCTTTCGCGGGCATCGTCCCGCCTGGTCGGCGCGGTGGCGACGCTGGACGTGCCGGCCGGCGAGATCCTCCCGGGCGACGTCGTCCGCGTGAACGTGGCGTTGAAGAACACCGGCAAGCAGCCTCTGACCGGCGTCGATTCGACACTGCGGGCACCCAGCGGCTGGACGGTGAAGTCCGTGGGGCGGCACACGTCCACCACGGGTGCGGGCAGTACGGTCGAGCACGCCTACGACGTCACGGTGGCGACCGACGCTCAGGCTTCGGTGGCCGACCTCACCGGTTCGGTGTCGTACCGGTACGCGGGGGGAACGGCGACGCTACCGGTGTCCGCGGGCCTGGTGGTCGCCCCCGGTGTCGCCATCGAGGGCGTGTCCACCGCGCCCGATCCGGTCGGCCCGGGTGAACGGGCCACCGTCGCCGCCGTGCTGGCCAACCGCACCAAGGTGGTGCAGTCCGGCGAGCTCACACTCGCCCTCCCCGACGGCTGGACGGCGCCGGACCCGGTCGCGTACCACCTGGAGCCGGGGGAGCGGGCAACGGCCGAAGCCGTCGTGACGGTGCCGCTGACCGTCGTCGGGCAGAAGGCCACGGTCACCGCGGCGACGGGCTCGACGGCGGCGGAGCAGGCGACCGGCACGATCGCGGTCTCGTTGCCCACCCCACCGGCGAAGTCGAGCGACCACATCGACCTCGGTGACGGGCCGTCGGAGTCCGCCCACCGGCTGACGGCGTCGGAACACTCGGGGACGAACACCGAGGCCGGGCTGACACGCCGGTACACCCACTCCTCTTACCCGGGCGGCTGGTTCGAGTTCGATGCCGCCGTACCGACCACCGGCCGCTTCGTGGTCCGCATGGTCGAGACCTTCGACGGTGCCCGGCGCAAGACCTATGACGTCCAGGTCGACGGCAAGGTCGTGCACAGCGTCGACCTGAGGCGAAGCGAGAGCGGCCAGGGCACGATCACCCACCAGTTCGTGGTCGAACCCTCCGCCGCCACGTCGGACGGCACCGTGCGGATCCGCTTCCAGGACACCGACGCCGACTACGACCCCTCGATCGCCGACGTGTGGGTGATGCCGGTCGACTGAGTCACCGACGACCGTTGTGTGCCTGAGCACGCCCTGCGAGGGGGTGCTCAGGCACACGACCCGATATCCGGGAAAGCCATGGGACCCCCGCGGCCTCAGGGACGCAGCCCGCGCAGAACGGTCCCGATGGTGGCGATGCCCTCCTCGATGTCGTGGGCGGAGCCCGCCGCGTAGCCGAGTACCAGGCCGGGCGGCCCGGGGGCGATGCGATGCCAGGAGAGCGGATGCACCTTCACGCCCCGGTCGAGCGCCGCCGCGGCGAGGGCGCCGTCGGACAGGTCGGGACCGCGGGCGCCGTCCGGCGGGCCGCCGAACGTGACCATGAGGTGCAGGCCGGCCGCCGTCCCGTGCACGCGGGCACCGGGGACGTGCTCCTGGATGGCCTTCAGCATCACGTCCCGGCGCCGACGGTGGCGCCCCCGGACGTGGCGCAGATGTCGTTCCAGCTCGCCGGAGTCCATCAGCCGGGCGAGGACCAGCTGGGTGAGGACGCCGTTGCCCAGGTCGGCGTACCGCTTGGCGGCCACGACGGCGTCCAGCCGGTCCGGTGGTACGAGGAGCCATCCGATGCGGAGCGCGGGCGCGAGCAGTTTGGAGACGCTGCCCGCGTAGCAGACCCCCTCGGGCATCAACGAGCGCAGCGCCGGCACCGGTGGCCGGTCGTAGCGGTGCTCGGCGTCGTAGTCGTCCTCGATCACCACCCCGCCCTCGGCGGCCCAGCCCAGCAGCTCTCTGCGGCGTTCCCCGTCGAGGACGACACCGGTCGGGAACTGGTGGGCCGGGGTCAGCAGCACCGCCCGGGCGCCGCTGGCACGCAGCGCACCGACGTCGAGGCCACCCGCGTCCACACGGACGGGCACGACCGAGTGGCCTCCGTACTCCAACTGCTGGCGCGCCCCGAGGGATCCGGGGTCCTCGACGGCGACACGGCGGATGCCGTCCGCCCATAGGAGTCGCGCGAGCAGGCTCAGAGCCTGCGCCACCCCCGCGACCACCACGACCTCCTCGGGGTCGGCGCGGATGCCGCGGTTGCGCGCCAACCAGCCCACGACCGCTCGGCGCAGGGCGGGTGCGCCCCTGGGATCGCCGTAGCCGAAGTCGGCCGGGGCGGCGTCCGCGAGGACGGCACGCTCGGCGCGCAGCCACCCGGGGCGCGGGAAGGCGGCGAGGTCGGGGACACCCGGTGACAGGTCGATGCGGCAGGGCATGGCCCGGAGCACGTCGACGACGCCGTCGCGGTCCTCCGAGGAGAAGATCGCGGCCCCGGATCCGGCTCCGGTCCCCGGCACGTCGTGTGCGCGCCCGGGCGGAGCGGCGGGAGCCGCCACGACCACCGTCCCGAGCCGCCCGCGACCGGCGATCTGTCCCGACTCGGCGAGCCGCCGGTAGGCCTCGGTGACCACGCCCCTGGTGACGTGCAGCTCCTCCGCCAGGACGCGGCTGGCGGGCAGCCGTGCTCCGACACGCAGCCGGCCGTCGGCGATGGCGGACCGCAGCCGGTCCGTGAGCCAGGCGGTGCGCCCGCCTGCGGGTACGTGGCCGATCTCCAGTTGCAGGAAGTCCGAGCCCGGTGAACTGCCGGGGCCCGGCGCCTTGTCGGCTGGATCCTCCGCCTGATTGGACCCCTCCACCGACGCCTTTGTGGACCTGTCCATGACGTCCATTGTGCGGGCAGCGTGAGTGGTATGCGCACATCTTTCGCTTCCTTCACCCCACTCGTGCCCGGCATGTTCGGGATGGCGCTGGTCGGCAGCAGCGTCACCGTTTCGCACACCCTCGTGGACGCCCCGCTGTTCACCCCGCAGGCGGTTCGCTATGCGATGGCCACGGTGATCCTGCTGGTCGTCGCCCAGTTCGCCGGTACGCGGCCGGTGCGGCCACGAGGACGGGAGTGGCTGTGGTTCGCCGGGATCGCTGTCACCGGTCTGCTGTTGTTCAACGTGGCCGTGGTCCGGGGCGTCGCCCATGCCGAGCCCGCGGTGGTCGCCGTCGCGGTCGCGTCCGTACCGGTGGTCCTTGCGGCGGTGGGCCCGGCGTTGGAGAGGCGCCGGCCCAGCCGGCAGATCTTGTTGGCGGCCCCCGTGGTCGTGACGGGAGCGGTACTGGTGGAGGGAACGGGTCGCACAGACGCCGTCGGGGTGGCCTGGGCGGCGCTGGCCCTGGCGTGCGAGGCCGCCTTCACCCTTCTCGCGGTACCGGTCCTGCGCAGGCACTCCCCGTGGGGGGTGTCCGTGCACGCGATGTGGATGGCCGCCGTACTCCTGGCCGTTCTCGGCGCGACCTGCGAAGGGCCCACGGCGGTGCGGGAGTTGTCCGGTCCCGAGTGGGCCGCCATCGGCTACCTGGCGTTGATGGTGACGGCGGTCGCCTTCGTCCTGTGGTACTCGACGGTCCGCGCCGTCGGCTCCGGGCGGGCCGGGCTGCTCACCGGCATCGCGCCGCTGGCCGCGGCGGCCGTCGGCGGCATCTCGGGCAGCGGCACGCCGAGCCCGTCGGTATGGCTGGGGATCACCGTGCTCATCCTCGGCCTGGTGCTGGGCCTGCGCCCGCAAAGCGTTCCTGCCGTCGAGGTCGCCCGCGTGGATCCGCCCACCTCCGCACGGACCAGTAGCGTCGCCGGACGTCGGCGACGCCCGGGCTCGTGACGTCACGCGATCCGGCGGAACCGCCCGATGTCCCGGCGCATCAGCTCTGCGCCGGGAACGGCCGAAGGGCCCTCGCCGGGCGAGTCGGCCGTCCCGGCATCTCGTAATGAATCCCGAGGAGATCCCAGCCCACGGGGACCGAGTGTCAGTGGTGCGGGTTCAGCGACCTCACGATGGGCACGGACACATGGTGTTGGCGACCACCTACCTGAATGCTCCGCGAAGATGTCGTGAGCCCCTCTGCCAGGGGCTTCACCCGTCCGTCACGGCAACTCGCTGCCTGCCGGGGCGGGCTGAAAAGGCTCACTGTTTCGGAACGCCTCGCGTGAGAGGCAGTGAACCCAATTTTCATCGAGTAAAAGTCTTTTGCGCACCCGGTGATTCCTGGACAACGTGCGGAGTGTCTGGTTCCGATTGTAAAATGGAAGGGGGTGGGCGCCAGGTACTCCATCTGTTCATGCCGTGCGGCCTTCTAGGCTGCTTTGACCGAAGTGAGGGAATCCGATTAACGCTCAGGATTACAGCGACGTGTTGAACGTGGTGCACCAGGACTTTCAACTCGGCGACGCCAAGGATTTCAGCGGCGAGCGGTCACTGTGGGCCGACGAACTCACAGTCGACTTCGGGGGTGTCAATCCGGAGGCTGAGGGCGTCGTTGCCGCCGACACGCTGAAGGACATCTGGGAGCGTCAGCTCGGGCCCCTGGAGGTCGTTGTTCACATGCTGTCCAGTCAGATCGTCACCGTTGACGGTGACGAGGCATCCGTCACGTACTACCTGCAGGCGTTGCATTACCACTCGGCTCTGGGTGAAAGCGAAGACGTGAACACCTGGACTCACTACGGCCGGGGTACGCACGGGCTGCGCCGCATTGACGGAAGCTGGAAAATGGTCTCCGTGAACTACAAGGTTCTTCACAGCGTGGGAAACGCCGCGATGATCCCCCAGGTCATCGCTCTGAACGCGTCGTCGGGTCACTGAGCTGGTTCCAACCCGATGGGTTGTTGGAGCGGTGACCCTGGAGGCGGGCATGAAGAAAGCCGGCGATCGGTGGGTCACCGTCCTGTGACAGCAAGGGTCGAGTTGCTGAGCCGGCACGGAGGTCCTCAGCCGAGGTAGTTCGCGCGTCCTTCGTCGTCGAGCTCGAAAGCGCCCTCAGGGATGATGCAGAACTCATTGCCCTCGGGGTCCGCCATCACCAGGAAACCCCCGTCGTCGTACTGCTCCAGTCTGCGCCCGCCGAGCGTCTCCACCCGCTGCTGCTCGGCTGCGGGGACGGGCGAGGTGATGTCGAAGTGCATACGGTTCTTCCCCGACTTGGCCTCGCTGGTCCGCTGGAAGCCCAGGCCGAGTCCGTTCTCCCGCCGAAGCCATACGTACGGGCCCATGCGGCCCACGACCGGCCTGCCGAGCAGCTCTGACCAGAACGCGGCGAGCCGTTCGGGGTCAGTGGCATCGACAATGAGCGCATTGACCTGCATGCGGGAATCCGTCATGCACCTGATCTTCTCACGGCGGCGTTGAGGACAACGAGCACGGCGTGGGTGGTGACACCCTGTCTCAATCATTCCGGTCCGCCCAGGTCACGGGCTTCCAGCCGACCAACTTCGTTGGGACAAGGCACGGGCGGACCGCCTTCGGTGTTCTCCTCGGGCGCGTGGAGTGTGCTCGCATCGGTCGCCCGCTGAACCGGCGGGAGAGCCGCTGACGCCCCCACAGCCCGGGCCGGGCGCGGCCCACCGCTCGTCCACGCCCGGTAGGCTCTTGGGAGGGCCTACACCTTGTCCGCCCAGATCTCCCGGGACGCGGACTCGGGGTCGGCCACGACCGAGACGGGCACGTCCCAGATCCGCGTGAGCGCCTCACCCTTCCGGTACTGCGGCCAGCCGGGGTCGCCGGTGGCGGCGAAGGCCGTCAACGACCTGCGGACCTCCTCGGCCAGGCCGACAGCCTCCGGCGGGATTGCGTCACCGAAGAGGAGGCCCGCCATCGGGCCGTGGAAGTTGCCGAACGTCAGCGGCACGTCGAGCAGGTGGCAGGCGCCGAGCGCCCCGCCGAACACGGGTGTCGGACAGGCCACTTGGTAGCACCAGCTGCGGCCGGAGTGCTCCTGTGCGCACCACATCGACGGGATGCGGAAGAACGCGTCGGACTGGATGAGCAGGTACAGATCGGCGTCGGAGGCGCCCGGGTACGCGGCCCGGTAGGCGTCGAGCGGAACAGCGTGCATCGCCGCGACACCGGAGACGTCGACGGCGGACAGGTCCTCGCCCATCGCCATGGCGAAGAACCGGTACTCGTCGCTGGTGTACCCGGTCATGAGGTCGACCTCCGCACGCAGGTCGCGCCAGGGCTGGTTGCGCACCAGATCCCCGTCCACCACCGGTCCGTAGGGAGTGACCTCGCCCTCCCTGGACTGCACGGCGTGGATCTCCTCGGGCGCCACGCCCGCGAAGGCCTCGGAAGTGAGCGGAACACCGAGCGCCGCCGCGATCCGCTCTGCCGTGTCGCGCGCCCGTTCTTCCGGCAGAAAGGCCGCTGCGACACTCTGCCCAATGGCCCGGCGGAACAGCCCGCGGCCGGACTCGGCGGCCGTCAGCGCCGCCACGGCGCTGCCACCCGCCGACTGCCCGAAGATCGTCACGTTGTCCGGGGCTCCGCCGAAACCCGCTATGTTCTCCTGCACCCAGCGCAGAGCCGCGAGTTGGTCGAGCAGCGCCCGGTTGTGCGGCGCGTCCGGCAGCCAGCCCAGGCCCTCGAAGCCGGTGCGGTAGTTCAAGGTCACCAGCACGACTCCCGAGAGGGCCAGGTTCGTGCCGTCGAACTCGGGCTGGCTCGCGGAGCCGAAGATGAACGCTCCCCCATAGAGCCAGACCATCACCGGGAGACCGGCCGCCCCGGGCCGCCGCGGGCATGCGGGCCTTTCGGGCCGGTGGAACGTCGCCGTTCGCACCGGGCCCGGAAGGCCCACTCCGGCTCGCCGTCCCTCAGTCGTGTCCAGGCCGGCCGGCCGCCACTGCCGGCGCGGACGGCGCCGTCAGCCGTACACCTGCATCTCGTAGAGCGAGTAGCCCCATTGCCCGGACAGTTGACTGCCCTGCATGCGGACGTACCGGGCCTGGCCGCTGACGGGGACCTTCTCGGTGCCTCCTGACGAGTTGGTTCGGGTGGAGAGGTCGCGCCAGGTGGAGCCGTCCGTGGAGCCCTGCACCTTGTAGGACTTCGCGTACGACGCCTCCCACAGCAGGTCCACCTCGGAGAGGTTGTACGTGCCGCCGAGGTCGACCTGGATCCAGCTGTTCGGGTCCTGTCCCGCGCTCCACCGGGTGTTCAGGTCCCCGTCGAAGGCCTTGGCGGCCGACTGGCCGTCGCTGGACTGGGACGAGGCCGTCGCGGACTTGCCCTGTGCCAGGTTGGTCCGCGGGGCGTTCGTGGTGAGGTTGACGGTGACGGTCCTGCCGGCCTGGAGCGGCAGCACGCGTGCGATGTTGCCCAGCGGGGAGCTCTGGACGGTGACGCCGTCCCCGGTGATCGAGGCGATGCCGGATCGCTGGATCAGTGTCAGGTTCTGGTCGGTCTTCGAGGTGAGTGTCACCTTCGCGGTGTGCGCGGTGGTGTCCCAGGTCAGGTTGTCGATGGTGAACCGGCTCTTGCCGAGCATCCCGGAGATGGAGCCCTTGTCCAGGCCCTTCGGCAGCCCTGGCAGCAGCTCCAGAGTGCCGGGCTTGGTGGCGGCCAGCATTTCCATCATCACCGTGGGCACGGAGTTGACGACGTCCGTGGCGAAGGTGTTGTGGTTGTTGTAGTGGGAGGTCGCCATGCTGCTGTAGTAGTAGTCGTCCTTGGCGAAGCGCAGCAGCTTCGCGCCCACCGAGTCCGGCATGCCGAGGTCGGCGGCGATCAGAGCCCCGTGCAGCAGGCCGTGTCCGGCGTTCTCGTACGAGCCCTGGTCCTTCTTCTGCAGGAAGACCTGTGCGGCCTTGAACTGCGCGGGATCGGTCTCCGGAGTGACCTCGCGGTAGGGCCATACCGGCATCAGACCGCTGGAGTGCCGGTGCTGGTAGTTGTTCTTGTTCTCCAGGTCGGGCCATGCCCATTCGGCCAGCGCACCGTCGTTGTTGATCAGGTAGGGCGGCAGGTGGTCCAGCTTCTCCTGCCAGACCGGGATCTTGTCGGCGTCGCGGCCGAGGGTCTTGGCGGTCTGGATCAGCGTCGTCAGTGCGAACTTGGCGCCGGAGATGTCGTAGACGGAGTTGACGGCGAGCGGCACGCCGCCCGGCGGGGTGTTCTCCGGCGAGACGGAGCCGGCGAGGATGTAGTCGCCGTTGCCGTCCTTCCTGGTGAGGAAGTCCTCGTAGAAGTCGCCCATGTCGCGGATCAGCGGGTAGTACGTGTCGGCCAGGAAACTGGTGTCCCCGGTGACCTGGTAGTGCTCCCAGAACGGTTCGAGCAGCCAGGACTCCCCGCCCGTCACGTACTGGTAGGGGTAGTCGAAGTTGATGTTGGAGATCAGGCCTTCGCCGTTGGGCGTGTTGCCGCCGGTCAGCATGCCGCGGGTGCCGAGGAGCTTCTTCGCGTTGGTCTCGAAGTCCTTCTGCCACTGCTGGTTGAGCCAGAAGTATCCCGCCATGGCCTCCGGCATGTTGCCGATGTTGCCGCTGGAGATCTGCAGGTTGAGGTTGGCGTCCAGGTGGTAGTAGCCGTCCCAGCCGACGTTGCTGTCACCCGTCCAGTTGCCGAGCAGGTCCGGGGCCTGGGTGGGCCCGCTGGAGCCGAGCAGGTGGTAGCGGCCGGCGTAGAACATCCGCTCGTACAGTGCCGGGACCGGTGTCGAGGAGGACTTCTGCTCGGCGAGCAGCTGCTCCGTGGACTTCGCGCGGTCGGCGGGAGAGGCGCCGAAGTCGATCGAGACCCGGCCGAAGATGGAACTGTGTGCGCTGGTGTGCCGGTCGAGCAGGACGCGGTAGTCGGTGGTGAGCCCGGCGAGTTTCTGCTGGAGGAGGTTCTTGCTCCACTCCTGTTCGGCCGGGACCCCGCCGTTGTACGTGCCGTTGTAGCGCTGGGTCAGTGACAGCAGCATCACGTAGCTGGCGTTCGAGACGGTCACCTGGCCGTTGCTGAGGGACTTGGTGCCGTCGGTGACGATGCGGGTGACGCCCTCGTACCCTGCGTTGTAGCTGCCGCCGGGGTACTTGGCCCTCAGGTTCAGATAGTCGGCGGTGGAGTTGCCGGTGTACGTGACGCCCTTGTTGAGGAGGTTCATGCCCGGGTCGATGGACAGGCCCAGGGTCATGGTCTCCTTCTGGCCCGCGGGCGCCGCCTGGTACTGGACGGTGGCGCCGTCGGCGCGGGAGACGAAGGTGTCCCGCTCCCACGAGCCCTTGCTGTCCGTCCAGTTGACCTTCACCACGCCCTGCGCGTAGTCGGTCGAGCGGACGTAGTTGCTGATCGCCCCGCTGTCCGGCATCCCGATGGTCATCTTGTAGCCGGGGTGCTTGCTGCCCTCGCCGCCGCCCTGGTAGCCCTGCACGTCGGCGGCGAGTTGGTTGGCCTGCTGGTACTGGCCGGAGACCAGCTGGTCGCGGATCTTGCTGATGTTGTCCTGGCTGACGGTGTTGAAGGTCCGGTGCGGACGGGCCTCGGTCCGCGCCATGAAGAAGTCCTTGTCGTCGAAGACGACGGTGTCGTTGCGCGGATTGCCGAAGACGATGACGCCCTGCTTGCCGTTGCCGGCCAGCAGTCCGTCCTGCCAGTTGCCGTACGCCGTCGGGTAGGTCGTGGACGGCGCGACGGTCGGTGAGCCGGCGGAGGGGTCGCCGGAGCTGCCGTAGACCGCGAACTCCCACAGGGAGTAGCCGTATTGCGTGGCGGGTGTGACGCCTTGCATCCGTATGTACTGCGCGGCCTTGTTGACGGTGACGCTCTCGGTGCCGCCGTTGCCGGTCGTCGTGGAGTAGGCGTCGCTCCAGTGCGCAGAGTCGTCGGATGTCTGGATCCTGTACGCCTTCGCGTATGCGGCTTCCCAGGCCAGCGTCACGGACGAGACCGTGTACTGCGCGCCGAGGTCGACCTGGATCCAGGCGCCCGGGTCGTTGCTGTGGTCGCTGGACCAGCGGGTGCCGGTGTTGCCGTCGATGGCGTTGGACGCGACGTAGGTGCCGTCCTGGTAGGAGGCGACGGCGTGGGCGCCCGGGTTGCGGGCGAGGTTCACGGGGGCGCCGGCGGCGATCGACGGGGACGCCTGCGATGCGAGGGTGAGCAGCAGGAAGAGGGTCACGGCGACGCCGAGCAGCCTTCTTCCCGTGCGTCGGGGTGCGGGGGATGGGATGAGGATCATGGTGACTCGCCCCTCAGGTGCCGTTGGCTGTGACGCGCAGCGATGAGATGGCGTCGTTGTTGCCTGTGGTGGTCAGGTTCGGTGCGTCGCCGGTGAAGTTCCAGGCGGTGCCGGAGAAGCCCGCGTCCGCGTAGCCGGTCACGGTCCAGCCTGCCGGGACGCGGACCGAGGAGATGGAGTCGTTGGCGATGCCCTTGGCCTGGAGTGCCGGCAGGTCGTAGGCGCCGGGCGGGAAGGCGGCCGAGGTACCGCTGTAGCCGGCGTCGCTGTAGACGGTGGCACTGCTGCCGCCGGTGCCGTCGACGGGGGTGCCGTAGATCGCGAACTCGTAGAGCGAATAGCCGTATCCGGTCGCGGGTGTGATGCCCTGCATGCGTACGTAGCGGGCGTTCCTGCCCACGTTCACCGTTTCGGTGCCGCCCTGGCCGCCTGCCGTGGAGTAGGCGTCCGTCCAGGAGGAGGCGTTGTCCGACACCTGGATCCGGTAGGCCTTGCCGTAGGCGGCCTCCCAGTCGAGGGTGACGGTGGACACCGCGTACTGCGCGCCGAGGTCGACCTGGATCCAGGCGCCCGGGTCGTTGCTGTGGTCGCTGGACCAGCGGGTGCCGGTGTTGCCGTCGATGGCGTTGGACGCGACATAGCCGCCGTCCTGGTAGGAGGCGGCCGCCTTGGCGTCCGCACCGAGCGAGAGGTTCACGGGGGTGCCGCTGGGCGGGGGCGGCGGGGTGGGCACGGTCTGGCCGGCCGGGGGCCACAGCGTGAGGGAGTTGCTGCCGCCCCGCGCGGTGGCGAACGGGCCGGCCATGGTGTTGGTGGTGCTGACCGGGCGGCCGAAGAAGTCCGTGGTGACGTCGGCCTGGATGGTCTGGTTGGCCAGCGGTATCGTGCCGACCCTGGCCTGCGTGACGGGGGTGTTGCCGCGGATGCCGGAGGTGTCCAGGTCGAAGTTCAGCGACATCTGGGTGTTCGTCGCCGTGTAGTGCACGTTCGAGATCGTGCCGGTGGAATTGCCTTCCTTGACCTGGGTCTTGTCGGTGGCGTTGTCCGGCAGGGTCGAGCCGTGGACGAGGTTGTTGTACCAGAGGAATCTCTGCGGCGAGGTGAGCGCGGTGGTCTGGTTCATCGTGCCCGGCTGGAAGTAGTACGCGTTCCGGCCGCTCCCGTCGGAGTGGATGTTCGCGTTGTTGAGGAAGAGGTTGTTGGCGAAGACGATGCCGGTGGCGTCCAGGGTGCGGATGTCGCTGTTGCCGATGAAGACGTTGTTGTCCACCAGGATGGGGCCGAAGACGGCTTCGGCGTAGTAGCCCCAAGGGCTGTTCATCACGATGTTGCCCGTGATGCGGACGTTCTGGTTGCCCCAGTCGGTCCAGATGCCGGCCGAGTTGCCGCCCTTGGAGTTCTTGATGTAATTGCCTTTGATCAGGCCCTCGTTCATGTAGTGGACCTTGATCGGGGCGGTTTCCGCGCCGCTGAACTCATTGCGGTAGTTGGTGTCCTCGATCATGTTGTAGAGGATCTGCGAGTGCCAGGAGAAGACCCCCGCTATACCCGACTGGCCGCATTTCGCGATGTAGTTGTTGCGCACGATGTGCGAGCCGTAGGCGCCGGTGTTGTGGAAGTCCGTGCGCGGGGTGCCGGGGCGGTTTCCGGCCCAGGTGTCGTTGCTCAGGCCGATGTCGATGCCGATGGTCCTGGCGTTGATGACGATGTTGTTCTCGATGATCCACTTCAGCCCGCCGTAGACGCTGATCGCGCCGGCCTGCCGACGGTCGGGACTGTCGGGGAAGTCCGAGTAGGTGTTCGCCGCCTGCTTGATCGTGAAGCCGTTCACGGTGATGTAGCCGAGTCCCCAGACGTCGGGTGCGAAGACCTGGCGGCGGACGTTGATCTCGGCCAGACGGGCGTTGGGGTCGGCGCCGTTGAAGTTGGCCCAGATGGTGGTGGTGGACGAACCGACCTCGGAGTACCAGGTGTTGGCCGCGCTCTGCACGGTGCCGAGCGACGGCTTCTCGTTGTACGCGGTCTCGTCCAGATAGACGTCACCGGCGGTGTAGCCGGCGAAGGTTCCCCCACCGCCGCCGTTCGGTTGCCCCTGGGCGTAGGGGTTCCAGGTGCCGAAGGAGCTGTTGGGCAGCGTGACGCTCCAGACGGTGCCGCTGCCGCGGGTCCAGGAGTTGATCTCTTCGGAGCCCTTGACGGTCACCGTGCCGTCGCCGGCGTTGGTGTACGTGATGCGGTGCTGGTCGTCGGTGCCGCCGCGCGCGGGTTTGACCGTCTCGCGGTAGAGGCCGGCGTGTACCACCACGGTGTCGCCGGGCTGTGCCGCCTGGGCGGCCTGGTTGATCGTCAGATACGGAGAGGCCTGGGTACCGGCGTTGCCGTCGTTGCCGTTCTTCGCCACGTGGATGACGCGCGGGGCGTCCGCTGCGTGGGCCGGTGCGGCCGCGGGCAGCGCCAGCACGGCGAGCGCGACAGCGGCGGCTGCGGCGCGGAGCGTGCGGAGGGCGGCGGCAAGGTGCGGGGTTCGGCGGTTGGGGCCGGGCGCGGCTGCGGGGGGCGGGCTGGTGGGGTGTCTCATCGGGCTCCTTGGAGAGGGGGGGAGGGGCGCCGTGGAGGCCACGTCGGCGCGGGGCCTCAAAGACTTCGAGGCTTACTTTCTTAATTAATCTATGAAAGTGCGGGCGCGTCGTGGCCCGCACGTGCCAGCGGTCGAGCAACGTACCCGTGCGCCGGCTCGGCATCAATACATCGGACCAAAGTGACGGCCGGCGAACGGAAGCCGAGCCTGCGTCAGGGGAGCCGTACGAGCCCGCAGACGGGCGTCCGGGGCCTCATGGGCTAGCCGCGGGCGGCCAGTTCGGGACCGTGGCCCGGGGCGACCGAGCCCTGGAGCACCAGCGCCGCACCACCGATCGCCGCCGCGTCCCGCGGATTGCTCGACAGCTCCACCCGCACGCTGTGCACGTCGCGGGTGTACGAGTGCTCCGCGAGCCGCCGTCTGACCTCGCTGACGTAGATCGACCCGGCGACCACGAAACCCGGCCCGGCCAGCACCAATGTGTCGAGGTCCCACAGGTTCACCAGCGTCACCGCGCCCTCCGCGAGCAACGCCGCCGACTCGGCGACCAGCGCGCGGGCCTGCTCGTCACCGTAGAGCGCGGCACGCGCCAGCACGTCGAAGGCCCGGGCGTCCGGGTCGCCGGGGCTGATCCGCAGCCGGTCCGCGAGCCCCGGTACCGCACGGGCCCGGTGCACCACCGCGCGTGGCGCCGCGTACATCTCCAGGCAGCCGCGGTTGCCGCACGGGCAGGACTCGCCGTCGCGGATCACGGCCACATGTCCGATCTTTCCCGCGTTGGAGCTGGAGCCGCGGTGCAGGGAGCCGTCGAGGACGATGCCCGAGCCGATGCCGGAATTCATGTACAGGCAGCCGAAGGTGCGGTCCCGGGAGACCTGCCGACTCCAGAACTCGCCGACCGTCGCGGCCGCCGCGTCGCTGTCCACCAGCACCGGAACGTCAAGACGTGCGGCCAGGGCGTCCGCGAGGCCGAGCCCGGCCCACTGCGGCAGTCCCGGCGGGGCGAGAAAGCCGCCCCGCGCCAGGTCCACCGGCCCGGGGCCGACCACCGCGAGCCCGGCGACGCTCTGCCTGTCCAGACCAAGGCCCTCGGTCACGTCCCGGTAGAGCGCGGCGAGTTGTTCGACAGCGTCCCCGGTGGCACCGGAGCCCGTCGCGCCCGGTGCCGGACCGGGACTCGAACCCGTGCCGCCGCCCGGAGCCGGACCGCCGAGGGCGGTGCCCGCGTTCGGGCCCGCGACGAGGGAGCGGCCCACCGTGCCGCCGCGGGTGTCGGTGACCACGCACGTCAGCGCATCCGAGCCGAGGTGGATGCCGACGCCGTAGGCCGCCCGCGAGTTGATGATCAGCATGGTGCGGGGCTTGCCCCCGGTGGCCACCGTGTCGCCGGTCTCGCGCACCACCCCGTCGTCGATCAGGCGCCGCACGATGGTGGAGATCGTCGGCTGGGTCAGCCCCGTCGCGTCGACCAGCTCCACCCGGCTGATCGGCCCGGAGGACCGGATGAGGTCGACGATGAGTGCGCGGCTGCCGGGTCCCGCTGCCGTGGACTCCCGTCGGGCCATCCTCATCCACCTTCCGCTTCGCCGTACGCTGTCGTACGACTACGTCAAAGCACGAGGTTAGACGAGACCCGCGACGGGGAGGCCGCCATGTCCGCGACGAGCGACGAGGTGCGCCCACGGCCCGGCAACCCGGTCGGGCTCGCCCTGGTGCGGGATGCCGAGGTGCTGGGCGCGGAGCCGTTCTTCCACGATTTCATCGCCGGCATGGAGAGCGTCCTCGTGCCGCTCGGGGTGCCGGTGCTGCTCCAGGTCGTGGCCACGGTGGCACAGGCGGCGGACCGGATGCGGGCCTGGGCGCGACTGGGCCAGGTGCAGGGCGTGATCCTGATCGACCTGCTGCCCGGCGACGAGCGGGTGGCACTGGTCAAGGAGCTGGGCATGCCGGCCGTGGTGATCGGCGACCCGGTGACTGCGGGCGGGCTGCCGGCCGTGTGGACGCAGGACGATGTGGCGATGCGCGACGTGGTGGACAAGCTGGTCGCCGCAGGGCACACGCACCTGGGGCACGTTGCGGGCCCGGCGCAGATGGCCCACACGATCATCCGCCGGCGTACGTTCCTGGAGGCGGCCGCCGGGCACGGGGTGCGCACCACGACCTTCGAGGGGGACTACTCGGAAGCCGCGGGTGTGCGGGCGCTGTCGGCGCTGGGTGCGCTGGAGGACCGGCCGACCGCGGTGGTCTTCGACAACGACGTGATGGCGCTGGGCGCCCTGCACGAGGCGGGCCGGCTCGGTCTCGCGGTCCCGGCCGACCTGTCGCTGGTGGCCTGGGACGATTCGGCACTGTGCCAGCTCGCGGCTCCGCCGCTCGGTGCGGTCAGTCACGACGTCCAGGAGTTGGGCGAGTTGGCCGGGCACACCCTGGCGGGCGCCCTCGTCGCCGCTCCCGTCGCCACGGTCAACGCTCCTCCGGCCCGCCTGGTGTTGCGCGGCAGCGTCTGAGGCCTGCCCGCCTCCCGCACCGGGTCCCGGCCGCCTCACCGTCATACCCGAGCCGCCCGGCATGTCGCGCAACTGCGGCGTCACGCATGCCGATTGGGCTTTCATAGATTACTAATCTTTCTTATTGACTTCCGCTGACGGCTCGTGGACGCTGTGTCGCGTTCGAAGCCGTTTCAAGCAAAGGAAGCCCTATGGACCACCGCACCAGGCCCTGGGCCGTGCGCGTCATGGCCGGGTCCGTCGTCAGCGCCCTCGCGCTCGCCCTGGGCGGTTGCGGCACGAGCGGCGACTCGGTGAGCGGCACCGGCGGCAGCAATTCGATCGACGTCGTCACCCGCTGGTCGGCGGGCAACACCGCGGCGTCGGCCCAGGAGCGCGTCTTCAAGGCCTTCACCAAGGAGACCGGCGTCAAGGTCAACGCCACCGACGGCCTGGAGACCATCGACGACCAGGTCGAGAACGCCGTCGCGGCCGGCAAGTCCCCCGACGTGGTGATCGTCAACCTCTACGACAAGACGCTCGGCTGGCAGGACGCCGGTGTCACCGTCCCGGTCGACAACTACCTCAAGGAGTGGGGCCTGGCCGACAAACTGAAGCCCAGCGCCGTCGACGAGTGGCGGGTCGGCGGCAAACCCGACGGCACACTCCAAGGGCTGCCGTTCTCCGGCTTCAGCTGGCCCGTCTGGTACAACACCGACCTGCTCAAGACCGCCGGCGTGGATACGATCCCGACCACCACCGACGAGCTGATCGCCGCCTCCAAGAAGCTGCGCGCCGCCCACATCCAGCCCCTCACGGTCGGCGGCAACGACTGGACCGGGCAGAAGCTATTCTACCAGATCGCGCAGTCCTACACCGACGCCGCGACCATGGAGAAGGTCATGCAGAGCGGCGGCTACTGCGCCACCCCGTCCGTGATGCAGGGCATCAAGCTCTTCACCCAGCTGCGTGATGGTGGCGTCTTCGCCGACAACGCGGCCGGCCTGAACGCCGACGCGATGTACGCGGCCTACTACTCCGGCAAGGCCGCCATGATGTCCGCCGGCTCCTGGGCGTACACCGACGCCAAGAAGTCGGGCACCGGCGTCGAGAGCCACACCACGCTCGCCGGCCTGCCGCTTGCCTCCGGCTCGCTCTCCAAGAAGCCCACCGCCTTCCAGGGCTTCACCGGCGTCGGCTTCATGATCACCAAGCGTGGCGCGTCGAAGGACCGTATCGACAACGTGCGCAAGTTCATCACCTCCTTCTACAAGGACGCCACCGTGGGCGACTTCGTGAAGGACGCCGGCATCCTGCCGCCCACCGAAGGCGACTTCTCGGCGTACGCCACCGACCCGCTGCTGTCCCAGTCGCTCGAACTCGACAAGACGGTGGACTACGCCGTGGTGCCCGACGTGTGGATCGGCTCGGCGTCCGACCCGATCATCCAGGTCCTCACCGGGGCGTACGGCAAGTCCTCCGCCGACACCATCTGCAAGGGCCTCGACGACGCCACCACCAGCGCCAGGAGCTGACGTCGCCCGACCGCGCGGCTCCCAGGGGGCCGCCGCACCGCGGCGTCCCCCGCCGCCTGTGCCCGTGACCGCGGCCCCGACCGCGCGGACCCTTCACCGCAACCGACCGCCCGGCCCCCGCGCGTACCGCCAGCCCTTCCCCGGCCGAAAGAAGCAGTTCCATGTCATCGACCAGCACACTGGCCGGCGCCCGCACCGCGCCCGAGCCCGCACTGCCGGCCGCGCGCCCGCACCGCCGGCCCCGCGGCGGCCTGGACACCCCGCGCCTGCTGTGGCTGACGGTCCCGTCCCTGGTGTGGTTCGCCGTCTTCTCGGTGGGGCCGCTGGTGGCGATGTTCGTCATCGCCACCCTGCGCTGGAAGGGCCTCATCTACGACCCGGCCTTCGTCGGCGCCGACAACATCCGGTACGTCCTCGGCGACCCGGTCTTCCACGACGCGCTGCGCAACAGCGCCGTGCAGGTCGCCGTGGTCATTCCGGTGATGATCCCGCTGGCCTTCATGCTGGGCTACCACCTGAGCACCAAACCGCGCGGCTACCGACTGCTGTCCGTGCTGTACTTCTCGCCAGGCCTGATCTCCATCTCCATCACCGGGATGATCTTCTACGGGGTGCTGTCACCGAACGGCGGCGCCAACGGCCTGCTCCAGGCAGCGGGTCTGGACTCGCTCGCGCACTCCTGGCTCGCCGACCCCGCCACCGCCCTGCCCAGCCTGATCGCCATCGACCTGTGGCGCGGCATCGGCTGGACCGCCGTACTGTTCGCCTCCCGCCTGGCCGCCGTCCCCGGCGACGTGATCGAAGCGGCCAGGATCGACGGCGCCGGACGCCTGCGCATCATGTGGCAGATCGCGTACCCGATGGTGAAGGACTACCTCCGCACCCTCACGATGCTCCAGTTCCTCTGGACCCTGTTCACCTCCGCCGCGTTGATTCTGCTGCTCACCAAGGGCGGACCCGGCACCTCGTCCACCACGCTGTCGTACCTGGTGTACGAGAAGGCCTTCTCGCAGAGCGACCTCGGCTACAGCCAGGTCGTCGGCGTCGTCCTGCTGCTGGCCGGCGTTGCCGGGATGCTGCTGATCCGCGCCCTGCTGCGCAGCCCCGAGGAGACGATCCGATGACCGCCCCCGCCCCCTCGCGCTCCCGCACCGACAGGCGGGGCCCCGACCGCGCCCGTCGCGTACGGCGCTCCCGCCGGCGCGACGCCGGACCGCTCGCCGCCGCGCTGTCCTGGCTCTACGCGCTGCTGCTTGCCGCACCGCTCTACTACCTGGCGGTGAGCGCGCTCAAGACCAACATCGAGATCTTCAACCGTCCCTTCGCGCTGCCCGGGCACTGGCTGTGGCACAACTTCCGCACCGCCTGGCAGACCGCGGACCTCGGACAGGCACTGCTCAACTCGCTGCTGATCTCCGCCGTCGCGATCGTGCTGACACTGTCCCTCGCGCTGCCCGCGTCCTTCGCACTGGCCCGCATGGACAACCGGCTCTCGCGGCTGGTCACCGGCACCTTCTCGGTGGGCTTCCTCATCCCGCCGTTCGCGGCGCTGATCCCCACCGTGATCCTCGCGATCAAGATCCACCTGTTCTACACGCGCGAGTTCCAGATGCTCTTCCTGCCGGCGAGCGCGCTGCCGCTGTCGGTACTGCTGCTCACGCAGTTCATGAAGACCGTACCGCCGGCCCTCGTGGAGTCCGCGGCGCTGGACGGCGCGGGCAACTGGCGGCTGCTGGTCAACGTGTTCACCCCGATCGCCATGCCCGGCGTGGTGAGCGTGGCGATCCTGCAACTGCTCACCTTCTGGAACGAGTACCTCTTCTCACTGACCATCACCGGCACCGCACCCGACGTCCGCACCGCGCAGGTCGCACTGCCCACCCTGATCTCCGACTCGACCGACTTCGGCGTGCTCACCGCCGGCACCGTGCTGACCCTCCTGCCGGTGTACGTCGCCTACTCGCTCGCCAACCGCCGTATGCAGGAAGCACTCACCGCAGGAGCAGTCAAGGGATGACACTCAGCACTGAAGTCAGCACGGGCTCCGGCACCGGCACCGCCGCCTCGATCGCCTCGATGCCGCCCGCGACACGCCACGACCTCGGTGGCGCATGGCAGCTGACCTGGCTGGCGGGCCCTGAGGGCACGCCCGCCGCGATCCGTGACGCCGTACTGCCCGCCCAGGTGCCCGGCGAGGTGCACACCGCGCTCCTCGCCGCGGGCCACCTGGCCGACCCGGACGTGGGGCCCGGTGAGACGGCACAGGACTGGGTGGGCCGCTCCCAGTGGTCGTACCGCCGCACCTTCCACTTCACGCCCGTGCCCGGCACCCGCACCGACCTGGTCGCCGACGGGCTGGACACGATCGCCGAGGTGTACGTCAACGGCCGACACGTCGGCGCCGCCCGCGACCAGCACCTCGCCTACCGCTGGCCGGTGGACGACGTGCTGGAGCCCGGCGACAACACCATCGAAGTGCGCTTCGCCTCCGCCTGGGACGCCGCCCTCGCCCACGAACGCGCACACGGCCCGCTGCCCTCGCCGTACGACGAGCCCTACGCGCACGTCCGCAAGACGGCCGCCAACTTCGGCTGGGACTGGGGACCGCACTGCGTCACCGCCGGCATCTGGCGGGCCGTCAGGCTGGAGACGTACGCCGGCCGCATCGACCGCGTACGGCCACTGGTCCACCTCGCCGCCGACCACCGCTCCGCCGAGGTCACCGCGCACATACGCGTCGAAGCCCCCGCAGGCACCTCCGTCCTGGTCCGGCTCGCCGGCCCGGACGGCCGCCCGTCCGCAAGCGCCACCGGCCAGGTCACGGGGGAGGAGACGACGGTGACGCTCACCGTTGCCGACCCGGAACTGTGGTGGCCCGTCGGCCTGGGATCCCAGCCCCTCTACCGGCTGAGCACCCGCCTCGACGCCGCGGACGGCACGGTACTGGACGAGGCGGCGGTACGCCTCGGGATGCGCTCGGTCGCCGTGGACGAGGAACCGGACGCGCTCGGTACCCGCTGGGCCCTGGTCGTCAACGGCCGCACCGTACGGGTCCGCGGCTACAACTGGATCCCCGACGACACCCTGCCCAGCCGTGAGACACCACAACGCGTCGTCACCCGCATCGACCAGGCCCTGGCGGGCAACGCCAACCTGCTGCGCGTGTGGGGAGGCGGTCACTTCGTGGACGAGCACTTCCTGGACGCCTGCGACGAGCGCGGCCTCCTGGTGTGGCACGACTTCCTCTTCGCCTGCGCCGCCTACTGCGAGGACGAGGAGACCGCGGCGCTGGTCACCGCGGAGGCCGAGCAGGCGGTCGCCAGGATGTCCCCCCACCCGAGCCTGGTGGTGTGGTGCGGCGGCAACGAGACGGTGCTCGGCCGCCACCACTGGGGATGGGAGGACCAGATCGGCGAACGCGGCTGGGGTGCCCGCTACTACCTGGAGGTGCTGCCCGCCGTGCTGGCCCGGCTCGACCCGACCCGCCCGTACGTTCCCAACTCGCCCTGGTCCGGAACCCTCGACGCCGACCCGGCAGCCGACTCCCACGGCCTGAGCCATCTGTGGGACGCCTGGAACGAGGCGGACTACGCGCACTACCGGGACCACGACCCTTCGTTCGTCGCCGAGATGGGATGGTGCGGGCCCGCCGCCTGGACGACCCTCGAACGGGTCCTCGGCGGGGAGACCCCCGGCCCCGCCTCCCCGCTGACCAGGCATCACCTGCGCGCCATCGACGGCATGCACAAGCTGACCCGCGGCCTCCAGCCGCACGTGCCGACACCTGCCGAAGGCGCGGACTGGCACTTCGCCACACAGCTGGTCCAGGCCCGGGCGGTCGCCGCGGGGGTGGAGTGGCTGCGGTCGCGTGAGCGGTGCGCGGGTGCGGTGGTGTGGCAGCTCAACGACTGCTGGCCCGCGATCAGCTGGTCGGCGGTCGACGCGGCCGGCATCGAGAAGCCGCTGTGGTACGCCCTCAGGCACTCCTTCGCGCCGCGGCTCGCGACCGTACAGCCCGTGAACCCCGGCCCGACGCACGACCCGACCGGTACCGCGGGTCTCGCTCTGACCCTCGTCAACGACTCCGCGACGGACTGGACGCCCCAAGTGTCGGTGTTCCGCCTCTCCCTGACCGGCCACGAACTGGCCCGCACCCGGGTCGAGGTGAGCTGCCCCGCGAACAGCCTGCTCACCCTGCCGCTGGACCCGGCGACAGCGGCGCCGGTCGACCCGCACGCCGAACTGCTGATCGTGGACGCCGACGGGGCGCGAACCACCTGGGCCTACCGCCCGAGCCGCGTCCTGACCTCGCCTCCGCCCGGCCGCACGGTGACCCCGTCCTACCAGGACGGAGCTCTGGCCCTGACGGTGACCGCGGAGTCGGTACTGCGTGACATCTGCGTCTTCCCCGACCGGCTGGCCGGTGTGCTGGGGCTGCCCCCGCACGCCCTGACGTCCGACTCGTCCCTGGTGACCCTGCTCCCCGGCGAGACCCACACCTTCCACCTCACCACCCGGGACGGCAGCGCCCTGCGCGAGACCGCGATCCCGGAGCAGGCACTGCGGCTGGCGGTCCGCTCGGCTGACGAGCTGACCACGTGGTCCGCAACGGGTGCCTGAGGTCTGCGTCCTGGCACGGACCGCGCTCGCCACGCCGCGCGCACCGGCGGGCGCGGTCCAGCTCCGGAAGAGACGGAGGACGCTGACCGGTAGGGCTCTCGTACCCGGTGCCGCATCAGGCGGCCTGCCTCCGACGATACTGTCCTGTGGATCAGCTGCTGACGGTTGCCGAGTTGCTGGGCCGGCGGTCCCGGAGCCCGTGAAGCCCCCGGAAGCCCCGAGGATGTGACTATGGGGGAGTGCGGCGGGACGGCGATTCGCCTGTGCCGGAGCAGTGGTGACCACCGCTTCCGCGAGCAGGCGGACCGTGAGCACCGTCCGGCCGGGCCGCACGGCCAGTGCGGGACGAGGTGGCTCACGTGCTGCGCCGGCTGAGGAGACGCAGGGCCTTCCACGCGGGGCCCGGACGATCGCCGTACGGCGGGGTGTCGAGCTCGCGCGGTGGCGCTTCCGGCCGGAGCTGAGCCTGCTCGTGGGGACACCGCAGGGGCGGTGCCCCCACCCGCGGTACGGGCGCCTGCCGAGGCGGACGGCCGCGGGAGCCGGCGCGCGGACTTCTACCGATGCG
>NZ_JBEYWO010000047.1:0-47174 GCF_040644455.1 Streptomyces sp. NPDC046977
GGCCGATGTCGTCTACCGCAGGATGATCCGCGACCGGGATACCTCTCTGATCACCCCTGCTTGACACAGAGAGGTGCCGTTCGATGGACAGACCCAAACCGTGCCTCGATGAGAGCGTCGAGTTCGGCGATCTCGTCATCCAGGATCATCACCCCCTTCGCGAGGCGGACCACCATGGCGGCAGCCAGCTTTTCGCCGGGCAGGGCTGTGTGCTGTGCCTGGGCGGCGTCGACGGCCGTGCGGGCCAGCACGGTGGCACTGCGGACCTTCCGGTTCTTCAGCCACGTCTCAATCCGCCTCACCCCGGCGCGGCGGATCGCGGCCGGCGTCTGGTAGCCGGTCAGTAGCACGACCGGACCCTTGTTGGTCACGTCCAGCGAGCGCTCCAACGCAGGGAAGATCTCCAGTAGTTGTGCACGCAGTCGGTTGATCTGCCGGGTACGGTCGAAGACCAGGTCCAGGCGCCGAGTAGTCAGAGTGCGCAGATCGACCGCGACCTCATCGCCCGGCCGCAGCAGCCCGAGATCGCGCCGCACGCGAGCTTGGTCGGCGATGATGAATGCGTCCTTGGCGTCCGTCTTGCCCTCGCCCCGATAGGTGCCGGCTGCTCGGTGAACAGCCAGGCCGGTGAGATAGGCCAACGGCTGTTCGTGGCTGAGCAGGAGGCCGATCAGCAAGGAAGCGCCACCGTGGTTCAGGTCGACTGCCCACAGAACGTCCTCGGATATCGCCAAGACGTCACTGATCAGCTCCAACAATTCGGACTCGTCGTTCAGGACGCGGCGCGACAGCAGTCGCTCGCCCTCAGTGTCAATGACCACGCAATGGTGATGCTCTTTGCCGATGTCCACTCCGGCCCAGATCTCGGGCACGGCCACCTCCGCCAGCTCGTCGTACATAGGTCCCGCAGACGACCTCGCCGACGTTGCCCTACGCAGCGATCGAGTCGCGTCTCCCAATTAGCGGTCGAGAGTCGTCGCAGGGTTCCGGGCGGCCAAGCCCCCTGAGCCATCCGGCGGCGGAACAGTCACAGCCATACCTGGAACCCCTGGGTTCCGCCGATCCTACGAGTGACCGGTGCGAACCCATAAAGAAGGTAGGGCAACAGTCATACCGGGCCCGGAGGCCAGCGGCCCCATTGCAGGACCGCAAAAAAGATAACGGGGAGGCGGACACCCCCGGCCACTGCCCCTGCCACTGGGCCTTTCCGTCGCCGGGCCCGGTCTGGCCAAGTCCCGTCGTCATACCGTTGTCGGCACCAACTCGTCTTCGGCAGAGAGCACTTTCGCCGCAGGGCAACTGTTGCTGCACGACAGCTATTGCCGGGTGCAGGGACTGGGGAGAACGCTGTGCGTCCGCAGCCCCGCACTCTTTTGATGAGTTGCCCGCTCCCAGCCGATCAGGGTCGACAGCAGCAGCGCAAGCCCAACGCCGGCGAGCTTACAATCCCTGACCGTTCGTCGCGTCCCACAGTGACGCGCCCACAGCGCTCATGACCGCCTCCACCTCACGCACCGACTCCGCAGGAAGCCGCCCGGCCCTGGCAGCGTGAAGGCGCCTGGACTACCGGGCCAAGACCGCACTCATCGGCATCGTCGACACCCTCGCCGCGGAAGGCCGGACCGTCGTCATCTCCACCCACGACGTCGAGTTCGCCGCCCGCGCCGCCGACCGCGTCGTCGTCATGGCCGAGGGCGACATCGTCGCCGACGGACCCACCGCCGACGTCATCGTCGCCTCACCGGTCTTCGCCCCCCAGACCGCCAAGATCCTCGCCCCGCTCCCGTTCCTCACCGTGCAGCAGGTCACGACGGCGCTCGCCACGAACCAGGACGGCGAGGCACGCCCATGACACCGCTCTCCGCGCCCGCCATCCGGCTCACCCCCCGAGCCGGCATCGTCATCGCCCTGGCCGCGTTCCTCGGACTGGTCGCCTTCTTCTGGCCGTTCGTCGTCGCACCCGGCAAATTCGGCGCCGCCTACACCCCACCACTGATCTTCGGCGTCCTGCTCGTCCTCGTCCTGAGCGTCGTCCTCTCCGAAATCGCCGAAGGCGGCATCAACTCCAAGGCGCTCGCCATGCTCGGCGTCCTGTCCGCCGTCAACGCAGCCCTGCGCCCCCTCGGCGCGGGCACCGCCGGCATCGAGACCGTCTTCTTCGTCCTCGTCCTGGCCGGACGCGTCTACGGCCCCGGCTTCGGCTTCACCCTCGGCTGCACCTCCCTGTTCGCCTCCGCCCTCATCACCGGCGGCGTCGGCCCCTGGATGCCCTACCAGATGTTCGGCTGCGCCTTCGTCGGCATGCTCGCCGGCTTCCTGCCCCGCGCGACCGGCCGCCGCGAAGTGCTGATGCTGGCCGTCTACAAATCCCTGTCCGGATACCTCTTCGGCTTCCTGCTCAACCTGTCGTTCTGGCCGTTCTCCCTCGACCCCAACAGCTCCATCGCCTACCTGCCCGGGCTGCCCTTCACCGAGCAGTGGCACCGCTACGTCGCCTTCGACCTCGCCACCTCCCTCGGCTGGGACACCGGCCGCGCCGTCACCAACTTCGTCTGCATCCTCCTGGCCGGCCCCGCCGTCCTCACCACCTTCCGCCGCGCCGCACGCCAAGCCCGCTTCCAAGCACCCGTCCGCTTCGCCCCGAACGGACGCGAAGAGCCGTGACGCGCCGGTTGCGGATGCGGTGTCCAGCCGTGGCCGGTGGCTGATCTTGAGGGCGCACGTCCGGTCACCCGGTAAGCGCTGTGCCGACGAGCTTGGCGGCTTCACCGGCTGCCCGTGCACGCAAAGCCTGCCGGCCAGGTCGGAAGACGCGACGTGAACCTGCGGAAGGCGGACGGTCCGGCCATCCGATCGGATCCGAAGAAGCATGGGGGCTGTGAGCCTTCGGGACGTGGGGATCGGGGAGCTGTGACTCTTCTGCGCACTTCGGTGGGATGCAAGTTCATCTGGCCGTCTTGTAAAGGTCGGTAAGACGCCCGGTTAGTTGTACAGAGTGCCGTTTCGGCGCCGCCTTTCGGCGGGCCGTACTCCGCCCTCAGCCGGGCCGCACCGAAAGATCCGCACCCTTGTCCCTTCAGCCGCTTGCCCGCATGAGGGCTCTGGTCCGGCCGACGCTGGGCACCGCGCTGGCAGGGGTCGCGTTGGCGATCTGCTCAGTTATCGCCGGGCCTGCTCCCTCGGCGGCCGCCCACCCGTTCGGCCCACCGTCCACTGCCGAAGTCAGTGTCCAAGGCTCCCGCCTCGTGATCGCGTGGAACACGGACAAGCTCGACTGGGTGGCGCTGGGCGAATCGCTCAATGTGTTCAGCGGGAACTCCGCGAACCTGTCGTTCGCGGAGCGCCTGCAGAAATCGCCCGCCATCCGCGACTACCTGCTCAAGCACATCGCCGTGGCCCAGGCAGGCCGCGCCTGCCACGGGGCTGTGATCGGGGGGTTGGAGGACTTCCTGGCTCGCGGAGCGCAGGTCGCCTTCGACTGCCCGGCACCCGTGGTCGACGTGGACGTCACGATCAGCTCCCTCACCGATCTCCATCCGGCGTACCGGACCATGCTCACCTCTGCGGGCCCTGCCGAGCCGCAGCAGGCGCTGTTCACGTCCGCTCGGCCGACCACGCACGTGCGGTTCACGGCTTCGGGCGGCAGTGTCCAGAAGACGGTCGCGGTCTTCTCCGTCGGCACCCTTCTCGCCGCACTGGCCATCGGTGGGTTCGCCCTCTGGCGGTCGCGCCGCCGCAAAGCCGCGCGGTTCGGCAGCGGTTCCCCTTCGGTTCAGCAATCCCCAGCTGCGCACGACGCAGCACTCGCCGACACCGGCGCCGGTTCCAGGAGCAACGCATGACAGGGGTAGGAAGCCTCGACAACCACCTGCTCGCCCTCTTCGACGGCGGGTCCCTGTTCTGGTTGACCCTGATCGTCGCACTCGGCGTCGGTGCGGCTCACGCGGTGGCCCCCGGCCACGGCAAGAGCATCACCGCGGCCTATCTGGTGGGGACGCGGGGACGTTGGAAGGACGCGGTGCGCCTCGGCGTGATCGTCGCGACGATGCACACGTTCTCGGTTCTCGTTCTGGCCCTGCTGTGGGTGGGGGTCAGCAGCACGGCGGTCAGCACCCGGACCGCGACGGCGTGGATGCAGGCCGCGGCGGGCGCGGTCGTCGCGATCGTGGGCGTGGGTCTGGTGTACCGGCACCTGCGTGGCCGCCGGCACTCGCGCGGACACGGGCATTCTCACGGCCACGAGCACACCCATGGGCACAGCCATTCCCACGACCACACCCATGGGCACGGCCACAGCCACGCGCACCACAGTCACGACGGGGCGTCGCAGGATGACACCGCCCACGCCCACCACCATGCGGAGCAGTTGACCAATCCCTGGTCCCGCCAGGGACTGGCGGCGCTGGCCCTCTCGGGCGGTCTGCTGCCGTCACCGTCGGCGTTCCTGATCTTCGTCAGCGGGTTGCTGACGGGCCGCGCGCTCGGGGCCCTGGCCATCGTAATCACGTTCGGGGTCGGGATGGCGCTGACGCTCACCGGTGTCGGTGTGGCCACCATTCGGGGATTCTTGCTCGTCGAGCGGCAGTTCCGAGGCCGGACGGCCACGGCCAAGCTGCGGGCATGGACGCCCCTGCTGGCCGGTGTGGCCGTGGCGACGGCGGGCTGCTTCTACATCTTCAGCGCGGTTTCCACGTTGCAGGACGACGGGGAAACCTTGGTCCCGACGTCCAGCACGGTCGGGCAGCCGTAGCCGCAGCCCGCCGGTCGAGGCCGCGATGGTGCCCGGCGGTACTCAGGGGGTGGCGCCGGCCGGTTCCGCGGTGACGTTCTGGGGGGCGTCGGGGGGTGGTGACGGGACGATGTGCGCCCGCACGCTCTTCATCAGCGGCTGGTCGCTCTGTGTGCTGTAGTCGGCTGCCCCGATGAGTACGTTCATCTCTGGCATGTAGCCGGCGGCGCAGCCCGCGGGGAGGTCGTAGGCGATGGCCTGGTAGCCGGTGAGCTGCCGGCGGGTGCCGTCCTTGGAGGTGCTGGTGATGTCGACGAGGGTGCGGTCGGCGATGCCGCGGGCGCGCATGTCGTCGGCGTTCATCAGGACCATGGTGCGCAGTCCGGTGATGCCGCGGTAGCGGTCGTTGTCGGAGTAGATGGTGGTGTTCCACTGGTCGTGCGAGCGCATGGTCTGAAGGACGAGGGTGCCGTCCTGGGGGACGGTGTCGGGCAGGGGCGCGGCGGAGAATTCGGCGCGGCCGCTGGGGGTGAGGAAGACCAGTTCGCGTGCGGGCTGGCGGATGCGGAAGCCGAGGGGCAGTCGGACGCGGCGGTTGAAGTCCTCGAAGCCGTCGAGGACCTGGGCCATGGTGTCGCGGATGCGGTCGTAGTCCTCGATCCAGCTCTCCCACGGGGTGGCGCTGTCGGGGAGGGCGGCGCGCGCCATGCCGGCGATGATCGCCGGCTCGGAGAGCAGGTGCGGGGAGGCCGGTTTCTTCATGCCGACCGACAGGTGCACCATGCTCATGGAGTCCTCGACGGAGGTCGCCTGGATGCCGCGCCGCTGGAAGTCCTTCTCCGTCCGTCCCAGGCAGGGCAGGATCAACGCCTGCCGTCCGTGGGCGAGGTGGCTGCGGTTCAGCTTGGTGCTGACGTGGACGGTCAGCTCGCAGCGTGCCATGCCCTCCCGGGTGTAGGCGGTGTCCGGCGCGGCCATCACGAAGTTGCCGCCCATGCCGATGAAGACCTTCACGCGGTCCTCGTGCATGGCGCGTACGGTGCCGACGGTGTCGAGGCCGTGCTCGCGGGGCGGGTCGATGCCGCACACGTCGGCGAGGCGGTCCAGGAACTGCGCGGTGGGCCGGTGGTCGATGCCGCAGGTGCGGTTGCCCTGGACGTTGCTGTGACCGCGCACGGGCGAGGGCCCGGCGCCCTCGCGGCCGAGGTTGCCGCGCAGGAGGAGGACGTTGACGATCTCACGGACGGTGTCGACCCCGTGCTCGTGCTGGCTCACGCCCAGGCACCAGCTGATGAGGGTCCGGTCGGAGCGGGAGTAGACGTCGGCGGCCTTGAGGATGTCGGCCCGCGGGAGACCCGACTGGCGTTCCAGCTCCTCCCAGGTGGTCGCCTCGCAGACGGCCCGGTACTCCTCGAAGCCGTCCGTGTAGCGGTCGATGAACTCCCGGTCGATCGCCTTGGGGTCGTGCCGGGCCTCTTCCAGGACGGCCTTGGCGATGCCCCGCAGGAGCGCCATGTCGCCGCCGATGCGCACCTGCAGATTGAGGGTGCTGGTCCGGGTCGACTTGAACAGCGCCATGTCTGTCATCTCGTGCGGGACGATGGTCCGCGTCGCGGCCGCTTCGACCAGCGGATTGACGTGCACGATCTGGGCGCCCCGCCGGTAGGCCTCGGCCAGGGCGGTGAGCATGCGCGGAGCGTTGGACGCGGCGTTGACGCCCATGATGAACAGCGCCTCGGCGGTTTCCCAGTCCTTCAGGTCCGCGGTTCCCTTTCCGGTGCCCAAAGCGGCCTGCAAGGCGCGGCCCGAGGCCTCGTGGCACATGTTGGAGCAGTCCGGAAGATTGTTCGTGCCGAATTCCCGGGCCATCAGCTGATAGAGGAAGGTGGCCTCGTTGCCCAGCCGTCCGGACGTGTAGAAGGCAGCCTCGTCCGGGCTGTCCAGGTCGCGCAGCGTTCGTCCGATCAGGTCGAAGGCGCCCTGCCAGGAGATGGGGACGTAGGTGTCGCTGTCCGGGTCGTAGACCATCGGTTCGGTCAGCCGGCCCTGGTCCTCCAAGGCGAACTCGCTCCACTCGTCGAGCTCGGTGACGGTGTGCGCGGCGAAGAACTCGCGGGTGACGCGCTTGGGGGTCATCTCCCAGGTGACGTGCTTGATGCCGTTCTCGCAGATGTCGAGCTTGAGGCCCTTGGTGTCGTCGGGCCAGGCGCATCCGGGGCAGTCGAAGCCGCCGTTCTCGTGGTTCATCAGGAAGATCGCGCGCGGCCCGTCGACCATCGCGCGCTCGCGCAGCAGCACGCGGGTGACACTCTTCGCCGCACCCCAGCCTGCCGCGGGATGCGTGTACGCCTCGTTGCCGTGGCTCTCGCGATAGGTCTTCCCGTCATGGCGAATATTCATCTTTGTCAGACTAGTCCTGTTCGCGGTGGCCGCATTTTTGTGCGCTTGCCCTTGGCTCGGCCATTCGGAGACTGGGCCTTGCCTCACAGGTGGTGACCGGGTCCGCTCTGTGGGTACGCGAACGCCCCCGGACCGGTCGGCGTCGTCCGGGGGCGGGCGGAGCGAGCGGGGGGTCAGTCGGTCTGGGACTCCGCGGGGCGCAGGTTCGCCGTCCACTTCTCCTCGATACGGCCGAACTTCCACACCAGCAGGGCCACGAGCCAGGTGGCGAAAAACAGCCCGACGATGACAAAGCCGATGATGTTGAGGTCGAGGCCGGAGACCCAGTCCCAGAACGCGCCGTGCAGGCCCGCCTTGTCGGCGATGAGCCCGAGCAGCTCGACAGTGCCGATGATCAGGGCGACGGCGACCGACAGGCCGGTGATGGTGAGGTTGTAGTAGACCTTCCGGACGGGCTTGGAAAAGGCCCATTCGTAGGCGAAGTTCATGAACGAGCCGTCGATAGTGTCCAGGAGCGACATGCCGGGCGCGAAGAGCACGGGCAGGCACAGGATCGCGTACCAGGGCAGTCCGGACGCGGCGCCGGAACCGGCGAGGACGAGCAGGGCGATCTCGGTGGCGGTGTCGAAGCCGAGCCCGAAGAGCAGGCCGAGCGGGTACATCTGCCAGGGCTTGGTGATGGACTTCATCAGCCGCCCGAGGATCCGGTTCATGAAACCGCGGTTGTTCAGCTGCTCCTCCAGGGCGGCCTCGTCGAAGTGGCCCGAGCGCATCTGCCGGAAGACCTTCCAGATCCCGGCGAGGATCAGCAGGTTGATGAAGGCGATGACGTAGAGGAACGTGCCGGATACGGTCGTGCCGATCCAGCCGGTGATGTCGTGCAGCTTCGAGTTGTCGTCCTCGAGCGGGCTGGCGAGTGCCTTGACGCCCAGTGACAGCAGGAAGGCCAGCCCGAAGACGATCGAGGAGTGCCCGAGGGAGAACCGTCGGCCATGCAAGATGCCCACCGACCTGCACTCTTTACTCTGCGCACCCAGCTTCACGTTGCGTTACCACCGAATGTGAGACAGGGCCGTTAAATTGACACACCCGCTGGACGCGGACGACGACGAGGAGGAGTCGGAAGACCAGGCCTAGGTAAGACGGCGCCCGCGCCGCTCACACCCAGACCGCTGGGCCCTCTCCGCGCCACTCGAAGAGGTTGGGGTCGGTGAAGTCGACCTCTTCCGGGCCGAGGCCCGCGCGGCGCAGGAACTCCAGCAGATCGATCGGGCTGTAGGCGACGCCGAGGACCGTGCCGTCGACACAGACGCGCCGGCCCCCGACGTCCAGCGGCGGCTCCACAATCACTCGGCACCCCATGATTCCAGGATGCGCGCCGCGCCTGCCAGGCGCAGGCTGGGGAGTGCGACC
This sequence comes from Streptomyces sp. NPDC046977, assembly GCF_040644455.1. Classification (NCBI taxonomy): domain Bacteria; kingdom Bacillati; phylum Actinomycetota; class Actinomycetes; order Kitasatosporales; family Streptomycetaceae; genus Streptomyces; species Streptomyces sp. NPDC046977. Next base: position 8,543 of record NZ_JBEYWO010000047.1, read on the forward strand.
CCGCCCGCATTGCCTGCGTGGCGGGGCCGCCCGGATGAGAGGTCCGGTGCGGCCCCCAACCTCCACAGATGGGACCGCGCCGGACCTCCGGATCACCCAGCCGGACCGCTCGCTGAGCGCGCCTGTACCAGGCCGGGCAGGCTGAGGAAGCGAGCGGTCCTCGCAAAGGGCCCCCACCACTGTCCAGGAGTGGTGGGGGCCCGCCCATCACCCCCGTGGCGGCACCCGGCGCGCAGACGGGGCCCACGGCTTGCAGACTCGTTCGTGGCGGGCCCCGTTTCCATCCCCCAGCGGGGCCCCGACCGTGATGCGGCCCCCGCCACAATGGCGTGGCGGGGGCCAAGCTCATGCCCGGCCACAGAGACCTGGGGGCCCGATGCAGGCCTCTCGGGGCGCGGGGCTACTGTTGGGAATAGAGGGCTCCGCTCGCCCCCCGTTGGGCGGAGCCCTCGCTGCCGGACGGCAGGAGGCCCCCACCGGCTCGACACGGTGGGGGCCAGCCGCTCTCTGATATCGGGGAGCAGCAGCGTGCTCAGGTCTTGATCAGCTGCATCTCGATCGCGAGAGCGCCGAACGCCTCCTTCTCCGGCGGGTAGATCGCGCGGATGTTGGCCAACTGCTCATCGCGGGACGCCGTCGGATTGACGTTCGCAGCGCCCTCCCCGTCGAGTAGGGCCTCGAAGTCGTCGTAGGCCGTGACCCGCTTCACGAGCACGTCGCACGACTCCTCGGTGCCCTTGATGCGAAAGCGGATCACCTCCCCCGCGGCGAGATCCGCGAGGTGCGGGTACCGCACCCGGACCTCGATCGACTTGCGGCCGGCGGCGACCAGGTCGAAGTACCGGCGGTACAGGTTCAGCTCACGAACACGGACGGCGCTGCTCATCGGGTAGGCACACTCCTGGTAGCGGGGGCGGTCATCATGCGGCCAAGCTCGCCGGCCGAGTACGCCCGGAAGAAGTGCCGGGGGTCGGAGAGCAGGACCTCGGCGAGGGCGAGCAGTCGGTCGACGTACTCGGCCAACGACCCGGGCCACTCTCGCGTATCGAGCATCCACGGCTGCGCGCCGTCCGGCAACGGGGCGCGGCCCTCGCGGATGAGGCTCTTAGACAGCTTGGCCCCGGTGTCGGTGACGATCTGCGGGCAGTACAGGCGGGCGGGGAGCTGCCCGAGGGACAAGCCCACGGCCTGGAGGGCGCCGTCGACCAGGTTGGAGCCGAACACCCAGTCGCCGCCCTTAACCATGACGTACAGCGTCCCGCGGTCGGCGGTGAGCGTGAGCTCCTTGACGAGGTTCCGGTACAGGGTGGCGAGGTCGAGGTATCCGCCCCCGGTCGGGGTGATGGCCACCTCGTAGGGGCCGTGGCCCAGGCACACCGCCTCGACGATCGCGCCGTCACGGCTCAGATGGACGCGGGTGCGCTGCGCGTACTTCTCCGCCCATCCGCAGCCTGTCTGGGGGCAGGGAACGCGGACGTGGGGGAGGCCGGTCGACGGGGCCAGCCACCAGCTGGCGGCAGCCATGCGGGGCAGCACGCGCAGCCACGATTGCCGGTAGTGCTCGCTCGCCTGCTGCTGGGTGTACGTCTCTACGCGGTACGGGACGGCGAGCCGTTCGGACAATGCCTGAAACAGGGGGCGGTAGAGCCGGCCGACCTGGTCGGTGATGCCCGTCACGCCGAGGGCGTGCGCGTAGTCGAGCTGGTAGCGGTGACCGCTGGCGTCGTCGGTGACGATGGAGTACGGCGCGTTGTCGAGGGCGCTGAACAGGACCTCGACGGGGAGCGCGTACCGGGCGCCTACGCGGGCGGCGACAGCGAAGGCGAGGGACTGCACCAGCGACGTGCCGATGTGGGGCGCGCCGTTGATCTGGGTGCCCACCACGAACACGATGCGTTCCGGGGCGGCGGCGCGGATGCGCGGGGCGAGAGCGTCCTCGGCGCTCGTTAAGGCGTTCGCGAGGACGGTGTTCGGTGAGACGGGGTGCAGGGTCATGATCCCCCCTTGGTGAGGTCGACGGATACGGGAGTGCACTGCTTCGAACCGGCGTGAATGACCAGGCGTATGTCCGGGCCGGACAGGCGAGTGACCCGGCGGACGACGCCGTCCTCGGTGTGATGGCCGCAGGCGGCGCAGGTGCCCGCGGCGTGCTCGGGCTCGCCGTCCCACATCGGGCTCATGCCGACGCTCGCCTTCCGCCGCAGCGATCGCACTCGCACGGCGGGAACAGGCTGGTGATCATCGGACCGTCGGCGGCCGGGACGGTGCGGGTGATGGGCAGCGTGCGCTGCATCGTCTTCGGGTTCACCCTGTAGATCCGGACGATCAGGCCCGGGTGAACGGAGGCGTCGTTCGCGGTGGTCGTCACGCTTTCACGGTGACCCGGTCACGATGTCTCGCGCGGCGTCTGAGAGGGCGCGCGGTGCGCGTCCGCTCTGTCACCACGGGGCCGCATACCGGCCTTCCGTCCTCACGAGCCGCAGCGGCGGTGGCGAGATGTTCGCGTTCCAGCTCGGTCCGGCGCTCATCGATCGCCCGGCCCCGCACACTCAGCCAGTCGATGAACTCGTGCTCGATCCCGGGGCCAGTTACATCACCGGCCTGCGCCCGGCGGTAACGGTCCGGGGCTCGGTCGCCAGACCCAGCGCCTGGCAGACCTCGCTCATCACCAGCTCGTTGAACAGCGCCGACCACGCCGCGGTGTTCTCGAAGAACACCGCGGTATCTGCCGATCCCCACGCGCCGTCCGGGCGACGGCACTTGACCGACACCAGCAGATGAACGTGCAGCAGCGGGGTCCCGGCCCGGGAGGTGTAGTGCCGGAACGCGACCGCGGCCAGACCGCCGGGCGGGTGCGCGCGGCGGATCCCGGCCCGGCCCCAGCGCACGATCGCGTCCTGCTCGACTTCCGCCAGGACCGGGGCGATCGCCCGGTCGACCGCCGCCTCGATCAGCCGGCGCGTCACGTCATCGCCCAGCGCCCACAACGCCTGCACCGACCCCGGCGGGCGAAACACCAGATCCACCCCGGTACGCGTCACCGCACGCCCCAACGCCCCGGCCCGCCACGCAACGCCGGGCGGGTCACCAGCCGCCAGCCGTGCGGCCACCAGCTGCTCGGCGTCGGGGTGCCGGGCCTGCCCGAACAGCTGCCGCAGCTGCGACTCCGTGACGATTCCAGCCGGCTCCAGGCCCAACGCGGCAAGACCCTGGCCCGTCCACCGCCCCGCCGGCACCCCCGCACCCACCTGCGCCCGCCGCAGCCCCGTCCCCGCCGAACGCGCGGTGTCGCCGGTCACGACATGCCGCAGGAAGTACCGGTACATCTGACCCGAACTGACCAACCCGATATCCATCACGCCAACCAGCCCACACCAGCCAGCACGGCAGCAGGCCGGGCACGGCCAGGACTTCCCGCACACCGGAACCACCCAGCCAGCAAACCTCACCGGCATCCCGCACCACGGACCGCGACCGGGACGAGGCAGGGAGCCGAGTCCTACCGCTCTCCGGCAACGGTCACTCACCAGGGTTGCCCGCCCGGCCAGCGCCGTCATGTGGCCTGCAGCCACCGCCGACCAGGCGAGCCCCCTCAGGCTACGGCCCCGCCGTCAGCCCCCTGGCCAGGCCATCCCAGCAGCGGTCAGCCCACGACGTCACCCGGGTCGGCCCCGGCCCCGCGCGGCAGGTGACGCGCCCACCGCTGATGCGCAGCCTGCCGGGTCGCGTTCACCGCCGCGCCGATCTCCTCCCACGTCGCGCCCTGCCCCCGCGCCGCCACCCCCGCCGGCGGCGCCTGCCGACCGATCAACGCCTCCAGCCGCCCGATCGCCCGCAACACAGCCATCGGCTCCGCCTCCGCCAGATCACTCAGCAGCACATCCAACCGGTCCACCACACCTGCCAGCTCTTCCCGCGCCCCACCCGCCACGTCAAGGCCCCTTCACAACACCCGTCAAGATCCCTTGACACGATACGTAAAGACCCCTTGACATTGCAAGATCGATTACCTCAAGTCCCCTTGACGCCAGGCAGTACAACAACCGCCGCTCAGCCACTCCCCCACCGATGCGCAGCCGCGCCCTGCCATTCCACCCAGCGCGGGTCGTCGACTACCAGCTCCGGGTCCGGCAGCCCGGCCGACCGCAGGATCAGCAGCAGGTCGTGTTCGGAGAACGCCGTCCCCACATAGTCGTCCTCCACGCAATCGGCGCGGTGCATCGTCACCAGCCGCCCGCCCCGGGGCGACGGGCCGTGCACCACGAACCGCGCATCATCCACCCCTCCAGCCTGCCGCACTCGGTGCGCAGCTGCGCACCGCGTCCCGCGCACGGCGGGCAGCACACCGCCGCCGCGATCCGAGCGACGGCCACGCACCCGCACGCGCGTCACCAGAACTCACCACCCCGCGGTGAGCTTGCATGAACACCGCGCACCGGCGTCACCGTCGCCGTCCGGTGCGCAACAGGGCCCCAACGCCCCCACGCGGCGGCCCCCACCCCGGTACTCACCGCCCCGAGACGCAGGCGGTGAGTACCGGGACGGCAAACAAGCCGGTGAGGTGTCGCGCCCGGTCGTTCGCTCATCAGGTCAGCCCGCCCGGCGGTGCGGAGCCTCCTGAGGATCCCCGACGGGTCGTGTCGGCGACGTGTTCTCCACGACCACCGGATCGTCCTCCCAATCGCGGTCGATCAGCGTGCCCAGGCATTCGTCGCACTGGTAGTCACCGCCCTCCATCTCGGTCATGCTCTCCGCCGGCCCCGCCAGGTCGCAGCCCCCCGCGCACGTCACTTCCCTGTGTGCATCCGCCATGCATCCGACGGTCCGTGCCCCACCCATCCCCGGGCAGGGGACCCGGGGGTCGCACCGGCGCGTACAGACAGCTCAACGCCCACGCAGCCCCACACGCCTCACGCACGGCTTCGGACGTCGGTTGGGAGTGTCGCTCGGCCGCGGCTCGGGGCGGGCCCGCAACGGCAGACAAGGGGGCCCGGCTCGCGGCCATGGGCCTCCCGGGTCCATCGCTGGCGCCGCACTGCGGGCTCAGCTGTCGTCGGCCAGCGCCGCGCTCCGGGAGTCGGTCACGGTGAAGCCGTCCATGGTCCCAAGCGCGGTCAGCAGCCTGACAACCTGGCGCTGCAATGGACCGAGCAAGACCAGACGGCGCCCGGCGCCGTCGTGGTGGCGCTGAGCCCTCATCAGCAGGTTCAACAGGGCGCTGTCACCAAAGGACACGCCAGACAGATCGATCACCGTGACCGGAAGGGCGGCCTCGGCGGCCTCTGCCCACGCAGCGTCCAGCAGGTCCGAGCCGTGCCCGTCGACCTCACCTCGCACCGTGATCTCCAAGGCATGCCCATGCGCAGTGAGCGTGACCCGTGCCCCAGCCCCTAATGCCATGCAAGATTGTCGCAGCCCGAGACAAACGCCGTCCACGCCGCCGTCCCGCACCTCCGGCCTCGCAATGGCCTCCCGCCCGGTGCAGGCGCATCCTGAAAGAGCGGCCCCGCTTGGAAAGGCTGCCCCCTTGGCCCAGAGCGTGACCGCCCCCAAAACAAATAGACGCCGCACTCCCGCGAGATCGATGCTCCGCATCACCCGCGCGATCCGCTCGTGGTTGACCCGCCGGCCTTCCTCGCGGTGCTCGGCGGTGATCCTGGGGACGCCGTAGGTGCCGTCCGATTCACGGTGCACGACCCGTATCCGCGCAGCCAGGCAGGCGTCGGGCGGCCCAGTCCGCGGCCGTCGCGCGCCAGTAGTAATAACTGGAACGGGCGATACCGAGAATGGTGCACAGCCGCTCACGCCATGGCGGCGCTGGTAGTCGGCAACGAATTGGAAGCGGTTCAGGAGCCGTCAACTACCTACTGAGGTTTTCAGGTCGGGGTCGGTGGGGTGATGGTCAGGCCGGTTCCGGCAAGGCAGCCGTCAATGAAGCCGGGTCGCAGCTGAATGTGTCGCAGTCCGCGCCGGAGGATCTGGGTGAGGTGGTCGGGGTCGGTGAAGGCGGCGTTGGCCATCGGTCCGCGCCGCAGGAGCGACCAGATGCCTTCCACCGGGTTGAGGTCAGGTGCGTAACTGGGCAGCTGGAAGACGGTGAGCCAGTCGTGGTCGGCCGCGTACTGCTTCATGCCGGCGGCCAGGTGAGTGTTCAAGTTGTCCCACACCAGCACGACCGGGCCACCGAGCTGAAGGTGGGCCCGGACGGCCAGGTCGCGGTAATCGGTCCACGCGAAGCTCTTCCGTGCCCCTTTGAAGGGCAGATGGAACCGGGGACGGTAGATCAGGCGCGGTCTCTCGCCCGGTCTGTAGCAGCACAACGCGGCAACCGAAATCCGCCGCCGGGAACGTCCGCGGACCCTCACCACGGGCGTGTGGCCTCGCCGGCCCCAGGTGCGTGCGCGAGGCGGCGTCATCGCGAACCCGGCTTCGTCCTCAAAGACGATCCAGGCCCCGAGCGCCGCCGCGGTGCTTCCACCAACGGCACACCTCCTTCTTCCACAGCTCCACAGCGCCCTCGTCACGCTCCAGCGCCCGCCGGGCTGGGCTCTGCCACGACCAGCCGTGCCGTTTCAGCAGCCTCCAGACCCCGGCCACCGACAAGGGGATCCGGAACCTGCGATCGATCACCGTCTGGACCCGGGCCAGTGTCCACCGCTGGTCTTCCCAGCCATGCGAGGCCGGCCCCCTGCCCAGCTCGTTCTCCAGGACCGTGAACTGCTGGGCGGAAAGCTTCGGTGCCTGACCCGGGCCAACCGACCGCAAACCCTCGATCCCGTCCTCACGCCAGGCCCGGCGCCACCGCTCCACGGACCGCTCGCTGACCCGTAACTCCCTCGCGATCGCCGCAGTCTTCTCACCACGAACGAACCGCGCCGCGGCCTCCAGCCGGACCTGTTCACGAAACGCCCGCCGCTCAGCGGTCAGGCCCCCACCCTGCGCATACCGCATGACAACGGCATACCGCAGGAATCACCACCCGTCACCACCCGACGCCCACACGAAAATCTCAGTAACTACTGCCGGGTTCGGGCCCGCCGAGGTTGGTGATGTGATAGGTCGGCGGCGTCTGTGGGATTCGGAAGCAACCCTGGCGGTACTGGACGTTAAAGTTCACAGCGATCCTGCCAGCACTTGGACGAGCGGCAACGCCGTCTGTATATGGCATCCGAAGCTGCCGCTCGGGCACGGCGGGATCACCGCAGTGGCCAGGCTGGCGGAGGTATCGGAGTCGACCATCGCGCGAGGCCGTGACGAGCTCGCATCCAGGCGGGCGCCGGGGGACTGTTCGGCTATTCCAGGTGGAAATTGTTGTGGACGTCGATGGGGTAGTTGATCACGCTGCCGCCGCAGACGATGAAACAGAATCCGGGCAGCGGGGCAGGGCCGGACGACACTTCGACGGTGGCAGTGTCGTTGGAGGCGCTGCACTCGTCGTTGCCGTTGTAGGCGGCGGTGATGGTGTGGGAACCGGTGGTGGTGAAGCTGGTGGCGTAGGTGGCCCGGCCGTCGGCGGGGACGGGGACGGTGGCCAGGAGGTCCGGGCCGTCGAAGAAGGTCACGCCGAGGCCTCCGCTGGGGTCGGCGTTGCAGCTGACAGTGGCGATCAGCTCGACGGGAGCGTTCAGTGCTGGCGCAGAGGGGGTGACTTGCAGGTCGGTGGCCGACGGCTCAGCGGCCACTGCGGGAAACGCCAGGATGCCTGCTGCGGCTATCGCGGCCGCGGTCACCAGGATCCACTTGTTTCGCTCGTATCCGCGTATCACGGGCTCGCCTCCTCGTTCAGCAACAGAGAGTTTCCCCGTCGCTACTTTACGCGATCAACACGGTACGGCGGTCGCGGTGCTGTCGCATTCCAGAGGGCTGCCTCGTCATTCGTCGGATCCTCATCCTCCACGGGGGTGCGGGAGGCCAGCGGGCGGGCACTGATAGACGGGTATGGGTCTGACTGTTGCTGGCGCTGCCCGCCATGTCACCGTCGTGTCCGGTGGCGGACGGCGGGTGTGATGCGGTCATCAGCGCGTACGAAGCGGCGCAGACTTGCCGTGGGTGCGACCTCTGCGGGTCCGTTCAGCGGTGAGCATGCTGCTGAGGGTCAGCATGCAGCAAGGCCCGGCAATGCGTCGGGTGGTGACGTTCCGGCTTTTACGGGACAGCCTTGCAAGCGCCCCGATATTTCTGCTGCGTTCCGCTTCCGGGAGGTTCGGAAGGTCGTCGCGCCACGCGCTTCAGATTGACTAGAGCTGGCACCAGTGGCTGCTATTGGCATCGCTGAGGCCACCCCAGGCAATGGGAAACGAGGGGAACGTCGGCGTTGACGGACGCGTGGGGCAGGGGTGGTGGGTACCAGGCGGATGAGCGTGACCGTCCCGGCACGGGAGCGGTCCCCATGGGCAGGTCTCGGCCGCCGCTACCGTGACTGTCGCCGTGGCGTTCGAGGCGAAGCAGTTGTCGTTTCCGTTGTACGCAGCGGTGATCGTGTGGGTGCCGGTGGTCGCGAAGGTCGCCGTGAAGTTGGCTTGCCCAGTGGTTCCGACGGGCACGGTTGCCAGGGTGTCGGCGCCGTCGAAGAAGGTCATGCCGAGACCGCCGTTGGGATCGCCGGTGCAGGTCACGGTCGCCGTCAACTGCACAGGCGCCCCGGTGGCGGCAGTCGAGGGCGATGCTTGGACGGCCGTCGTCGAGGGTACGGCTGCCGCTGCCGGCGAAACGAAACCCACGATCGCTGCTATAGCCGCAAAGGCTCCGGCCTTCCACGTCTTTCGCGATTCCCAACGCTTCACGAAAATCGGCTCCTTGTTCGGCTGCAGTCGGCAGTTCGTGTCGAGGAGCGTCGCGTTACGTCCCGCTGTCAGGTGCCGCATTCCCGGGGAGCGGCGGCCTTTCACCCGCGCGGGTGGGCGGCGCAGTGAAGATCTGGGCGGTCCATGCAGGATCCATGGCGGACAAGCACTCCCTTTTCCTGGTCTTTCCGGGAGCTGTCCGCCGTTGAACCGGTGGGGATCCGCGACGGGGAGTGGTGGACCGTTCCCTAGATGACGGGAGGAGCAAGGCGAGCGTAGGTAAGTGAGTTGCTCGTACCCCCCGGGGTGGTGACGGTGACGGGAACGGGGCCCGGGGTTCCGGCGGGGGCGAGTGCTGCGATGGCCGTGTCGGACAGAACGGTGAATGCTGCGGATGCGGCACCGAAGTGGACGGCGGTCGTGGTGGACAGTCCCGTGCCGCTGAGAGTGACGCCGGATCCCGCATCGGTTGGTCCCTGGGCCGGGGAAAGCAGACTGAGGACCGGTGTTCCCACGTAGGTGTAGATGACGGAGTTGCTCGTACCCCCCGGGGTGGTAACGGTGACAGGGACGGCACCTGTTCCCGCAGGGGTGACCGCTGTGATCTGCGTGGGCGAGTTCACCGTGTACGACGTGGCGGCCGTACTGCCGAACTTCACCGCCGTCGCCGCGCTGAGGTCTGTACCGGTCAGGACGACGGTCGTACCGCCGGAAGCCAGCCCCCCACTCGGCGAAACCGAGATGAGGAAAGGCGCATTCAGGTAGAAGAAGTAGACGGGGCCGGTGGTGCCGCCTGGGGTGGTGACGGTGACGGGAACGGCGCCCGACCCCGCAGGGGCGACCGCCGTGATCTGCGTGGCCGAATTGACCGTGAACGACGTAGCGGCCGTACTACCGAAACTCACCGCCGTCGCCCCACTCAGACCCGAACCCGTCAAGACGACCGTCGTACCACCCGAAGCCGGCCCCCCACTCGGCGAAACAGACGTGAGAACAGGCACCGCCGTATAGGTGTACGTCACCGCATTACTCGTACCCCCCGGCGCCGTGACCGTGACAGCCACCGCACCCGACCCCGCCGGCGCCACCGCCGTGATCTGCGAAGCCGAGTTCACCGTGTAGCCCAGGGCCGGGTTGGCGCCGAACCTGACGGCGGTGATTCCAGTGAAGCCGCTTCCGGTCAGGATGACGGTGTTCCCGCCCGCCGCGGGGCCTGTATTGGGTACGACCGACGTGAGAGCGGGAGCGGCGGCGATGGCGGTCGGTTGTGCCGGTCCCGCTGGAGGAGCTTTGTCTTTCACGGGGTTCTCCGTACGATGTCGGACCGGCCCGGAGGCCTGTCGTTAGTCTTTTCTCGGGCCCGCGCGAGCCGGGAGATCCGTCCCCCGCTCGGGTCCGGTCCATGGCGATGTGCGGGCCGGGGCCCCGGCCCGTGTGGGGCTTTCCGGGCCGGGGCCTGGGAGGCGGGCGGAACCCGATGGGTTACCGTCCGCTCCGGGCCGGTCCATGGGGCCGGCCGCTGGGGTGCGGTCAGATGCCCGGGCCCGCGACGTAGGTGAACGCGTCCGTTGCGGTCGCGCTGCCCGCGTCGTTGGTCACGACAACATCGACGAGTCCGGCGGTCCCAGGAGGTGTGACCGCCGAAACTGCGGTGTCGGAGATCACGGTGAAGGGAGCCGGGTTGCCGTCGAAGGTGACCGCGGTGGTGCTGGTGAGACCGGTGCCGGACACGGTCACTGACGTGCCGCCGGAGGTCGGGCCCTGCGCCGGGGCGACGGTTGTCACCGTCGGGGCTGCGACGTAGGTGTACGAGAGCCCGTTGTTGGTACCGCCGGCAGTGGTGACGCTGACACCGACCGAGCCGGCCGCGCCGGCCGGGGCGGCGACGGTGATCTGACCGTCGGACACCACCGTCGGCACCGCGGTATTGGCGCCGAACGCGACGCTGGTGGCACTGGACAGGCCGGTGCCGTTGATGGTGATCGTCTCGCCGCCTGCTGTCGATCCGTTGGCCGGGCTGATGGTCTGCTTGAACGGCGCCCCGACGTAGTAGAACGGGATCGGGTTGCTCGTTCCGCCCGGGGTGGTGACGGTGACGCCGACCGCGCCGCTACCGGAGGGCGAGACGGCAGTGACCTGGGTGGGCGAGACGTTGGTGACGGCGGTCGCCGGCCGTGTACCGAACCGCACGGCGCTGGTGCCCGTGAGGTTGGTGCCGGTGATGGTGACCAATGTGCCGCCACCGCTGGATCCTTGATTCGGGCTGATAGGCATGAGCTGTTCCTCCTCGCTCGGAATGCGGTACATTGCCGAGCAGTGATGGGGCGTTCGGTCCGCGCACGTCCCTAGTGGGTGCGAGCCAGCTCTCGTGTCCACTGGCCAGGTGGTAACCCGATGGCCCTTGCGCCCGAAAACTTGATCGGCGGTGTGCACCCGTCGACGTCAAGCACAGGGGCCTATCGAGGGAAGAACAGCCTGTCAGGCGCAAGTTGCCACCTGATCAGGGGCTTGCCCACGTCCGTTTGCCGAGCCGAATGCCGCTGATACGGACACTTCGGAGTAACCCATAAGGGTGACCGAACAACAAGGCTTCAGCCCCAAAGTCAACCAATCGAGCGAGCGCCACGGCGTGAAGTGACGCGTTTCAACGGCGTACTCAAGATTTTCTTTTCATATGCCAATCAGATGCGGCATCGTCGATCAATTCGATGTGAATCCACCGCACCTCGACAAACGGCCCCCACACACCGGCACCGGAGCGGACTCCTAACCAGGCCCAGCTCGGACCGGGTTGCGAGCACGGGACCGCCACGGTCTACCAATAGCCGGCATCGACAGCTGAGCTCCTGGCATCCTGGGAACCGGACCATGCCACTGCCGCCGAACGGCTCGCGGACCATCGAGCAGCGGCGTGAGGCCGGACTTCCGGCCGGCTCCCCCGCCAGCGCCCTTGCCGAGGAACACTGCGACGCCCTGGTGACCATCGACTGGCGCTCCGCCGTCCGTGACCTGGCGGCGCAGCTACCGCGTCCAGGCGCAGCACCTCAGGTAGGAGCAGTTGCTGCCTGCGCCCGTGAGCTAGGCCAAGCTGGGCCAATTCCTCGACAACGCACGCCGCCGCCCGACGAACTCACCGAAGAACAGCGAGCCAAAGTTGAATGGGCGTGACATTGACCGCGTCCGGTCGTTGAACCTGGCGACAACTGCATGTCGCCGCGAGTCCCCTGACACCTCTCCTCGTGATGCCGGGGGATTCGTAGCAGCGCCTGGCTTCCCGCTGGACGAGGCGGTGGGCATCGAAACCGTACTCATCGGGCAAAACCGGACCAGCGCGGATCGTCTCTGTCCGCGGGGAGCCGGGCCGCCTTACCCACCGGCATCGGCTGCGTCCCCCGTCGGGGCATAGCCGATCTTGCTATTCCTGCGTCTTGTGGCCGTCCGGCATCTGCCCCTGCGAGCCGTGATGCGATCACCGCCGGTCCCGGCTCGGCGAGACTCACCAGAGCCTCCGAGGGGCGATGAAGGTGGATGGGCCACGACGTGGGGATTCCGCCACCTTGATCGGCTGGGCCCCGAGAATGGACGCCATCTCGGCAACCGACTGCCCCGCACCACGACCGAACGTCGACCTCCTCGGAGCCCGTCGGATGCCGTCGCCGGGGATCCGTTGTAGCGGGTGCGGGGCCAGCCTCCCGGACCAGGGAACAACCCCAACAGGCGCCATCGCACAGTGTCATATACGGTAACCCTGCGTGTCTGTGGGAGTCTCGTGCCTCTGACATTTTCCAAAAACACGTGTCTGGCCTTCACCCCTGAAAGGAACACCAGTGAACGCTCGATTTGGCGTGCGCCGAGGCAAGGCGCTCGCGGTCATAGCACTGACTGCGATAGCGGCGTCGATGGCCTCAGGATCGGTGTCTGCTCTCGCAGACGAGAGGGATCTCTTCGCAGACAACTGGGGCGTGATCACCCGTAACACGATCGGCTCTCCCGTCGCCATCCTGAGGAACGGACCGGTCGGCTCGTTCGGTGTGACGGGGCCCGCCTCGCGGCCGCCCTACGGCACCGGCAGCCTCGGTATCGAGGTCGCAAACGACTCCACCACGCTGACTCCCCCCAGCGAGAAGGTCGACTTCGGCAACGAGGTCGACTTCTTCGGCGACCCGGTCCTGGGCCTGAACAAGGTCGGCTTCCACGTCTTCCAGACCAGCGAGAACGTCGGCTACGGCGGCCCGACCAACATGCCGAACATCAGGTTCGAGATCGACCCGAACATGACCACCGGCGACAACTACTCCACCCTGGTGTGGACCCCACCCGCGTCCCCGGTGGTGGACCGCTGGAGCCCCTACCTCGACGCCACCACAAGCGGCACCTGGTTCCTCACCGGCAACGAGACCTCATGCACCCAGGCCACCCCGTGCACGTTCACCCAGATGAAGGCCTCCTTCACCGGCGGCATCGCACCGCCGACCATCCTCACCGCCGCAGTAGGCAAGGGCCGCGACAACCTGTGGACCGGCGCCATCGACGGCCTCCGCATCAACCACCACATCTACGACTTCGAAGCCGACGGCGTCAAAACCCGCCTCCAGCTCATCGGATAAGTCGGCAAGCCCTCAAGACCACCGGTAGGTCCTTGCGCCCCAGCAGCCAGCTGCGCGTATCCAGAGCCCCCTGAGTGGCGCACCCCCTTCGGTCCCGCCCCCCACCAGGGACGGGACCGAAGGCACTCCTCCTGGCAATGACGGTCCCACCCCCGTCGTGCTATTTCTCCGGTCTGCTGGGGGCCAGGAACCGAGCCGATCCCCGTTCTGCAACGTAGCAGAGACAAGTGCACAGAGTCGGCGGCCCGGACCACGCCACTTCCTCGTGCCGGCACAGACACCAGGCCGGACCACCGGTGATCTTCAGTCACCCACAGCCGATCCACCCGTGACAAGCCTTACCGGCAGGTTCCACCCTTTCGGCCCCACCCAGGCCCGGTGCAGCACCGTATCTTCTTCGCGTACCGGGGATCTGACCGGCCAGGCGCGCCCGGCCCCCACCCCGCCGACCCGCGCGCCCCGGCTCGGATTCCGCACGGGCGGCGGGGCCCCACCCGCCGCCCGGTTCCCTACGCCCCCGCTCGTGCTCCCTTGGGCGGAGTTGCCCCCGCACTGTCGGTCTTGCCGGCCGACTACGGAACCAAGGTCCCCGCGGTTGAGCTGATCTTCCTGCCGGATCTCGCGGCTGAACACAACGTCCGCACCGAATGCTGATACGGCCCCTGCAGGCGGTGTGCCGGGCACCGTCGTACGCCCGAGCCCGGCATACGGGGTCGAGGAGTTCACGCAGGCGCCCACGCCCCGGGTTCGGAAAGGTTACATTCCCCCTCCCCCACGAGGGGAGCCGGGACAGTGCCCCTGCTCCCCTCGCCCTCCGATCCCACGTTCGACCTACCAGGAAGTGACCAACAACCTGTGCGAATCCCGCACCGAAGGCCGGACACGACAGGCGCGGAGGAACGACACCTCATGTCCGGACACCCCGAGGCCATACGGCGCTGCAGGCCGCCTGTGATGACTCAGGCGTTGATGCAGACGTTCCCCAGTGCCGGGTTCAGGAGACTGAAACCGGGGACGGGAGTGATGGTGTTCCCACAGAAGTTGAACGGGAAGCTCCGCGGCAGTTGAAGAATGTTGCCACTGGCAAAACCCGGCGAGCCGACCGCAGCTGCCCTGGCGGAAGCACCACCAGTGCCATATCCACCATCGTCGGCGAGCGCCCCACTCGCGCCACCAACGGCCGCCGCAGCAGCCGTCGCCGTCAGAACGACCGTCCTAGCCAGATTACGCATGCTTTCTACCCCAATCGCTGTACACGTCCACTGCTACTGCCGTAACCAACGCACCACTCCGTACACCGCAACGCCCCCTCACTCAAACAGCCCACCACCACCACCCACCCAGCCGCGAACACCCCTCACAACCAACCGTCGGCAGTGCCTCTCGGACTAGCGGGCACGACCCACCTGATCCTCTACGGCACGCTGATCCGACCGCTCACCGGAACCTGTGACCAACAAGGGCTCCACCCGAGCCGGCCGCGGTATCCATGTCCCGGTCCGGCGTGCGAAGAGCCAGCTCGAGCAAGCAGATCTTGCGCACGGACCACGAACAACCTGATCAGCGGCATCCGAGTTCCGTCGAACGCGCTGCCGCCGCGCGGGGAAGTCCACCGCAGAACGGCGGGCGAAACTCGACGAGCTAAGGCATGCACTGGTAGCGGCGATAGGCTGGCCGGATCTCCGTGCAGGAGGCCCCGGCCCGGCCTTGCACCGGGCCGTGAGCGACCTGCTGACACCAGACGACCAAAACTTCCCCTTCTGGCGACCGCCCTGCGGTCGCCAAGCAGGCCGTACAGACCCCCGCCTCCCCTGCTGCCACTGACGTGTCTGCCGGCAGGATCAACCACGGCCTCGCCCACGAGTACAGGCTCAAGACCATCGCCCTGCCTGGGCTCCTCCGTACCCCCGCGCCCGCCACGGCTGTTGTCTGCGACGTCCAAGCGTCCGACCTGATCTCCGGCGGGACCGCGTCACCCACCGGCCCGGGTCTGGACACCACGGAACCCGTCGCCTTCTGTGGTACTCCGGCGCCCCTCTCGGTCATCAGCGCCGCTACAGCGTCTGCCGTCACCGCGCGCGGCGCGCTGCCGAGGCGGACGACGTCGTCGGTCCGACATGACGGATCGGATCCTACGCCGGGCAGCGGGGCCTTCTCCTTGGGCCCGCAGACGCGATTACGCCTCAGCTACATACTGCCTCTGCAGGCGGCAGTTGGCCGCGAACAAGGTACCGGTCGACAGAGGTGTCGATGCAGGTGCTGCCGTGGTGATAAGCCGTGTGCCCGTTGCCATCGTAGATAAGCAGGCGCCCGGAGGAGAGCCGGTGGGCGACGGTCCTGGCCCAGGAAAGTGGAGTGACGGGGTCGCCAGCCGTGCCCACAACCAGGATGGGAGCGGCACCAGGGGCAGTGACCGGCTGCACCGGCTGTGTCGGCCCGACCGGCCAGTGGGTGCAGGCCATGAGAAGCACGGCTGTCGAAGCGCCAAATTGGGGGGCGGCATGCAGGAAATTCGGGAGGGCGGCAGTGGCCTGCGCCGCGGTAAAGCGTGGGTTGAGCGCTGCGCTCAGGCAGCCGATGGCCAAGAGGGCACCGTTGGTGTCCTGGCCGGTATGTGCGAGTTGCTGCACGGCAGTGGTGTCGCCGTCCAGCACACCGCGCAGCGCGGTGCGCAGTTGCTTCCACGCGGGGGCGCTCAGCGCCGACGTCACCGCATCGATCATCTCGTCACCGGTGATGGTGAGGTCCTTGCCCTGCCGGAGCGGGGTGCGGTCCAAGGCGATCCGCAGGGTGTCCAATGCACGGCCAGCCTCCCGGACAGAGTTCCCCAGCGCGCAGTGGCCGCGCTCTACGCAGTCGGCAGCAAACCTCTCCCATGCGGCCTGACGGGCAGCGTTGCTCTCCAGCAGGGCCTGGTACCCGCTGAGGTCGGGGTCGACAGCACCGTCCAGCACCATCCGGCCTACCCGAGCGGGAAACAGACCCGCGTAAGTGCTGCCCAGGTACGTCCCATACGAGTACCCGAAGAAGTGCAGCCGCTCGTCGCCGAGCAGGGCGCGCAGCACATCCATGTCCCGGGCTGCCTCTACGGTGCCGACATGGGGAAGCAGCCGTCCGGCCTGCCGCGCACAGGTGGCGGCGGCTTGCCTGAATGCCGCATCCCAGGCGTCGATGCCGGTACCGCCGCCAGCGGGGAGGGCGGGATCACATCGGACGGGGGTACTGTGCCCAACCCCCCGCGGGTCGAGCGCCACCAGATCGTAGGCGGCCCGGACGGACGAGGAGAAGGAACCGGAGATGGCCCACAGACGGCTCATCGCGGGTTCGCCTGGGCCGCCCGGGTTGAACTGCAGGGAACCGATCCGTGCCGTGCCGGCTCCGGTGGCCTTCTTGCGGGTAACGCCCAGCAGGATGTCACCGGTGCGCGGGTGGGAGTAGTCCAGCGGCACCTTCATGGTCGTGCACTGGAACGACGGCGCCTGCTGGCAGGGCTCCCAGCGCAGTTGCTGGCCGTAATAGCCCCGTAGTTCCGGCGAGACGGGGGGCAGCGTCCGGGTGTCGGGCGCGGCAGCAGAGGGGTAGTGCGTGCGGGGGGCCGTACAGGCACCCAGCAGCAGTGCGCAGGCGCCCAGCAGCCCTACCGTGCCGCGGAAAGTCCGCCGGGATGGACGACCGGTGGTGCGGGCGGCGGTCATCGTCATGCCTTCCTTGTAAGCGCGATCAGTAGCAGGGCCGGACCAAGTAGCGCTCCCGGGACCGGTCCGGGGGCATCTGCACCCGCCAGGCTGCGGTCAGGACCGGCACTCAGCCACTGTGCTGCCCGACCACCCCATCACACCCTGTAGCCGTATGGACGGCCCGGATGGGCCGAACGCGTGACATCGCATCCGGGCCGCGGGGGCCGTACCTGCAGTCGAAAGCGCGGCCGGCCCGTGGATGTATTGCCATAGCGCTGAGGCTTGCCGTCATAGCACGGGCGGGGCAGGGCCGCTGTCACCGTGCCAGGACGGCGCTCACCTTTGGCCACACAATGTGCAGTTCACGTTTCCAGTAGGGCCACGAGTGGGTGCCGCGGGGGTAGATGTGGGTGGTCACGTCGACGCCGGCCCGACGCAACGCTTGGCTGTAGACGAAGGTTTGCACGGGCAGCGGCGTCTCCAGCATCTGTGCGAAGGGGTCGTTGGTCTTGTCTAGGGGGCCGCGTTTCCCGTTGCCTGCGGACAGGTGCACTGTGGTGCCGCGTAGGTTTTCGATCATTTGCAAAGGGTTGTGCTCTTCCCACAGTTCGGGGTGCTCCTTGGGGTCACCCCACAACCGGACCGGGTCCAGTCCCTCGCGCAGGCACGAGGCGAGAATCGCGGCACGCGAGGCGGTGTCGGAGGTGTCCGTGATGCCGCTAAAGGAGCCCGCGTAGCGGAAGAGGCCTGGGTAGCGGGAGGCATAGTTCAGTGCGCCCAGCCCACCTTCGGACAGGCCGATGACGGCGCGGGATCCGCTGGCGCGGTAGCGGCGCTCGATGATCTGGATGAGTTCGTGGATGTGGAAGGTCTCCCAGCGGGGCCGGTCGGGACGGTCGTGATCCCACCAGTCGCTGTAGAAGCCGGCGCGTCCGCCGTCGGGCATGACGACCAGGAAATTCGCGCGGGCCGCCAGTTGTTCGACGTCGGTCTCTCGGGTCCAAGCGGTGTAGTTGTCGCTGACTCCCTGCAGCAGGTAGAGCACGGGAAATCGTCGTGTGGGCTGGTCTGCCCAGCTCTTGGGGAGGATCACCCGCACCGGCAGGGTCTTGCCCATGGCCGGGGAATTCACTTTCAGGTCCCACATCTGAGGACCGAGCTTTTTGGTCTGAGTGATGCGCGCCCCGTCGTCGGCCGCTGCTGCGGCGGGCGCAGCATGCCGGGGGGCTGCCGCAACGGGTGCGGCAGTCGGCGACGTGAGCGCGGTGACCCCGGCCAGGGCCACCGCGCTCAGGAGTCCGGCCCCGCGGACGCGCAGCCTGGCACGGCACCGGCCGGTACCGGCTGTCCCGGTCGGCGGGCTCTGGATGTGACACCGGTGGCCTGTTGTACCCAACCTGCCTGAATTCGGTGGAATCATGGAGGAGAGCATCCCAAGGACAAGGCCGGGGTCGCTCCGGCCGGCGCGGCGTCAGGGCTTGTCGTTCAGGGTGGCGTTCAGATGGCGGGCGACAATTGCCACGTGCGGGGGGTCGATCATCGACAAATGGTCGCCGGTGACCAGCACGATCTGCAGTGCGGGACACAGCGACGCCCAGCCCAGGTCCGCCTCCTGGCGCAGGTAGCGCGGGTCCAAGGCCGTGGTCAGCGGCTGCGGGTCCTGCGCCCGGTACAACACGGTCGGACCGGCGTACGGGCGGGGGCGGTAGCGTTCACCAACCCGCGCATCGAGGTACGAGGTGCGTTGGTGTTCGACGATGGCCGGGCTCATCTCGCAGCCTGCAGCTGCGACTTCGCGCAGCACGACGTCGATCTGCTCATCGTCGGAGACACTCGCCAGCTCCTGGTAAGGGAGGCGGACCCGGCGTCCGTAGGTGGCTTCGATGTACTGCACGAACCGTTCGAAGCGGTCAATGAGCAGCTGCTGGGAGTCCAGACCCGGCAGGGCGGCGGGCAGGATGGTGTCGATCAGGCCGAGGAAGCCGGGCTCCTGTCCGTCCTGGTCGAGCTGGCGGGCCACTTCGTAGGCCAGGCAGCCGCCAAAGGACCAACCGAGCATGTGGTACGGGCCGCTCGGCCACAGATCGCGCATCACGCGCTGGTAGTGCCGTGCCTTGTCTTCCATGGTCGTTGCGCTGTCGAGGCGTTCCAGTCCGTAGACCGGCCGGTCGCCGGCGAGCAGTTGGACCAGGGGGCGGTAGACGGAGGTGGGGCCACCGGCGGGATGGAACAGAAACAGCGGGGCGCGGTGGTCTTGGACGGGCGGGTTCAGGACGTTCACCTCGGCGTCGGTGCCGGCGTTGACGGCAGGGCGCAGGAGGTCGGCGATGCCTGCCACCGTGGGACGGCGCAGGAGGTCGGGGGCGGCCGGGGCCGCGGTGCCAGCCGGCAGTCGGGCGGTGATCGCCTCAGCCAGGGCGGTGGCGGTGCGGGGATCGTGGGCAGCGGGGAGGTCCTGCAGCACGCCGGGGGCCTGCTCTCCGGTGACCTGCTGGTAGACGCTGGCAACCAGGCGTTCGGCGGCATCCCGGGGAGCAAGGGCGGTGGGCGGTTTCCGGTCCTGGTCCTGGTCCGGTGGCTGCTCGGTGCCGGATGATGGGGCAACCATGGTGGAATCGGTCGTAGCGGGGGCAGGCAGGTCTAGGGCGGCGATGACGGCCTCGACCAGATCACGCAGGGTTGCGCCACGCAGGGCGAGGCTGGCCGGCAAAACGATCCCGAAATCCTGCCGGACGGCGTTTTGGATCCGGACGGTCATCAGGGAGTCCAGGCCGAGTTCGGTCAGGGGCACGGCTGGGTCCAGGTGGTCCCCGTCGTAGCCCATGACGGCCGCTGCCCGTCGGATCAGGCGCTGCCGGATCGTGTCGTATGCGGCCTCGCCCATGGTCCGCAGCGCGTCGGGCCCGGGCCAGTGGTGGTCTGCCGAAGTGTCAGTGCGTAGAAGGTCGGTGAAGTAGGGCAGGGTTTTCAGTCCGGGGAAGGCCGCTGCAAGTCGCTGAGGGTCCAGGCAGAGGACGCCGAGGTGGGGGCGGGCCTGGGCCAGCAACAGCTGCAGCGCATCCATCCCCTGTGTCTGTTCCAGGGGATCCAGGGCAAGCCGGGCGGTGGCCGGGGCTGCGCCGATATCGGCCCACGGCCCCCAGGCAATGGAGATGGCTGGCAGACCGTCGGCGTGCCGCCAGCGGGCCAGCGCGTCCATGAAGGCGTTGGCGGCGGCGTAGGCGGCCTGCCCGGGGGAGCCGGTGAGGGCGGCAGCGGAGCTGAACAGCACCCACCAGTCCAGGGAGTGCTCCCGGGTGGCGTGGTGCAAATGCCTGGAGCCCTCGGCCTTGACCGACAGGACCAGGTCGAGGTCGGCGGCCGTCAACTCCGTGACCGGCCGGTCGCGGAGCACTCCCGCGGCGTGTGCCACGCCCGCCAGGGTGTGGCCTTCGGCCTCGGCAACCCGGACCAGGTGGCCGGCCGTGGCGGGTTCGGCGATGTCGCCCAGGGCGATCTCCACCTGGGTGCCACCGGCGCGCATGTCGGCGACGGCGTCCAGGGTCGCCTGTGACGCGGGGCGTCGCCCGTTCAGGACGATCCGCCCGGCTCCCTGCTCGGCAAGTCTGCGCGCGGTGGCCAGTCCCAGACCGCTGAGGCCGCCGGTGATGATGTAGGCGCCGTCGGGCCGGGCGAACCGTGAGGGCGACAGCGCCGGTGAGGCATCCGGGTCTGCCGATGCCAGACGGGCCAGGAAGCGTGTTCCACCCCTCCAGGCCACCTGATCGGCCTCGGAGGCTGCCAGCAGTTCGCGTGACAGATCGTCGGCCAGGTTCGGGTCACGGTCGACATCGACGACGGTGGCGTGCATCGCGGGGTGTTCCAGGGCCAGGACCCGAACCAGGCCGGTCAGCGCGGCCCGATCAGGGTCCGGGTACTCCTCCGCGGTGACCTGCTGGGCCCGTTCCGTTACGAGCCACAGCCGGGGAAGGGTAGACGTGTCGACGGCGTCGCTTGCTGCCAGGTGGCGGGCCAGGTCTGCCGCGGCGCGGACGGCTTGCCCCATCCCTGTTTCCTGCGGTGCAGGCTCGTCGGTGAACAGCAGCACGACGTGGCGCGGTACGCCGGCGGCGCCCGGGTCCCAGTTGTGCAGCAGGTCGGCGACGGTGGCCGGCTGGTAGGCGGCGGTGGTCACCGTCCCGCCGTGTGCTTCCAGTGCGGCGGCCAGCGGGGCAGCGAAACGCGAGTCATGGAATGAGCCGGTACCGGCGGAAGTGAGCAGCAGCCACTGGGCCGGAAATGCCTCCTCGGTCACGGGCAGGGCGGCCTTGGTCCACACGATCTCGTAGGCGGTTTCGTGCAGGGAACGGGGGACCTGGCTGCGGTCGGGTGCCTGCAGGGTCACGGCGTGCGCGTGCAGGACGCGTTGTTCCCCAGTGACGGCCGTCATGTCGAAGCCATCAGCGTGGTGGCGGTGGGGGCAGCATGATGGCTCGGTCACAGCAGGCATGCAGTACACCTGGCAGGTGTCGGCGCCGGGGGCGTCGGCCGTCAGATGCACCCGGGCAGCCGCGGTGGGGAACAGTGCGCGTTTCGAGGCGGGCTGGGCGGTCGCTGTGGCCGTGGATGGAGCGCAGGCCACGAAGGCGGGCGCGGTCAAAGCGGCGTCCAGGAGCGCGAGTCGGGCTGCGGGTGTCTGGCTGTCGGAGTGTTGGGATTGCGGGGCGGCGTCGGCGGGGATCTGGGTGACGGGCAGGTCGTCCGGTCCCAGGGGCACGGATGGCGGCGGCAGCGCTTCGCTGCAGACCGTGGCGCGGGCGTGACACAGCCAGGTGCCGGCCGGCGACTGGGTGTGGAGGGTGATGTCGGCGGTCCGGGTGTCGGTGGGTTCCAGGACGACAGTGACTGGGGTGCTGTCGGTCAGGGGCAGGAGTTGGTCCAGCGCCAGGTCGCGCACCACAAGGTCGCCTGTGGATGCGGCCAGGCCTTCCTCGGCGGCGGCCAGCATCATGTGGGCGCTGGCCGCCAGGGTCAGCACCGGTGTGCCGTGCAGGGAGCGTTTGATGCGGTTCCAGCCGCCGGTTCCCGCGTCCGCGTGCCACACGATGCGGTCGGTCCCGGGGATGTTGATGCGCCGGCCCAGGACGGGGTGGCCGCCAGTGCGGCGTGAGGCCGCCGGGCGGCCGGGAACCCAGTACCGGCTGTGGCGCCAGGGCCAAGAGGGAATGGCGACCCGTTGCGCGGCCGGCCAGAGCAGCTGGTTGCCGGTGTGTCCTTGGGCCAGGTGTGCGGCGGCGAGGGAGGTCCGCAGATCCACCGCCTCGTCGCCGTCGCGGCGCAGGGTGGGCAGAACGAGTCCGGGGTGGGGCAGGACTGCTTGCAGGGTCTCGCTGATGGGGAGAGCGGCCACCGGATGCGGGGAGATCTCCACGAACAGGGTGTGGCCGGCCTGCGCGGCGGCGGTGACTGCCTGCTGCAGGCGCACCGGTCGGCGGATGTTGCGGCACCAGTAGGCTGCATCGGCCCACACGGGTGCGGCCGGGTCGTCGTCCACGGTGCTGTACCAGGTCACCACGGCAGGACGGGGCTGTAGCGCGGCCAGTTGTTCCCGCAAGACGGGCAGGGCCGGGTCGACGGCCGCGGAGTGGCCGGCGCCGCTGACGGCCAGCGTTCTGGCCGTGTATCCTGCCTGTTCGGTCTCGCCAACCAGGGCGGCGACCTCGTCGGCCGGGCCGGTGACGGTGCACCGCCGGGGCGAGGAGTGCACGGCGACCTGCACCCCCGGGTAGCGTTGGAGGACTTGTAGCCGAACGTCCTCGGGCAGTTCGATAGCGGCCATCGCGCCGCCTCCGGCGCCGTCCACTGCCGCCAGGGCGGACGAGCGGTGCACCATCAGGCGCAGGCCGTCTTCCAGGTCCAGCGCCCCGGCCACGACCGCCGCGCCTACCTCGCCCATGGAGTGTCCGATGACCGCGGCCGGCTCGATTCCGTACGCCTGCCAGGTGCGGGCCAGGGCCACTTGCAGCCCGAACAGCAGCGGCTGGGTCTGGTCCACGCGGGCGGCTTCCGCTCCCTGCTCGACCAGGGTGGTCAAGGTGGTGCCGGTGACCGCGGTGAACGCCGGGCCCATGGCCGCGACCTCGGCAGCGAAAGCCCGGTCCTGCTGGAGTAGTTGGCGTCCCATGCCCTGCCACTGCGAGCCGTAGCCGGAGAACACGAAGACAGGGCCGGGCGGCTGCTCCCCGTGCAGCGGTGCGGTCGGCTCCGACTGCCGGTGCGGGGCGACAGTCGCCGGCCCGTGCTGATCGCGGGCCAGGTCGCGCAGCAGTCGGATCAGCTCTGCCCGCTCCCGGCCCACCACGGCCCCGACGGCAGGTCCGCGTCGTTGGGTGGCAAGGGTGTGGGCGAGGTCGCGCAGGTCCGTCTGGCGGCCGGCCGGGGTGTGCAGCCAGTCTGCCAGTGCCCCGGCCGCCTCCGGGACCCGTGCGGCGCTGCGCGCCGATACCACCAGGACGTGCGGCGTACCTTCTTGGTGGTCCTGTTCAGCGGACTTGGCCGCGCGGGCGTCGTCACGGGGTGGGGCCGTCGTCTCCCCGGTCGTGTCGGGCGCGGCGAGAATGACGTGGGCGTTGGTGCCGCCGAACCCGAACGCCGACACTCCGGCCATTGCGGGACGGGAGCCTGCCACCGGGTAGGGGGTGGGGTCGGTCACCACCCGCAGGCCACAGGCTGCGAAATCGATGTGCGGGTTGGGGGTGTGGAAGTGGAGGCTGGGCGGCAGGACCCCGTGGTGCAGCGACAGTGCCGTCTTGACCAGCCCCACCAGGCCTGCCGCGCCTTCCAGATGCCCGATGTTGGTCTTGACCGACCCGATCAACAGCGGGCGGTCGGCCGGGCGGCCTTGCCCGAGGACCGCAGAGAGCGCACCGGCTTCGATGGGGTCGCCGAGCAAGGTGCCAGTGCCGTGCGCCTCCACGTAGTCGATGTCCCCGGCTGTTGCCGCGGCGTCGTGCAGTGCCGCCCGCAGCACCTGTTCCTGTGCGGCCGGGTTTGGTGCCATGAGCCCGGCCGATCGCCCGTCGGAGTTGACCGCGCTGCCGCGTACCACGGCCCAGACGGTGTCGTTGTCCCGCCGGGCGTCGGCCAGCCGTTTGAGGACCACTACCGCGCAGCCCTCGCCGCGGGCGATGCCGTCGGCGGCGGCGTCGAAGGTCTTGCAGCGCCCGTCGGCGGCTAGGGCGCCGGCCTGGTCGAAGGCAGCCGTGATCGTCGGTGACAGCAGGACGTTGACCCCGCCCACCAGAGCGGCATCGCACTCCCCGCTGCGCAGGCCGCGGCAGGCCTGGTGGACGGCAACCAGGGACGACGAGCACGCCGTGTCGATGGTCATGCTGGGTCCGTGCACGTCCAGCAGGTAGGACAGCCGGTTCGCCGCGATGCTGCCAGCGGCCCCCGTACTGGTCCACGCCGTCACCGCTGCCGGGTCCGCCGTGGTCAGGTGCCCGTACTCCAGGGAGCTCAGGCCCACGAACACGCCCGTTCGGCTCCCGCCGAGCTGTCCGGCCGCCATCCCGGCATGGTCCAGGGCCTCCCAGGCGACCTCCAGCAGCAGACGCTGCTGCGGGTCCATGATTTCGGCCTCCCGGGGGGTGATGCCGAAGAAGTCGGCATCGAAGGCGGCGATGTCCTCCAAGAAGCCGCCCCAGCGGGTGGTGCGGGCCAGAACCTCGGCCGTTCCGGCCGAGCCGTCATCGAAGTCGCGCCACCGCCGGTCGGGGACCGAGGAGATCGCGTCCCGCCCGGCGAGCAGGCCCTCCCACAGGCGGTCCGGCCCTTCCATACCACCCGGCAGACGGCATCCGATGCCCACCACTGCAATCAGCGACGTGTCGGGATCCGCGCCCGGACGCGGCCCCAAAGGTCCGGCCGGGGCGTGCGCGACCGGCAGGTCGGCGCCGGGCCCGCCAGCCGGAGCGGGGCTGGCGTCCGGTTTCTTCGGTGATGCGCTGCCGGTCCCGTCGGCCAGTGCGGCGACCAGTTGCTCGATAGTGGGGTTCTCCCACAGCAGGGTCGACGACAGCCGCCGGTCCAGGAGCTCTTCCAGCCGGCCCGACAGGCCCACCGCATCACGTGAGGTCAGCCCGTACTCGGCCATCGGACGGTCGTCGTGGATGTCCTGAACCTCTACGGCGCAGCACTGGCTGACCCATTCGCGCAGCAGGGCCCGCAGGTGCGGGGCCGTCACCGTGTGTTCATCGGGGGCCGGTGGGGACGCCGGGACGTCGTCGTGGGGCCCGGGCTGGCGGGTCTGGCTCATGCTCCCTCCCCGGACCTGGGGCGGGGCTGGGCCTGGGCAGGGCCGAACCCGCCCGTCAGGTAGTGCTCACGGCAGGCGCTGCGGGCCACTTTCCCACTCGTGGTCCTGGGGACGCTGTTCGGGGGGACCAGGACGAAGTCGTGCACGGACACCGCGTGGGCACCGGCGACAGCCGCCCGGACCGCCCGGGTGACCGCTTCACGTACGATGTCCGGTTCGGTTACCTCGCGGGCGTGTTCGGCGACCACCACCAAGTGCTCCCCGCGCTCCCCCGAGGCCGCGAAGGCCGCCACGTGATCGGTACGGATCGCTGGGTGCGCCTCCTGCACGGTCACTTCGATGTCCTGCGGGTAGTGGTTGGTCCCGTCGACGATCACCAGGTCCTTGATGCGGCCCGCCACGTACAGCTGCTTGTCGTGCACCAGGCCGAGGTCGCCGGTCCGCAACCAGGCGTTGCCGTCGGCCACCGGCCCGTCCTGCGCGAGTTCCGCGGCAAAGATAGCCCGGCTGTCCTCTCGGCGCCCGAAGTAGCCCAGGCCCACGTTCGGGCCGTGGACCCAGATCTCGCCCACGACGCCGTCCGGTGTCCTGGAGCACAAAGCCGGATCGACGATGGCGATCTCCTGGCCCACCGGCCTGCCGCACCCGACCAGTTCGGTGACCGGCGCCTGCCCGCCCGGTTCCCCGGCCTGCCCTCGTCCGGCGGCCAGCGCTGTGCGGTCGAAGGCTGTGACGGCCGGCTCCTCACCGGCCGGTGAGGCGGCGACGAAGACCGTGGCCTCCGCCAGCCCGTAGGACGGCCGCATGGCAGTCCTGGGCAACCCCACTGGCCCGAAAGCCTCGTGAAACCGTGCCAGGGTCTGCGCCCGGACCGGTTCGCTCCCGTTGATCATCACCGCGACGCCGTCCAGCGACAGCTCATTGCGGTCCTGCTCCCGCACCCGGTCCACGCAGTAGTCGAACGCGAAGTTGGGAGCCGCTGTCACCGCGCCGGGGTAGCGCGACAGTAGGCGCAGCCAGCGCATCGGCTGCTGCACGAAAGCCAAGGGGTCCATCAGCACCGACGAGGTCCCGCCGACCACAGCCATGGCGACCATCAGCAGCAGCCCCATGTCGTGGTAGAGCGGCAGCCAGCTCACCAGGTGACTGCGCCCGCCGACGACCTCGTAGGCCTCCAGTGCCTGCCGGGCGTTGGCCACCACATTGGCGTGCGTGATCTCCACCCCCGACGGCAGCCGTGTGGATCCCGAGGTGTACTGGAGGTACGCACAGTCCTGCGGCCCCGGCCTGGTCACACCCTCGAGGCCCTGCGCGGGGGCCTCCTCCCCGACCAGGTCCTCCACCGCGTGCACGGCGCAGTCAAGGCCCGCGGAGCTCAGGAAGTCCGCCAGCTGACCGACCTCCTGCCGCCGTGTCAGGACCACCTCGGGCCGGCAGGCATGCAAGGCAGCAGCAAGTTTCTGCCCATGCCCCGGCAGGGCCGGCGGGAACAACGGCACCGCTACCGTGCCGGCGCACGCAGCCCCGAGAAAGCCCACCACGTACTCCAGGCTCTGCGAGGCCAGCACCGCCACCCGTGCGCCAGGGGCGCACCTGCGGTGCAGCGCCACTGCCACCGTACCCGCTTGCTCTGCCAGCTCACCCCAAGTCAGGGACAGCGGTTGTTCGGCTCCGTCCGCCCCGAAACCCACGACGGTGAACGCGGTCTGCTTCGGCGCGCGGCGGGCGCAGAAGGCAAGGCACTCTCCGAGGGTCTCCCCCCGGGGCCACGACGTCCAAGAGGTGGAGTCCTCGATGTCGGTGTGCTTGGGCACGGCTCTCCCCGAGACCGGTCACGACGACACCCGTTCCGCCCGGCCCACCACGGAAAAGAGCGATGCAGACAAGCCAGTTACCGGAAAGGTCGACACGTGCTCGCACGCGACCGGAGGAACAAACCGGAACTAAGATCAAAAACTTAGATGAACCGACTTTTGTGGTCAAACTTCGCGCCAGCGCGTGTCTTATTTTTCGATCCGAGCCCGGTGCGGTACGACGGTCAGTCTGCGGCCCTGTCGCCACCGGCGCGGCAGGCCGGTCCACGCCAGGGCGGACCCTATGATCAACACCCGTCGCCCGCGACGGCTCCCGGCGAGCTGCAGGGGCGAGCTCCTCCACGCCAGACAGGAACCTTCCATGCGACGGTCACCGGGCTTGGGTGCGCTGGCCGCCGTCGGCCTCGCGGCTTTTTTGACTTCGCTGGACAGCACGGTGGTCACGGTGGCCCTTCCGCAGCTCCAGCGCGAGCTGCATCTGTCCCCGTCCGACCTGGAGTGGGTGGCCGTCGCCTACCCGCTGGCCTATGCAGCCCTGTTGCTGATGGGCGGCCAGACAGCCGATCGATACGGTCACCGCTCCACGCTGCTGGCCGGGACCGCGCTGTTCACCGCAGCATCGGTACTGTGCGCCCTGGCCACCGGCGGACCGGTGCTGATGACCGGCCGCCTCGTACAAGGAGCGGCCGCCGCCCTGATCTTCCCCGCGGCGCTGGCAGTTGTCACCCACGACCTGCCAGCCCCCCTGCGCACCGTCGGCGTGAGCCTGCTGACCGCGGCGGTCGCCGCCGCCCTGGCCACCGGACCAGTGATTTCCGGAGTCCTCACCCAACACCTGGGGTGGCCGTCGCTGTTCGCCATCAACATCCCCCTGGCGGGTGCCGCCTGGTGGGCGATGGCCGCCACCATGCCCAAAGAGCCCCAGGTCACGTCGCACCCCGCTGCAGACGGCACGGCCCGGCCCGTAGGCGACGCACCCTGGGACATGGCACTGATCTGCCTCGCCCTGGCCGGCTATGCCTTCAGCCTCATCGAGGGCCACCGCCAAGGATTGTCCCCGGCCGTTCTGGCCGCCGCGGCCACGGCCACCGCTGCCCTGCTCTACGTGACAGCCCACCAGGTCCTGACTACCACTCCCCTGCCAGCTGTCGCCCTGTTGCGCCACCGCACCTTCACCGGCGGCATCCTGGCCCAGCTGCTGTGGGGGCTGGGAGTCAACGGTGTCTTCTTCTTCACCGCCCCCTATCTCCACAACGCGGCAGGCCTCAACCCCACAGCCACCGGCCTCGCCTTCACGCCCATCGCCGGATCCCTGCTCCTGGCCACCCCGCTTCTGCCGACCGCAGTCAGTCGCTACGGAGCCCGAGCCGTGGTCGTTACCGGGCTGCTCTCCCTCGCCGCCGGCATGGCCTATCTCGCATGCATCGCCCCCACTGCCCGCCTCGAACTGCTGCTCCCGGGATTCGCCGTCATCGGCGCCGGGTCCGCCCTGGCCATCCCCCTGACCACGTGCGCCCTGCAATGCGCCCCCAAGGCGCACTCCGCAAGCGCCGCCGGAGTCTTCAGTGCGGCACGCGAGGCCTCGGGAGTCCTGGGCATCGCCGTCATCGGAGCAGTAGCGGCCTCTGGAGGACAACTGGCCGCCGACACCGACCCCCACACCTCGGCACAGGGCTACCGCACCGCACTGATCGCGGCAGCAGTCCTGGTCGCAACCAGCGCCCCGACCGCCTGGTGGGCCCTGACCAGCGCCATCTCTCCCACAGCAAGACCACGCCCCCTCAGGAAACCCCGGGTCGGAAGCGCGCCGGCCGAACCGCACGACACCGACGCCTGACACAGCTCCAGCCCCTGGTCCTCGTCGGCCCACGAACCTCTCCTGGACGGAGGCACCGGCACGTGCCGAACCCGACCGATGCGTCGAAGGCGGCACGGGCGGCAGCGACCGCTGCTTTCGACTCTCTCTTGCCAGCCGGAGCCGCGGTCCGACAGTCCCTCACGGTGGACCCGCTCCCCCAGACCTCTGTCCGCCGCTATTCCACGCCACCTGACCCGGATCCGACAGCCGGACCCGATCGCAGTCCCGACCGGGCCGCCATGCAATCCGCAAAAGACCCTCCATATGGCGCAATGACCCCGTATAGAAGCTGCGACCCACGCCTGCCAGCGGCCATCAACCGGCGGCTACAGAACCGTCGCCGCACGCACGGTCGATCGATATGACCACCTGATCGTGACTTCATTCGGCCTCGCGCCCGGTGTGGCGTGATCGTTCCGGGCAACCGGCCTCCCACCTGCAGCGGACGATCCCGCGAGAGAAAAGGCCCCCCATGCCATGCGCAGGGTGGGCGCCTGACCGTTGGGCGGCGAGCGTTTCTTGAATCCTCCCCCATCTGAAGCAGGGGGATTCCTGGCTCACGTGGGCTGGAGAGCTGCGGTCCGTCAGCTCTTGCACGATCGGCACCAGCCGGGTTGAGACCAGCCCGGTTTGATGACACACATCCAGGAGGTGCATGTGCTGACTTGGCTCTCAATCAGCACGGTGTACGCGCTGGTTGGTTCTCGCAACGCACGGCGATCAGCCTACCCCGGCCGTGTGGGCGGTCTTTCGCCTGACGGCGAAACCCCGTTCCCTGCCCTGCTCCACAGAGGTCCGATTCCTCCCCGACCTTCAGGCCGGGGAGGAATTGCAAGATCCGGTGAACAGATCCGGCTGGAGGCCGCAGCGCGCTTCGTTCACGGTGTGAAGATCGCGGTGACGCGAAAGAGTTACGGATCAACGAGCGATCGGCGGAGCGGTGGCGCCGGGCCTGGCGTGAGGGCGGCACCGAAGACCTGTGGTCGGCTGGACCGTCGAAGGCACCGCAGCTGTCTGCTGACCAGTTCCGGGTCCTGGAGGCAGAGCAGGGCAGGGCACGGGCCGGCCGCGCGCGGCTGGGCAGCCCAGCGGTGGCCCTGGTCCAGGTCCAGGTCCAGACGATGATCGACCGCAGGTTCCGAATTGGCCCTGGGCGCGCTGGAACGTGACGAAGGCGCCGTGGAGCTGTGGAAGAAAGAGGTGCGGTCGACGCTGGAAACACCGCGGCTGCGCTCTGGTCCTGGGCAGTCTTTGAGGACAAAGCAGGGTCCGCGATGGGCTCAGCCAAGATTTTCGTGAAACAACGACGCAGCGTATACCGGGCCGGCGTGCACGGTTTGCACTGTGGCTGTGCCGGTGACGCGCTGGTCGAGGCAACGGGGCCCTGTGACCGTGTGAGTGAACGCTGCCGCGACTCTTGCCGTATCCGTCCACGGAGCTGGTGGAACAGGCCTGCGTGGAAGAGGAAACCGTGCTGGGCGGCGCTCGGCACCCAGCACCTGCCGGTGGGCTCCACCAGGCATCCGCTGTCTCTTGATAGCCCACACGCTGCAGCTTTGGCGGCGCAAAGCCGGGTTGACGTGCCGTCGGACGCTGCCGTTGTGGCAGCTTGCGGCCCACAGGCCGCCTCACCCGGACAGGAAACCTGAATCCTGAGCGCGCAAGTCCGCGAAGTCCGCGCCCGCCAGCAAGAGATGCACGAGTCCACAGACCACACAAAAGTATCCTCATCCCGCATCGGGCGTTGATCTGTGCATGGATAACGGTCTTGACGACGAGGGTGTGCAGTACGCAGCCCTCCTGGGGGCCTACTGGCTCCACTCTCCCTGGCTCGGCGAAGGGGACGGTCACGACACCCCGGAACGCCACGGCCCGCAGGAGCGCTACGCGGCCTCGCAGAACGGCACCGCACCCTGCACGGCGCCCGGACCAGAGCCCCCCGCCGCCCCCGAGTCGGTTGCGCCGGCACCATTGCAACGCCGCCTCTGCTGAGTCCCCCTACATGCCCGGACAGCCGTGGCATGCACGCAAGAACGCCCCAGGACGAACCGCACCGCGATGCCCGGCACGACAATAACTCACCGCGTCCCTGCCGCCCGAACATCCCCGACACGCCCGGCCCGCTGGCTGCTATATCGGCACCCAGGCCTGCCCTGGTGGCCGGACCACACTGCGGCCACCAGGGTCACACAGGACCGCGTTGCTGTTGCCGTCGTTCTCGATGTCGTTAACGATGAACTACCGAACTGTACATATGGGACTCGGACCCATCACACCAGGCCCGGCGATGTCAGTGCCGTCCGACAACCGCGTTTCCGTTGTTCTTGCTGACATTGACGCATGAACCGCCGTAAGAGGGACTCAGAAGTGTGATGTAGCTCGGCTGCGGAGCACACATGTTGATCGGCAGGGCATTGGGCTGCAGGCCGAGGTTGTTCGACAGCAGGCCAGGTACAGCAGCAGCGAGGCCTCTGGCGTCATCGTCGGCACTGGCCACACCCGCAGCCGCGACCAGGACGGCACCCACCGCAGCGGTGATAGCCAGACTCCTCTTCAACGTGCTCATTGACGACCTTCCCTCTCGGCCGCCCTCCTCCGGGCGGTGCCTTGGTCCACCATGCGCATCACGTAACGGTTATCCGACGAGCCACGCCCGATATCACCGGATCGGACCCGAGGTCTCCACGGACGAGGACGACACGCCCGGGCACGGCGGCCGCTACTCCCTACGGGTGGCGCTACGACATCGCATCCGCCAACCGCACCTCACTCGACCTGGGCATATGACGAGTGCATGGCCACCGGGTGATCCGCAAGAGCAGTTGCGTTGCCGCCAGACAGGCAGCTTGCTTGATGCAGGTCCGCGTGCCCCACCGCCGTTCCCGGCCAGGCCGCGACAACACCCGCGCATTTGACCGCAGGCACCTGGCACACCGCCGGGGCCACGGGAGTAGAGCATGTCCCCTGACGACAAGGAGAACCGATGAGCACCACGCTGTCCGAGGCTGTCATAGCCGGATGCACCGCCGACGAACTCCAGGCCATCCCCCTGCCGGCCACGTATCCCGCCGCCACCGTCAGGCAGCAAGACGTCGGCATGTTCCAGGACGTCCCGGACAAGGACGTACGCAAGTCCCTGGTCGTCGACGAGGTGCCCCTGCCCGAGCTGGCACCGGATGAGGCGCTGGTGGCCGTGATGGCCAGTGCCATCAACTACAACACCGTGTGGACTGCGATGTTCGAGCCGGTGCCCACCTTCGCGTTCTTGCGGCAGATGGGCCGTGCCGGCGGCTGGGACGCCCGCCACGACCTGCCGTACCACATCGTCGGATCCGACGCCGCAGGTGTGGTAGTGCGCACCGGGTCCAATGTGCGGCACTGGAAGGCCGGCGACCACGTCGTGGTCTCGCCGGCCTATGTCGACGAACAGGAACCAGCAACTCATTCCGACGGCATGCTCGGCGACGGTCAGCGCGCCTGGGGCTTCGAGACGAACTTCGGTGGGCTGGCCCACTACGCGGTCGTTCGGGCCAGCCAGTTGCTTCCCAAGCCCGCCATGCTCAGCTGGGAAGAAGCCGCAGTCAACCCCCTGTGCGCCAGCACCGCCTATCGCATGCTCGTCAGCGACCGCGGCGCCCGCATGAAACAGGGTGACGTCGTACTCATCTGGGGAGCGACCGGCGGGCTCGGGTCCTACGCTGTCCAACTCGTCGCCAACGGCGGCGGCATCCCCGTCGGCGTGGTCAATTCCCCCGCCAAGGCCGACATCCTCAAAACGCTTGGCTGCCACGCCGTCATCGACCGCAGCCAGATCGAACAAGGCGACACCACACTGTTGCAACGTCCGGAAGGCTGGAAGAAACTCGGCAACGCCATCCGCGACGCAGTCGGCGAAGACCCTCACATCGTCTTCGAACACGTCGGCAAGGCCACCTTCGCCGCCTCGGTCTTCCTCGCTCGCCGCGGAGGACGCATCGTGACCTGCGGATCCAGCACCGGCTACGAACACACCTTCGACAACCGGTACCTGTGGATGCGCCTCAAACACATCATCGGCAGCCATGGGGCCAACTGGCACGAACAAGACGAAGTCAACCGGCTCATCGCCAAGGGATACGTCCTGCCGGCCCTCTCCACCACCTACACCCTCGACAACGTCGGCACCGCCGCACGCAGCGTGCAGACGAACCAGCACATCGGCAAGGTCGGCGTCCTGTGCCTCGCCCCCACCGCAGGCCTCGGCATCACCGACCCCCAAGCCCGCGCCCGGATCGGCGAAGACAAGTTCAAGGTCTTCCAGCAAGCCGGCAGCACCCAGCACTGACACCATGCCGAGGGGCATCGGCAAAGAGCCCTTCTGGCGCACTCACGGGAAAGAGCGGACCGTCCTACGCGGCCCCCCTCCTGCCCCGGACCCCACCTGCGGGACCGAACGCCGGATTCCCCGCCGGGCCAGGGGGACTCCCCCGGGTGGCTGCACCGGGCTTGCCGGAGAAGCGCATCACCGGTCACGCTGTGCGAAAGGGTCCTCTTCCAGCCCCCGTCTGTGGTCCTGTGGCAACGCAGTGACAGCGGACGCCATCGTCATCGCTCTCCGGCCTGACGACACCGGAGAGCAATGACGCCACATCGACCGCCCGCCGACCCGCCCCACGCCAGCCGGTACAGCGGTTCCGGGCACCGGCGGCTGCTTCCGAACCGGCGATGGCGCGGTGCACCCAGACCGGGCGCCCCATGACAGAAGACCTTTGGGGATCACGACATCCTCAGGCCCGGCACACCCATCATGGCGGCCAACCACGCTGAATGCCGCCACCCGCAAGCCCCCTGCTCCGCCAGCACTGGCCATGCGAATTCAGCGGACGAGTGGAGGAAGGCCCAGAAGGCAACGGCGAACAAGGGCGCTGGGTACAGGGTTTCTGGTCATGAGCCCTTGGCCCTGACCGCACCCACATCGCGTGCTGCAGGGCGGGGTGAACAGGCTGCCGCGTTGTGAGGTCCCAGCTCCGCCCCTCCGCCCCCTGCTCAGACACTCCCGGCAGAGACAACCGCGCCGCCGCCCAGCTCCAGGCCAGCCCGGCCGACATCACCCGCCAGTGACAACACCGGACCATCACCTGCCCCCCGACTGATCGTTAACCGGGCATGAACAACGCCACCGCGACCACGCCAGCACCCGTCACCGTCTTCGCGGAGCTGTACGAGGCCTACCGCACGACACAGGATGCACCGATCTACAACGCCGTCGTCCGGCAATGGCGCGCCCAAGGAAAACAAATCCCCAGCCTCACCCCGCCCAGAACGCCAACTCAACGAGCAACAGGGACAGTAGGAGTCCCCCGAGGATGGACCTGACGCCCTTCGGTCGCGGACCGAACGCCCCCCCAGGCGACCTCCAGTCCCCCTCACGGGAACGGTGAACAGGCCGACAGCTCGGGCCCTCACAGCGGCCCGGGCAATGCAGTGGCCCTCGCCCGCGCCACGACCCCGTGGCCAACAAGAGCCGAACAGCAGCCACGGCGACCCAATCCCTGGATCCCGACGGCTCGTCAAGGCCTTCGATCGTGAACCAGTTCTCCCTTCCGCGCGTCCACACCCGCCCGTCGCAGAGCGTGCGGCGGACCGCTCTGCTGGTACTGCGCCTCCGCGCGCACGTCCCAGCGCCACCTGACACCGCCGATTCGATGTCCCGGCCCACGGTCGGCTGACACGTAGGCGAACTCCTGGGCGACGAAGTAGCCGGTGCCTGCGGTCAGGACGAAGACGGCCAGCAAGCCGAGTGCGGCGCTCATCGCGCGCCGCCTCGTGACGCGCGGTGCGAGGAGTCCGTCGAGCTGGCGGACACAGGGTGGCTCCTCGAAAGTGGTACGTGTCGGTTCTTACGATCGCGGGCGATCCCTGCGTCCACCCGTTCCCGCCCACGTTCGGGTGGACGGGGCCGGGCTCAGTGCTCCCTGCCGTCCGTTCCGTCGGGCTTATGGGTCACGTCTCCCGGGGCTGCCCGGATGATGCGCGGGGCGGGCCGCTCAGCGGGCGGAACGTCGTCCGCCTTCATCGCTTTGGCCTCGCTCTTGAGGATGCGGCTGGCCTTGCCATGCGCCCGCCAGAGAAGGACCCGGTGTCCCCTTGCCCGCAACTACGGCCCCGGCGGGCCGTGATCCGCGCTGGAACGGCACGACAGCGAGCGGACGACGGCCCAGGGGACGTCCCTGTGAGGAATCTGCGGGGCGCCGGGGCGGCCGGATCTGTGCGCAGGCCCTGTGACGTCCCCGGGTGCAGCGCCCGGTGCGTCTGCAGCCACCGCGGCAGACCACCCTTGCGAATGGCTCACACCGGTTGCAGCGCCCACCGGGGTGGCTGACGATCAAGACGAGCGCTTCCGGCACCGGAATCATCTGTCGATTTCCGCCAGTTCCTCTACCGCGGCAGGGTGGTCACTCCATCCGGTGTGCGGCATGCTGTCCGGCCCGGCGGCCGGGCAGGCTCGTCGAGCCGACGCGGTCGATGTGACCAGGCAGGTGGTGCGGCCACCC
The DNA here is from genome assembly GCF_040644455.1 of Streptomyces sp. NPDC046977. Classification (NCBI taxonomy): domain Bacteria; kingdom Bacillati; phylum Actinomycetota; class Actinomycetes; order Kitasatosporales; family Streptomycetaceae; genus Streptomyces; species Streptomyces sp. NPDC046977. The sequence goes on from NZ_JBEYWO010000047.1 coordinate 44,111, forward strand.
TGGGACGGCTCCGGATGCGTCGGGACGAGCACGGGCCTTGGTCACTGCAGTCGGCTGACACGCGTTCCGGGTGCCGGGAGTCGCAAGTCGTGGTCCGTTCGGTGTGAGGGCGTGGACTCCAGTTCCTCTTCGGCCCACACGACTTTGCCGTCCGATGTCGGGCGGGATCCCCATCGGCGGGACATCTGGGCGACCAGGAAGAGTCCGCGGCCGTTCTCCTCGGCGGCGTGCGAGCGATGCAGGCGTGGGGAGCAGACGCCCGTGTCGGAGACCTCGCAGGTCAGAACCCGGTGCCGGATCAGGCGCAGTCCGATCGGTCCGGCGCCGTACCGGACGGCGCTGGTGACCAACTCGCTGACGATCAGCATCGTAGGATGCTCGAGACCTTCCAGCCCCCACTCGGCCAGCTGGAGGGCTGCCATGTGCCGGGCGCTGCGGACGGCGGTCTGATCGCTGGGCAGCGTCCATGAGGCGATCATGGTGGGCTTGAGCGAGCGGGTCCGGACGAGGAGCAAGGTGACGTCGTCGGAGGGTGCCTGAGCCGGGAGGATGTCCGTCGCGCGGGTGCAGAGCTCTTCCAGCGACCGATCCGGTTGTGCGAGGGCGGTGCCCAGGCGGCGCATTCCTTCGTCGATGTCGTGGCCGCGGGTCTCGATCAGGCCGTCGCTGTACAGGGCGAGGAGACTGCCCTCGGGCAGTTCCCACTCCACGGACTCGAAGGGCACCCCGACCCCGAAGCCGAGGGGCGCTCCGGCGGGCAGGTCGGGGAAGGTGACCCGGCCCTGGGGGTCGACGATGGCGGGCGGGGGGTGCCCGTGCCATGGTGCACCGGCCGGTGGCCGGGTCGTAGACGGCGTACAGACAGGTGGCACCCATGAGGGTGGAGGACCTGCCGTATTCCTCGGCCAGTCGTTCGACGGTTTCGTCGAGGTGGGACAGCAGTGCATCGGGTGGCAGGTCCATGTCGGCGAGTGTGTGCACCGCGGTACGGAGCCTGCCCATGGTCGCGGCGGCGTTGATGCCGTGTCCGACCACGTCGCCCACGACGAGAGCCACGCGGGCACCGGACAGCTCGATCACGTCGAACCAGTCGCCGCCGACGCCGTGGTCCATGTCGGCGGGGAGGTAGCGGGAAGCCGCCTCGACCGCCGTGCCTCCGCTCATGTGCTGGGGGAGCAGGTCGCGCTGGAGCGCCAGGGCCGCGGTGTGCTCGCGGGCGTACTGGCGTGCGCGGTCCAGCGACAGGGCGGCGCGGCTGACGAGTTCCTCCGCCAGGAGCAGATCGACCTCCTGGAACGGTGTGGGGTCCTCGGTGCGGACGAACAACACCACGCCCAGCAGCACGCTCCGCGCGCGGATCGGCACGACCATCACCGAGTGCCTGCCGTTCTCCCGGATCGTCCGCGCCCGTGCCGGATCCCGGTCGATCCAGGTGCCGGGAGCGGTGTCCAGGACTGGCTCCAGGTGGGACCTCCTGGTGCGCAGGGCATGGGCGAGAGGTGAGGCCGGGGGCAGGGGGATCGCCTCGCCGCGTGCCCAGGTGGATTCGGGGACGTCCTGGTGGATGGAGGCCAGACCGGCGCCCCGGAAGGCGGGGCGGTGATCGCTCGCTGGTACGGAACGCACGGCAGGTCCGTTGCCGAAGGGGACCGACTGCTCCAGGTCCACGGCGACGAAGTCGGCGAACAGCGGCACGGCAAGCTCGGCCAGTTCCTGGCTGGTCCGCATCACGTCCTGCGTGCTTCCGAGATCCGTAGTCCTCTCGCTGAGGATGGCGAATCGCTCGCGCGCCCGCCGGCTCTCGGTGACGTCGACGCTGACGGCGCACACCCCGACCGCTCGGCTGTTTGCGCCCTGTAGGCACGAGGACGAGGTGGTGAACGTGTGCTCCCGGCCCGGAATCCCCGGCAGCGGCGTCTGATACTCGTGAACCTTGCTGGTGCGGCTTCGGAGTACCTGTCGCATCAGTGCCTCGGACGCCTGGGACCTCGCACCCGGCACTACCTCGGTCAATCGGCTTCCGAGCCTCTGTTCGCGGGAATCGCGTCATGGCCCTCCATCGTGTCGTTCACCCACGTGCAACGCAGCTGCGTGTCACGAATGACGACGCCGAGTGGCGCACGGCTGATGAGCGACTCCCGCACGGATTCCTGGGTCGCTGCCCAGGAGAGCTTGCCGATCTCGGTCGCGCAGACCAGCCAACGGACCGCCGTGCCCCGTCCCCGCAGCAGTGAGACCCTCAGGCTCACGTCGAGTACGCACCCGTCCCGGTGGCGCAGCCGTGCAGTTCCCGACCAGCCACCCCGGGCACGGCACTGCTCCACGAACTCATTTACGACCGACGCCTCCTCCGAGGGTGGCAGGAGCAGGGCGGCGGACCTGCCGACTACGCCTCGGGCGGAATGTCCGAGGAGGCGCTGGGCAGCCTGGGTCCATCCGACGATCGTCCCGCGCTCGTCGAGCATCGCGCTCGCCGAGTCGGACATCACCTGCGTCCGTACGGTGTCGTTGAGCGTGGTTTTCTCGGTCCTGGTCATCGCGTTCGCGTCCTGGGATAGGCGGCGGAAGGGCGGTCTGGACTGCGGGAGGCGGATCCGGATACGGGGTTTCGGCCGACCCAGCACGTGGTGGGTGGTCAGCCGGAATGACATGCGCTGTCTCAATCCCGAGTTCAGATCAGATACATGCGTCGATTTGAACCATGTATACCCTTTGGTTGTCAGACCGGATGACGCACCGATCTGTGACATCGCACGCGATGCCCGGCGGGTGTCCGCATACGACGGTGCGCAGACATCCGGGCGTGCCTGTTGAGTCGGCACGGAGCGCGGTGCCGGTGTTGCCACCGGTCCGTTTCTCCGTGCCGCTCGCCGAACCCGGCGTACCCGTCTCCGAGTACCGGGCTCTACACGGACTCTGTCGTTCAGGCGTGGTTGAACCGTGTCCAGGGGTTGGGGATCGTGTTGCCTGGGCCTTGACCCCTGATCTTGGACACGCGAGACACTGGATCCTGAGGATCTGAGGACGGACATCTCGTGGTCATGAAGAACTATCCGCCGCAGTT
>NZ_JBEYWO010000048.1:0-44016 GCF_040644455.1 Streptomyces sp. NPDC046977
AACCCGGAATTCGCAGACCACATCTTCGTGATCTTCAACCGCCTCCACACCAAGGACAACTACCCCGGCAGCGGCATCGGCCTCGCCCTGTGCAAAAAGGTCATCGAATTCCACGGCGGCACCATCACCCTCGACACCACCCACACCCCCGGCACCCGCATCACCTTCACCCTCCCCACCACCCCACTTGCCGAAGAGCCCGACCACGCCTGACCCCACCCGCCCACCGCCCCGCACCGCGACCCACGCCCCCGGGGCCCCGCCCCGTCGAGCGGCAGCGAGCGCCCTGCCCCGTCACGTTCGACGGCCGGCCGGCCGATCTGCGGATAACCGACGCCGGTATCAGCCGACTCATGGGCCGCTCCAGGCGCTCCATGGCCTGCACCGGTGAACCAACATGCGCGGAGTGCGCCAAAGCCTCCGCCTGGGCGGCTACTGCTCACCCTTTCCTCCCCCTCGGGTAAGCGGTGAAAGACACGGCCAACAGGGAAGAAGCTCAACCGAGCCCATTGCGGACGATCGCTGCACACCTGCGCCAGCAGGGACGCCTGGCACCAGGCCGCCCACGGCCCAGGACGTAGCGGCTCGTCGCACGTCCGGCGACTCTACCGTCCGAATCCGCGACGACAACGTGTCAGTCTGGCCGTGGACGGTGTCACAAGGGCAGCAGGGCCAGTGGTGTGGTGGTGGGGCTGGTGGAGCCGCCGCGGGGTTCGGTGGTGATGCCGACGGCGTCGGCTCCATGAGGATTGCCGGTCAAGAGCGTGGAACCGGTGGACTGTTGGGGGGCGAGGAGTCCGGCCGGTCGCATGGTGCCGTTCCTGCCGTACCAGAGCTGGTAGACCCGGCCGTCGGGAAGGTCCGGCAGGCCGGAGTAGAAAACCGCGGCCTCGCCCTGCCTCGAGGAGGTCACCACGGTTGCGGTGCCGCCGCCGCTGAGGGTGGCGGTGTATCTGATGGAGTCCGGATCCGCCAGTACCGCGGCCAGGGTTGCCGCGTGCTGTTCGGACCGGATAGCGCGGACCCGTTGTTCGTCGGCGGCGTGCTGGGTGTGGAGTGCCCAGCCGCCGAGGATTCCGCAAGCGGCCAGGCAGGCTGCGGCGGCCAGGTGCGGCAGCCGCTGCCGCCATTGCCGCATATGCCGACGGGTCACAGGGAGAACGGTCAGGCCTGCGGTCACCCGGGGCGGCAGTTGCCTGACGGAGGGCAGTGCCGCCATGACGCCGGCGTGCAGGGAGCGCGGGGGGGCCTCGGCCGCCGCCAGGGCCAGACGTGCCGCGGTCTCACGGAACTCACGGACCTCGGTGGTGCAGGACCGGCAGTGGTGCAGGTGGGCGTGAAACGCGTGTTCCTGTTCCTCGGGCAGGGCGTCGAGGGCGTAGGCACCGGTCAGCGCGTGCAAGTCGGCGGTGGTCATGCGGTCACCCCCAGGCAGTCGCGGAGGCGGATGAGTCCGTCCCGCAGGCGGGTCTTGACGGTTCCCAGCGGGGCCCCGAGCAGGTGGGCGGTCTCCTGGTGGGTGTATCCGCGGTAGTAGGCCATGGTCACCGACTGGCGCTGCAGATCGGTGAGCTGGTCCAGGCAGCGCCGGACCTGCTGGCGTTCGAGGCGTCGCTCGACTTGTTCGGTGACCACGTCGAACGGCGTCTGGTGGTCACGGACGGCGGCCTTGTGGTCCCGTTCCGCGGTTTTCTGCACCGAGCGGATCCGGTCCACGGCCCGGCGGTGGGCGAGCATCATGACCCACGCCATGGCGCTGCCTTTGGCGGGGTCGAAGCGCGACGCGGAGCGCCAGACCTCGATGAGGACCTCCTGGGCGACCTCCTCGGACTGCGCGGCATCGCGCAGCAGTGAACGGACCAGGCCGAGGACGGCGCCGGCGGTCGCGGTGTAGAGGGTCTCGAAGGCTTCGTGATCACCATGCGCGACGCGGCCCAGCAGCTTTTCCAGGACTCCCCGGTCCGGGGCTGCCGCGCGCTCACCGGGTGCCGCGACGTGCATGATGACCTCCAAAGCGTGTAAGGGACACCAGTTCTTCGGTGCGGCGTGCCTTTCGGATGGGTCAGGTGATCCTGCGGTGCGGGCGTCCTGCCCGCGTGCCCTGTCCGGGCCCGCCGCGAAGCGGGCCCGGACAGGGGGCAGCGCTTACTTGGGCATGAGAACGGTGTCGACGATGTAGACCGTGGCGTTGGAGGTACTGACGTTGCCGCAGACCACGTGGGAGGAATCGTTGACCGTGTAGTCCTCGCCGGAACCGGCCGTGGTGAGCTTGCCCTTCTCCAGGGTGTCGAAGGAGCCGTCCGCCAGCTGCGCGGGCGTCAGGCGCTGCCCCACCACGTGGTAGGTGAGGATCTTGGTCAGGGTGGCCTTGTCGTTCAGCACCTTGTCCAGGTCGGCCTTCGGGATCTTCGCGAACGCGTCGTTCGTGGGCGCGAACACCGTGATGTTCTGAGCACTGTTGAGGGTGTCGACGAGCCCGGCCTTCTTGACCGCGGCCACCAGCGTGGAGAGGGCCGGGTTGTTCGACGCGGCCGTCGCCACCGGGTCCTGGGCCATGCCGTCGAAGCTGCCGGCGCCGTCCTTCGGCACCGCGGAGCACGCCGCGCCGAAGGGCTTGTTCATCGCCATGGCGTCCCCGGGATCCTGGCTCACGGAGCCGACGTCGGCCGGGCCGGACGCCGCCATCGTGGACGAGGCGTCAGAAGCCTTGCCGTCGCTGTTGTCGCCACACGCGGTCAGCGCGAGGGGCAGGACGGCGGCAGCGGACACCGCAAGGGCGACACGGCGGAAGCGCAGGGTGTTCATCAGGAAATCTCCTTGATCGTTTCTCTTCACGGGCGGGGAGCGGCTCTTGGAGCCGTTGGTGCAGGGTTCGGGGGTTCCGACGACGGGCCGGGTCAGTCCACGGTGATCACCACCGAGTGCCGGCCGCTGGCGCCGTCGGGAATGGTGCGGGCACGCCGGGCGGTCTGGACGGCGCCGGTGCCGTCGGTGGCCCGCGTGGTCAGGGTGTGCGGGCCGGGGGTGGCGTCCCAGGACAGGGACCACTGCCGCCAGGTGTCAGTGGTGGCCTGAGCGGCGAGGTCGGCGTCCCGCCACGGGCCGTCGCCGACGCGGACCTCGACGCGCTCGATGCCCCGATGCTGGGCCCAGGCGACACCCGCGACCATGACGGTCCCGGCCTTCGGGCGGGCGAACGGCTTGGGCGTGTCGATACGGGACTGCGTCTTGACCGGGGCCTCACGCGCCCACTTCCGCTTCACCCAGTAGGGGTCGTAGGAGTCGAAGGTCGTGAGCTCGATGTCCTCGATCCACTTGCAGGCCGAAACGTAGCCGTACAGGCCGGGGACGACCATGCGGACGGGGAAACCGTGCTCCAGCGGCAGCGGTTCGCCGTTCATGCCGACCGCGAGCAGCGCGTCCCGCCCGTCCATGACCTCCTCGACGGGTGTCCCGATCGTCATGCCGTCCACGGACCGGGAGACCAACTGGTCCGCCGGGCCGCCCCGCGACGGCGGCCGCACACCCGCCTCGCGCAGTACGTCCGCGAGGCGTACGCCCAGCCAGCGGGCATTGCCCGCGTAGGGGCCGCCGACTTCGTTGGAAACGCAGGTCAAGGTGATGTCCCGCTCGATCAGTTCGCGGCGCAGCAGGTCCTGGAAGCCGAGGTCCAACGGCCGGGTGACGCCCTGGCCGTGGACGCGCAGCCGCCACCGTGTCGCGTCGACCTTGGGGACCACCAGCGCGGTGTCCACGCGGTAGAAGTCGGCGTTCGACGTGACGAATGGACTGATTCCGGCGACCCGCAAGGCCGCGCCGCGCGGCACCGGGCGTGCAGGCGAGCCCGGCAGCGGCAGCCTGACGGCTGCGCGGGACGCGGCTGCCTCCTTGCCGGCGGAGGAGGCGAGACCACGTCCCAGTGCTCCGGCCGCAGCGGACCCGGCGGCCGCCGAAGCGGCGGCCACGAGGAAACCACGGCGGTCCCAGGAGAAATCCGACGCGGATCCGGCGGCGGGTGCGCCGACCCGTGTCAGGCGCCCGATCAGCACCCACAACAGAGCCGCACCGGCCAACGCGCCGACCAGGGAGGGCAACGCGTCGAGAACGCCGACGGAGTCCGGCCTGCTCAACGCGGCCGCCGCGCCCAGCACACCGAAGCCGAGCACTCCCGCCGCCCCGGCGCGCCGGAACCACAGGGCCACGAGCCCCAGGGCGACCGCCAGCAGGCCCAGCACGGCGAGGATCCCGAGTTGCAGCACCAGTTTGTCGTTCGTGCCGAACGAACGGATCGCCCAGTCCTTCACGGCAGCCGGTGTCCGGTCGATCGCCGCACCGCCCACCGCGACCACCGGGCCCGCCTCCGGCCGCAGCGCACCCGCCGCCAACTCGGCGACGGCCAGGGCGGCACCGGCCGCGAGCAGTCCGGACACCGAACCCAAGGCGCCGCGTGTCAGCTGCCGCGCGCGCTGTGCACTGAAGATCCTCACACCAGGCATTCGTCGCCCTGGCGGCGGCAGATTGGAGCCTCACTCCATCGAGTGAAGGGCGATCGCACCGGTGCATGCGACACGGCAGAGGGGCAGAAAAACGCCCGCGCCCCCGCGCGCGTATAGGTCAGCTACGTGACGCCGGCCGCCGAAATGCCCTGCTTGCCGCCCGTGGCCGTCACCCTGTCCGCGCTGTACTTGTGGTTGCGCTAAGAACGGTTCGTCCGCGGCGCTATGGCAGTCTGCGGACCTCGTCGGAGTTGGTGAGCGCCGGGTCTGTTCCTCAAGGTCCATGAAGTCTGGCGGCAGCGGAATTCACCGCCCAGGGGCGCTCGCAGGAAGTGGGGAGGGAACTACCGCTGTCCCGGGGCCGCGGACGACCCCGGGGCAGATCGGGTCAGTTGCAGGCAGAGATCACTCTGTGCCGCAGTCCCCGGCGAAGTACTGGGCCATGGATGCCAGGGTGACCTCTACGCTGTCCGCCATGTAGCGGCGCAGATCGTCCAGGTCGGTGCGAGTGGTGCCCAAGGCCGGGTCGAGGCGCAGGAGTTGCCAGGACTGCCGGACGATCGTGCCGCGGCCTTGGGGATGGAAGGTCCAGTCCCACCGCACGATGCCGTTCTCGGCGCCGCCGACGACGAACCCGAATGCGACCGCGGGGTCAGCTCGTACGACTTGGGATCGGGTGGTCCACTCCCGTCCGTCCTTGCGGTTGCGGCCGCTGAACCAGGCCCCGGCCCGGGGACCGGCCTCGTGGTCGTAGGCGGCGTCGGTCGCGTTGGGGCTCCAACGGCTGATCGAGGACACGTCGCCGACCAGTTGGTAGACGTGGGCGGGTGGGGCGTCGACCCAGGCGCGCCTGGTGAACGCGTAGGTGGCTGGGTCCAGGGACTCGAAGGTTGCCAGGGGGTCGGGCCGGGCGGTGGTACTCACGGCGTGCTCCTCGGTGGTCGGACTGATCGGCTGCGCCTACCTCAGCGACAGTGCAGCCCGGCAACCAGACCCGCTCGTGCCTATCCACAGTTGGGGCAGGCTGGGTGTCCGCGGGACGTTGATACTCGGAGCCATGAACGGAAAATCGCAGCTCGGGGAGTTTCTGCGGATGCGGCGTTCCCAGCTGCGTCCCGAGGATGCCGCAGTACCCACCTACAACGAGCGCCGGCGCGTATCCGGACTCCGGCGCGAGGAGCTGGCGTTGCTGGCGGGTGTGAGCGCCTCCTATTACACGCGGCTGGAGCAGGGCCAGTCGCAGAGCGCCTCGCCGCAGGTGCTGGACGCGATCGCCGGGGCGCTGCGGCTGGATGACTCCGAACGGCGGCATCTGCACGATCTGGCACGGGCGGACCGGCACCGGCCACGGTCACGGCGGCCCGCGCCGGAGCGCGTGAGTGAGGCGGAACGGCAGCTGCTGGACGTCCTGCCGGACGTACCCGCGGTCGTTCTCGGCCTGCGCAGTGACGTGCTGGCGTGGAACCGGCTGGGACACGCCCTGTTCGCGGGGCATCTGGACCCAGGGGCCCCGGAGGTCGCGAGGGACCGCCCCAATATGGCCCGTTTGGTGTTCCTCGACGGTCATACCCGCGAGCTGTACGCGGACTGGCCGAGCAAGGCCAGGGCCGTCGTGGGGAACCTGCGCCTGGTGGCGGGCCGCCATCCGCAGGACGCGGCACTGCACGCGCTGGTGGGCGAACTGAGCTCGACGAGCACGGAGTTCGCCACAATGTGGGCGGACCACCGGGTCAGGGCCTGCACCGTCGCCGCCTATACGATGCGCCACCCGCTGGTCGGAGCAGTGAACGTCATCCAGCACACCCTGAGCCTCGGAGCGGACGGCCCTGGCGTCGTCGTGGCCACCGCAGAGGCGGGCTCCCCTTCGCGTGCGGCGCTGACCTTGCTGGGGCAGGCCACCGTGCAGGCCGGGCCGGGGCAGGAAACCACCCCCACTGCCCGGACCGCTCCGTCGACGTCCGTTCTGACGAACCCGCCCGGCCCCGCGCGGCCGGGTTCCCGTACCGCCGACTGATCCGCGTGCCACTGGCCCCAGGCACCATTCGGCTCGCACCCGGCTCACCCCTGCCCGGTCGCCGCCGGTGGACGCCACCAGTGGCCACGCGCCTTCTAGTCCGCCCGGCCCACAACACACTTCCCCGCATGCGTCGGCGTGTGACTGCCGCATGCCCGAAAACAACTGAAGGAACCATGACCAGGAAACTCTCCCCTCTCGCCGCCACGGTGGCCGCCCTGGCCGCTGTGGCAGGGGTCGCGCTCGGACCCGCCCAGGCATCGTCCGCCTCCCCGACGCTGCTCGACGCCCGGATCGCCGCGCACTTCGACCTGGCCAAGGGCCGGACACCGGAGAACATCGCCCTGGCCCCGCACGGCGACGCGTACGTCACCTTCGCGGCCGGCCGCCAGGTCGCCAGGATCTCCGCCCACGGCGACACCCGGATCCTGGCCACCCTGCCCGCGCCGGCCGACGGCGGCATCCACACCCCGGTCCTGGGCTTCGCCCTGACCACCGGCATCGTCCGCGCCCACGACGGCACCCTCTACTTCCTGTATGCCGCGGGGACCCCCGACCTGACCGGGCTGTGGCGCCTACGCCCGGGCGGCCGCCCGCAACGGATCGCCGCGCTTCCCGCGGACGGTCTGCCCAACGGCCTGGCGCTGGACGCACACACCGGCACCCTCTACATCACCGACTCCGTCCTCGGCACCATCTGGCGCGTCCCCACCCACGGCGGGACCCCCACCGCCTGGTCCACCGCGCCCGAACTCGCCTCCAGCGGCTTCCTCGGCGCCAATGGCCTGAAGATCCACGACGGCGAGATCTGGGCCACCAACCTCGACCAGGGCACCGTCCTGCGCATCCCCGTTCTGCGGGACGGCCGAGCCGGCCGGGTCCGTACCGAAGCGAGCGGGCTCACGGGGATCGACGACTTCGCCTTCACAGGCCGCGGCGACCAACTCCTCGCCACCCTCAACGGCTCCAGCCAGGTCGCGCTGGTCCGGCCCGGCGGCAGCCACACGATCGTGCTGAGCCCGGCCGACGGCCTGCAGAACCCCACATCCATCGCCCTGCGCGGCGACACCGTCTACGTGCTGAGCGCCGCGTACGTCACCGCCAACGACCCCAACCTGCTCGTCGCCCGTCTGAACAAGTAAAGGAGAAAGACCATGCAGGACGCGCACGAGATCACCCTCGGCGCTGTCACCGTCACCCGCGTCGAGGAACCCAGACCTTCCCGAGCAGGCGTGGAAGGAGCACCGCGCCATGCTGGTCCCCGACCACTACAGCCCCGATGACGCCATGGTCCACGTCGCTATGCAGACCTGGATGCTGCGCAGTGGCGGGCGGACCATCCTGATAGACACGGGCGTCGGCAACGACAGGTCCCACCCGTCCGTGGGCGGGTGGGACCACCTGCACCTCGACTACCTCGGCAACCTCGCCCGTGCCGGCGTACGACCCGAGGATGTCGACCTGGTGGTCAACACCCGCCTCCACGTCGACCACGTCGGCTGGAACACCCGCGTGCTCGACGGCGCCTGGGTTCCCACGTTCCCCAACGCCACCTACCTGATGCCGAAGGCGGACTTCGAATTCTTCAACCCGGACAACAACCCCAACATCGCCGACGGAGTCAACGAGAGATAGGGCCGGGGCCCCGGGGCCAGGTTCCGTTCACCTCGTCCCAAGTTCAGGCAGATTGAGGGGTGGTCAGGCGTGAGACGACCAGCATGATCGCGCGGCGCCGGGTTGCCTGCACGTCATCTCCACCCGGCCCAGCCGTCCCCTCGGGGCTTCCGTCGCTCCAGGTGGCAGCGATGTTCAGGATGAGTGCGAGCATCGCGGCCGACGACATCCCCGCATCGACCTTTCCGGCGGCCTGTGCCGCGGCCAGGGCTGTGGCCTTCTCGATGGTCGACTCCAGGCCAGGGGCGGCGGAGAGCTCCACCGCGCCTTCCAGCGCGAACCAGCGGGCGAGGCGCAGTAGGTGCGGTCGCTGTTGGTAGAAGTCAAAGAGCGCCCCGGCATAGCCGGGCAGGTCGTCCGCGTCGAACGGTACGGCCTCTAGCAGCTCGCCGATGGCCTGCTCGTAGACAACTTCGAACAGCCCGATCTTGTTGCCGAAGTAGACGTACAGCAGGTTCTTGTTCACGGACGCATCGGCGGCGATCCGGTCGACCCGGGCGCCGGCGATGCCGTACCGCGCGAATTCCTGGCTTGCCGCGTCCAGGATCCGCCGCTTGGTCACATCGGACTTTTTAACCATCTGGTCAGCTTAACCAAGCAGGCCGGTTCGGTGACGCCCTGCCCACGCCTTCTTGCAGCAGGCCGGGACGCACCCTAAAATTGACTGTCTAGTTAGTTAGGTTGAAGCGCCCGCGGTGGTCATCATGCTTGCTCCGGCCCTCGTCTCAAGTGCCGTGGACGAGCACCTTGAGGACCGCTCGGGCATACCGAGGAGTGTGAAGGATGACCGATCAAGTCGCATGGGTGACGGGCGCGTCCTCAGGCATCGGAGCCGCTGTCGCACGGCGCCTGGCAAAGATGGGCTACCTCGTCTACGGCTCCGCCCGGCGTTCGGATCGGCTGGTCGGCTTGGAAGCAGACGGCATCCGCCCTGTGGCCATGGATGTCACCGACGACGCGGCCATGCAGGCGGCCGCCGCAAGCATCCACAAGGAAAGCGGCCGCATCGACGTCCTGGTGAACAACGCCGGATTCGGGGCGTACGGCGCGCTGGAGGACGTCCCTCTTGAGGAGGGCCGCTACCAGTTTCGAGGTCAACGTCTTCGGGCCTGCCCGGCTCGCTCAGCTCGTCCTGCCGCACATGCGCGCGCAGGGCGCGGGCACCATCGTCAACGTCTCCTCGATCGGGGGGAAGATCTACGGCCCGCTCGGCAGTTGGTACCACGCGACCAAGTTCGCCCTGGAGGGGATGAGTGACGCGCTCAGGATCGAGGTGGCACCGTTCGGGGTCCGCGTGGTCCTCATCGAACCCGGCGCCATCCGCACCGAGTGGAACACCATCGCTCGTGACCATCTGATGCAGGTGTCCGGTTCGGGTGCCTACGCGCGTCTGGCCGCATCTGTTCGTGACGTCCTGGCCGAGGCGGACGACGCCGGCACCGGCTCCGATCCATCGGTCGTTGCCGACGCTGTCGCCAAGGCCGTCTCCTCTCCCCGTCCCAAGGCTCGCTACGCCGTCGGCGCCTCAGCCCGCCAGGCCGTCGTCGGCCGCAGGCTCCTGCCCGACAGTGCCATGGACCGTGTCATCTCCCGGTCCTTCAAGGCCACCCCCAAGGACGTCCTGTAAGCAGTCCGACGCCCGGTCGATCCAGGTCCGCCCCGCCACCTCCGCGGCAGGGCGGACCTGACCCCTCCCGCAGTGAAGTAGAAAGGCTGGAACACATGAAGCTCGGCATCATCCTGGGCGGTGGCGGCCAGGTCGGCATTGCCTGGGAGACGGCAGTACTGGCAGCTCTCACCCAGCACGCCGGCCTCGACGTGAACGCCGCGGCGGTCATCGCGGGGACCTCGGCCGGAGCGTTCGTCGGCGCCACGGCCGCGTCCGGCGCCGATCTGGCGGCCCTGACCGACCAGGAAATCATCGGCAGCACGCTTTCCCCCGTCCCTCCGCCCCCTCCGGCACAGCAGGACAGCGGAACCGGCACCGCGGTCGTCCCGGACGACATCACCAAGATTGTCACTTCGCGAGAGGGCACCGTCCGGGAACGGTCGGCAGCAGTCGGCCAGCTCGCGCTGGCCGCGACTCCCGTGGTCGACGAGGAAACCTACCTGCAGCTGCTGGCCACCATGTTCACACCGCGTGAGTGGCCCGCCACGACCGACCTGCGCATCACCTCCGCCCACTGCACCACCGGCGAGACCGTGCTGTGGAGCCGCAACCACGGCATCGACCTGATGCGGGCCGTCGCCTCCTCGTGCGCCATCCCCGGCTTCTTCCCGCCTGTCCAGCACAACGGCGACTACTACTGCGACGCCCCCCGGACCCCGTTCTGTGCCACGCTCGCCGAAACCGAGCAGCTGGACAGAATCCTGTTCATCGGCCCGGACATCCCCGTCCTCGCCGGCATGGACGAAAAGCACGAGCTCGACCGGCTCAAAGCGAACGGCACTCCCGTCGTCGCCATCACCGGCAGCCCGTCCTTCGACGAAGTCGGCAAAGAACTCATGGACGCCGCCGCCCGGCCGCGCGCGGCCGAGATCGGCCTGCAGGACGGGCACGCCGCGGCCGCAGAAGTGATCTCCCTGCTCTGGTGACCGCACGGGCCGGCGAACAACACCCGCGAGTCCGGGGCCATCCCGCCACGGCTCACCCGGTCCCGGCAACCCACCCCGCCTCGCCCCTGCGCAGCAGCAGGCTGTGGCTGAGCGCGTCACCCCTCTGCCCGTCTGCGAGTGACAGCCCTTCAGCAGCCGAAAAGACTGGGAGATCCGGCGGGACGTGCTGTACGTGGGCCGATGCGATGAGGCGGGACCGTAGGGAGAAGAACATGGCAGGTAGGGTGCGCCGCCGGCTTCGCCTCACCGGAGCAGTAGGGGGCCTCGCCCTGGGACTGATTGCCTGCCAGGCCGCGGAGCACGGGACAGCGGACGGGACACATGTGCACGCTCGGGGAGGCGTATCCGCGCCGTTCGCCCAGGAGATGGACGCAGGTATGCAGGCCATGATGAAGGCCATGGCGGGCTCGTCCAGGACCGGTGACCCCGACCACGACTTCGCGGCGATGATGGTCCCCCACCACCAGGGCGCCATCGCCATGGCCAAGGCGGTCCTGGAACACGGCAAGGACCCCGTCCTGCGGAGGCTGGCTCAGGAAATCATCGTCACGCAGCAGCAGGAGATCGGCGTGATGAAGGGCCGGCTGTCGGAGAAGCCCGCAGCCCGGCAGCACGCGTCGCCCCCCGCGGCACAGCAGGGCAAGGAGAACCCTCAGCCGCGATCGGATGCTGCGGGTCCGCTGCTGCCGATATCCAGCCAGGACCGCGTCTACACATCCGACCAGACGTCCAACACCGTCTCGGTGATCGACCCCGTCGCCAATCGTCTTCTCGGGGTGATCCGCCTGGGCGATCCGGTACCGGGCGCACTCAGCCCCCTGTACAAGAATCAACTGCTCGTGCACGGCGGGGGCTTCTCCCCCGATCACCGAACCCTGGCCACGGTGTCCATCGGCTCCAACTCTGTCACGCTCATCGACACCGCGACGAACAAGGTCAAGGGCGTGGTATACGTCGGGCGGTCTCCGCACGAGGCGTTCTTCACGCCCGACGGCAAGGAGCTGTGGGCCACGGTGCGCGGCGAGGACTACGTGTCGGTGATCGATCCCGTGCGGATGCGGGAGAAGCGCCGTGTCACGACGGCCAACGGGCCGGGCATGGTGCTGTTCCGGCCAGACGGCAAGTACGCCTTTGTGCCCTCCAGTTTCACCCCGGAAGTCGACGTCATCGACACCCGCACCTACCGGGTCGTGGCCCGCGTACCGCAGGCCAGCCCTTTCTCGCCGAACCTGGCAGTGAGCCGGGACGGCACCGAGGTGTGGTTCACGCTCAAGGACAGCGGCAAGACCCAGGTCATGAGCGCGCGGCCGCCGTTCCGCATCCTTGCCACGATCGACAGCGGGCCCATCAGCAACCACGTCACCCTCGTCGACAATCGCGCCGGCCATTTCGCCTACGTCACCGTGGGCGGTGAGAACGTCATCAAGGTCTATCGGCGCGGACCCGAGCCGGCCCTGGTCGCCACCATTCCCACCGGGGACCTGCCGCATGGGATCTGGGTCTCCGGCGACGGCACGCGCGTCTATGTCGGGCTGGAGAACCAGGACGCGGTCGTGGCCGTCGACACGCTCGAGAACAGAGTGATCGCGACCATCCCGGTGGGCCAGCAGCCCCAGCAACTGCTCTACGTGCCACGTGCCGTCCCGCACGGCACGGGAACCGCCAACCTGCAGCCGCTGGGAGTGGCGGGCAAGGCGGGCCATCTCACGCTGTCCGCTCCGAAGGGCGGGGGCAGGGCTCATGCGACCGTCTCGGTCAACGCGCTCGGCGCCCTGGACCTCCTCCAGGTCGCGGCCACCGGCCTGCAGCCCGGCAAGAACTACATGCTGTGGCTCACCGAGCACCGCACCGCGCCCTTCGGCCGCAAGCAGGCACTGGCCATGTTCACCACCAACTCCGCGGGCGCGCAGGTCAGTCAGGCCATCGGGCTCCTCCGTGACGTGCTGACGCCGCCGAGGTCCGCAGCCTCGGCACCGCCTCGGCGCTACCTGATCATCACCCCGGCGGACAGCAGTTCTCCTGTCGCCGTTCAGGACCACTACAAGCCCATGCCCCCTCCAGAGGGACCGTCACCGGAACCCGCCCCGGCCGCAGGAGGCTCATGACCTGGGCGTCCTCCGCCTGACCGCACGGTCCTCGGTCACAGGTAGAGACTGCGGCGGTAGGTCGGCGGACTGTTCAGCGTGTCCAGGACGAGCGCCGCCATCCCGGCGTAGGAGGCGCTGCGGACCGGTGTGAGGTAGGGCGTGAAGGACGCACGCGCGGGACGGACGACGGGGGTGTCCCCGGGGACGAGGCGGGTGGGGCGCAGGAATGTCCAGTCCAGTCGGCTGGCCTCGACGATGGCGTCCTGCTCCCGGCGTTGTCGGATGGCCCGGGCGTTGAAGGCCCGATAGGCAGCGGCGATCACGCGGGCCGTGGCTCCCCTGAGGTGTGGCGGGTAGGCGGCTTCGGATATCACGACGAGCCGGGGGACGTTCCGCTTGTGCATGGCTTCGATGATGGTGCGGGTGCCGTCGGTGTAGAGCGGGGTGGCCGGATTGCCGCGGAGTCCGAAGGCGATCACGACGGCGTCGGCTTCGCGGACGGCGTCGTCGGCGGTGGCCGGGTCGAGGACGGAACCGGTGACCACGAGGTCGGTGAGAGTTCCGCTGAGCCGAGTTGCGTCGCGGGCGTGGGCGGTGGTGCGGTGGCCGCGGTGGTGGGCGGCCTCGAGAAGGGCCCGTCCAGTGCGGCCCGTGGCGCCGAAGACGGTGATGTTCACGTCTGGTCCTTCGGTGAGTGCGGTCGGAGTCAGTTGCTCGGTGGGTCGGCGGGCGAGGCCGGGGCGGGCGTGGTGCGCCGCCCCGGCCGGTCGGCGCAGGCGCGCCAGAAGGTCAGCGGGCAATGAGATCGCTGATGGACTGGGCGATGAGGGTGGGCTGTTCGTGGCCGAGTCCGTGGCTGCCCTTGAGCATCAGCACATGGGCGTGGCTGAGACGGTCGACGAGGTACCGGGAGTGGGCGGGGTCGACGAACTGGTCACCCTCAGCGCCGATGACGAGTGCGGGCACGTGGATCGCGTCCAGGGCGCCGGTGGCGTCGATGGTGCGGGCGAGTTCGATCTGCGCCCGCAGACCGGGCGGGCGTCGGCTGCCGAGCGCCATGATCATCCCCTGGAGTGCTTCCGGCGGCAGTTGCTCGGCGGTGGCATCCGGCATGCCGAGGATGAGCAGCAGCCGTCCGACGGCGTCCGGGTCGGCGTCCAGGATGGTCTCCCACAGTTCCAGACGCAGCCGCAAACTGGCACGTGCGGTCGCGAAGCCGCACAGGCTGACCACGTGCGTGACGTGGTCCGGGAAAACAGCAGCGGTGATCAGAGCCAGCGGGGCGCCCAGAGAGGCGCCGGCGAGGGCGAAGCGGTCGTGGCCGGCGTTGTCGGCAACGCGCACCAGTTGCGCTGCAAGGGTTGCGGCGTCGATCGGGCCGTCGGGCAGGGGGCTTGTCCCGGTGCCAGGCAGGTCGGGCATGATCACGGTGTGCGAGGAAGCCAGGGCGTCGACAGTGGCGCCCCAGGTGTCCCTGACTGTGCTGGCCGTGCCGGGGACGAGAACCACGGCGGGACCGCTTCCGGTAACAGTGAAGGCGAGCTCGTGCATCAATGACCTCGTGTCAGAGGGTTTTCGTGGTGGGTTGCCTGGTGTGGTGTGGCCGGCCAGGGGGTCCGTGCACCCTCGGGTCGGGACGGAGGTCGGATCGCTCCGGCGCCGGCCCGAGGGTTCGGTCGGCCACAGGGATCACAGCGGGAAGCTGATGCCGGTGAGGCGCTCGCTCTCGGTCCACAGCAGGGTGCCCTCGGCCGCGTCGTCGGCGCCGGCTGGGAGGGAGACCGCCTTGGGCGTGCCGCTGGTCTGGTCGCGGCCGGCCGGTCCGAGGAACTGGCCGCTGTGCACGTCGGGGCTGGTGGCGGCGTACAGCGATGGCCACGCCGCGCCCTCGGCCGAGCCCATGACGGTGCGTGCGGTCAGCGCGATGACCAGCTTGGACAGGGCTCCCTGGCTGTGGCGCTGGAGGTTGGTGATGGCGGAGCCGGGGTGGACCACGACGGCTTCGATGTTGCTCCCGGCCAGACGGCGGGCCAGTTCCTGGGTGAAGACGACGTTGGCGCGCTTGGACTTGGCGTAGGAGGCCATCGCGCCGTAGCGCTGCTCGCTCATCAGGTCCTGCAGGCGCCCGATGCGCCAGGTCGCGGCGATGGCGCTGACGGTGATGATGCGGGCTGCGGGCGAGCGCCGCAGGGCGGGCATGAGTCCGGCGGTGAGGGCGAAGTGGCCGAGGTGGTTGGTGCCGAAGGTCAGCTCGAGGCCGTCGCTGGTGGTGCGGCGCTCGGGGACGTTCATCACGCCGGCGTTGTTGAACAGCAGGTCGATGGTCTCGGTCTCGGCCAGGCGCTGGCTGGTCTCCTGGATCGAGGAGAGGCTGCCGAGGTCGAGGACGGCGGTGCCGACGTCGGCGCGGGGCTGCTGTGTGCGCAGTGCGTCCGCGGCCTCGTCGAGCTTGTCCTGGCTGCGTCCGGCGAGGATCACGCGGGCGCCGTGGCGGGACAGGACGCGTGCGGTCTCCAGGCCGATGCCGCTGTTTCCACCGGTGATCAGGGCGGTGCGGCCGTCCTGGCTGGTGATGGCGTCCGGTGTCCAGTGCGCTGTTGTGGTGTGGCGGGCGGAGCTCATGATGCTGCCTTTCTGGGTGGTGGGTGCTTGTCCTGGGGAGGTGGGGCTCGAGGGCCGCCGGGTGGACCGGGCCGGCCCGTAGGGGGTGGGCCGCCCGGTCCGTGAGGGGGCGGGGGCCGTGGCCGGCCCCCGCCGGGGGTGGATCAGTGGTTCAGCAGTGCCGCGACGTTCGTGGCCGCGTCGTCGCCGTCACGCAGTCCGAGCTGGACCGCCAGCGGCTTGATCTTCGGGTTGAGGGCTTCCTTGATGAGCTTGTCGGTGCCCTGGCCTCCGGTGATGCGCACGACCTTCAGGCCCTGGGCTTCGAGCTTGGTGAGGGCCTCCTCCTCGACCGTGTTCGACAGGGTCGGGGTGGGCATGCCGATGTAGACGATGGCGTC
The DNA here is from genome assembly GCF_040644455.1 of Streptomyces sp. NPDC046977. Taxonomy (NCBI): domain Bacteria; kingdom Bacillati; phylum Actinomycetota; class Actinomycetes; order Kitasatosporales; family Streptomycetaceae; genus Streptomyces; species Streptomyces sp. NPDC046977. The sequence continues at coordinate 15,890 of NZ_JBEYWO010000048.1, forward strand.
GAGGTTCTTCTCCTTGACCAGGTCGGCGGAGAAGGTGGTGCGGGGCGCGTCGGTGTAGTGCTGGCCGTTGATCTCCACGGCGGGCAGGAAGCCGGGGACGGCAGCGGAGGAAGCGACCGCGGCGGCCAGGGGGACGCCGTCGCTCTTCTGCCACAGCACGGTCTTGCCGGTCTCGGCGTTGACCGAGGTGGGCCGGAAGTCGAAGGCGGGCCAGTCCTTGCCGGGCAGCGCCGAGGCGACGTAGCCGACCAGGTCCTTGCTGGCGATGGGGGTCTTGGCCTTGATCGCCAGGGCCCCGATTCTCTTGCCCCGTTCCTCGATGGTGCCCTCGGTGGAGCTGAGGGCGGCGATCATCTCCTTGGGGATCGGGTTGTCCGCACCCGACGACGGCACGGGCGCGGATATGCCCTTGCCGGCCCGCTGGGCTTCCACGACCGGGTGGAGGTCGTCGACGGCGCTGTAGTACGCGCCGGCGATGGCGCCGGCCGAGGTCCCGACGACGACATCGACGTTCTTGCGCGTCAGGTCCGCCTTGTCGGCCAGGGCGGACAGCACGGCGGTCTCCCAGGCGACGCCGCTCTCACCGCCGCCGCCCAGGATGATGCCCACGCGGGGCCGGGCCGGCGAGGGCGCGGCAGCGGGCTTGGTGGTGGTGTCCGAGGACGTGGTGGTGTCCGAGGACGTGGAGCAGGCGGTGAGGAGGGCGGCGGTGGCGCCCAGGGCAACGGTGGTGGCCAGGATGCGGCGCGCGGAGCGGCGGGAAGTGGTGGTGGACATGGGTATCTTCCTTTTCTTGAGAGTCAAACAGGGTGAAATGAGGTCTTTTTGATGGCTTGAGGGCCTGGGGGTGGCCGGCAAGGGCCGCGGTACGGGAGGGCGGGACCCTGCGTGGGGGCGGGCTGGCCGCGGGCAGCGCCGGTGCCGGGTGCTGCTTCCGGCGTGTCAGGCCGGCAGAGTGATGGCTCCGAGCTGCTGGAGCATGCCGAGGATGTCCTCGCCGAACCAGGCCTCGGCGATCTTGCCGTCGCGGACGGTGTAGATACCGATGCCGAGCCATTGGGCGTAGCGGCCGGTGGCGGGGGTGCCCATGAAGGGGCCGGTGTGGGTGCCGCTGTTGGTGAAGCGCGCCACGACGGTGTCGCCGTCGACCAGCGTGTCGTGGGCGGTGAGGTGCATGCCGGTGAAGGCGCCGCCGACTGCGGCCCGCATGGATACCTTGTAGGCCTCGATGCCCTCGATGTCGCCGAGGCTGCCGGCGTGCCACCTCAGGTCGGGGTGCCACAGCTCGTCGATGGCGTCGATGTTGCCGCCGTTGACGACTTCGTCGATGAACCGGTGGACGACGGCGGCGGGGTCGTGTCGGCCGGCGCCGAGCGGGTCGAGCTGGTCGGTGGTGGCGTCGAGGTGATCCGTCGTGCGGGAGAACTCCTGCCAGATGCTGTCGCTGTCGGCCAGGGCCTTCGCAGCGGCGCGGGCGCCGGCGAGCGCGTCGCTGCCGAGCAGGAGCCGCACCGGCGGGTCGGCCAGTTCGCTCAGGCGCACGATGGCCTGCGCGACTCGGGCCGGGTCGCCGGCCGCTTGGACGGAGCCGGTCTCGAACAGGTCGGCCAGGACGCCGACGCTGGTCCGGTACGGCTCGCTGATCGGTGGGATTGCCATGGAGGCGCCCGCCCAGTCGGTGCGCATGCCGCCGGGCTCGATCGCGGTGACCTTGATGCCCAGCGGTCCCACCTCGGTGGCGAGGACTTCGGTGAAGCCGTTCAGAGCCCACTTCGCGGCCTGGTAGGCGCCCAGTCCGGCGTTGGCGACGCGGCCACCGACCGAGGAGACGTTGATGATCCGGCCTCTGCCCTGGGCGCGCAGCACGGGCAGGACGGCCTGGGTGACGTTGACCGCGCCGAAGAGGTTGGTGTCGACCTGCGCGCGGAAGTCCTCCGGGGCGGTGTCTTCGATGGCTGACAGATTCGCGTAGCCGGCGTTGTTGACGACGACGTCCACGCGGCCGAAGGCGTGCATCAGGTTGTCGATGGACTGCTGGACGGCTGCGATGTCGGTGACGTCCACCGATGCGGTGCGGAGCTGGTGGGGGTAGCGGGCGGCGAGGTCGGCGAGTGCGCCGGCGCGGCGGGCGGCGGCGAAGACGTGGTCTCCCGCCTCCAGTGCGGCCGCGGTGATCGCGCGTCCGAGTCCGCGGCTCGCGCCGGTGATGTACCAGGTTTTCAGGGGTTGTTGCATGATCTCTTCCCGTTGAGACAAGGGGTGCTGTTCCGTCGAGGAGGATCGGCGCCGTGGTGCGGCGTGAGCGGGCCGGCAGGTGGCGGCTTCGGTCCGGACGCCGGTTACAGAGCCGCGTTGATCCAGTCGGTGGTTCGGGTCAGAGCGATCCCGGCGATCGGGGCGCCCATGTTGGTGAAGGCGTGGGCGGCGTGCGGCCACACGTCGAGGTCGGCGTTGTTGCCGGCCAGTTGCCACAGGCTGGCGAGGAACACGGAGTCGTCGCGCAGCGGGTCGAGGTCGCCGACCGTGAACAGAGCCGGCGGCATTCCGTGCAGGTCGGCGTACAGGGGCGACAGGGACGGGTGGCGGCGTTCCGCGTCGTCGAGCCCCGGCAGCCCCAGGGCGGCCAGCCCGTCGAGGGAAGAGCGCGGCAGTACGGGCGTGTTGTCGTCGGCGCGGCGGGCGCTGGGGGTGAAGGACAGGTCGTAGGCGCCGCAGTCCAGCAGGAGTCCCTTGAGCATCGCGAAGGCGGGGTCTTCCTGGTCACGCAGGCGCAGGGCCACGGCTGCGGCAAGATGCCCGCCGGCGGAGATGCCACCGATCAGCAGCTTGTCGGTGCCGAATCGGCTGGCCGCCTCGGCGGCGACCCAGCTAGCGGCGGCCAGGCAGTCCTCGATCTGGTCCATGATCGTTGCCTCCGGCACCAGCTGGTACTCGGGGCTGACGACGGCCACCTGGCACGTGCGGGCGAGGTGGTCGTTGTAGGCCTCGTCGTCCTCGGGCGTGCCCGCCGCCCAGCCACCACCGTGGATGCGCAGGATCACCGCACGCGCAGGCTGCTCGGGGGTGAACACATGCAGCCGCATGCTGCCGGTCGGCGCCTGGATCGTGATGTCCTGCGGGACCAGGACGGGAGCCGCCTGCGGCGGCGTCGTCATCGCCCTCAGCATCTCCAGCCCCTCCGGGGTGGTGATGTCGGGCTGTGGCATCTGGGCCAGCATCGCGTTGACCTGCTGCTGCGCCGCGATCAGTTCCTCGTCCAGACCGTCGACGCGCATGCCGGCGAAGGACGGCGCAGAGCTGGGAGAGCTGTCGGGGGTAGCGGGGGAATCCGGAGAACACTTACGGAAAGACATGTCACACCATCCTTGAGAGAGCAGAGCGGTAAGCGGGGGTCAGTGCCCGGCCGGTTTGCAGTGGCCGTGGAGGGGCGGGATCACGGCGCGGGCCGGAATCAGGCGAGGATGCCGCCGTCGACCGAGAAGTGCGTGCCGGTGATGTAGGAAGCGGCGCCGGAGAGCAGGAAGCAGATCGCCTCGGCCGTCTCCGCGGGCTGCCCGGGCCGGCGGGCGGGAATGCCCTCGGCGATACGCCGGGTGGACTCGGGATCGGTGTCCGACATCGGGGTGGCGATCACGCCGGGCTGCAGTTCGTTGATCCGGATGCCCCGAGCCGCGTAGTCCACGGCCGCCGACCGCGTCAGCCCCCGTACCCCGTGCTTCGAGGCGGAGTAGGCGGCGTAGCGCGACAGGCCGCGGTCGCCGTACACGCTGGAGACGTTGACGATCGCGCCGCCGCCGGCCGCCTCGATGGCCGGGATCTGGTACTTCAGGCCGTAGAAGACCGCCGAGAGGTTGACCGCGACAGCGTGCTGCCAATCCTCGACCGTCACGTCCACCAGGTCGGCGTTTCCACCGGTGACCCCGGCGTTGTTCACCGCAAGGTGCAAGGCGCCGAAGGCGTCGACCGTGGCCGCCACCGCAGCCTGGACCTCCTCGGCGACGCTCACGTCCGCCGGTATCGGCAGAGCTGTGCCGCCGGCCCAGCGAATGCGGTCGGCGACCTCCTCCAGCAGCCCGGCCCGGCGCCCCACCAGCGCCACAGCGGCGCCTTCCCGGGCCAGTTGCTCGGCCGTCGCCTCGCCGATCCCGCTTCCGGCGCCGGTCACCAGCGCCACCTTTCCCATGAACCGCGTCATGACACACCTCATCCTCAGATCGCCCGGCGCCCTGTCGACTAACCGGGTAGTTGCATTGAATCGACGTTCCGCCGAGCTGTCAACTGCCCAGTTAGTTAGCCACTCTGAACTGCGGATATGAAGGTTTCAGCTCCTTCGCCCCGGATCGACTTCTCAACTATCCAGTTAGATGAGTACTCTGGGCGGCATGAGAGGAAACGCGCAGGCGACGCAGGAGAGACTGATCAAGGCGGCCGCGCAGGAGTTCGCGGCTCACGGCATCGCGGGGGGTCGAGTGGACCGCATCGCCCGCGAGGCCCAGTCCAACAAGGCGCAGATCTACCACTACTTCGGCAGCAAGGAAGCGCTGTTCGACGCGGCCTTCGACGCCCTGGTCGTCCAGACGACCAGGGCGATCCCCATGGACCCCGGGGACCTGCCGGGGTATGCGGGAAGGCTGTACGACGGCTACGAGCAGCACCCCGAGATCTCCCGGTTGGCGGCCTGGTACCGCCTGGAGCGCGCCGAGCAGCACCGGCCGATCGAGTCAGTCATCAGGTCGAGCCTGGACAAGGTCGCAGCCATCGAAAAGGCCCAGCTCGACGGGTTGCTGCCCACCCACTTCACCGCGGCGGAACTGCTCACCCTCGTTCTCACGCTCGCGGCAACGTGGACGGCCCATCCGCCCGAGTACCACTACGTGGCGCAGCAGGGCAACGTGCGGCCTCGCAGACTCGTCACGGAGTCCGTCGCCGCGCTGCTCAGCGTGGGCAAATCGTCGTTACCGCCCGCCGCGGGACCCCAGGCTCCGGCTTCTTGACCGCACGCAGCCCGGACCATGCGGTCCGGGCGCAGGGCGTGCCGGGCGAAGGGGGCAGACGTGCCGGCATCGGAGCAGGTCCCCGACCGGCGCCCGTCCCCTTCGGGCAACCCTCGAAGGGGACACGTCGGCGAAGTCACCGCCTGGCCGCCGCCTTGCGGCGTCCGGCCAGAACGCCACGGTGACCTGGGAGCCCGGGTGGCCCCGGACAAGCGGCGCCGCTGTCGGCTCCGAGCTGTCGCACGCTCGTGCCGACTGGAGCCAGGCCCTACCGGGAGGACCGGGACCGCGCCTGCAGAAAATCCGGCACGCGGCTTCGCGAGCCCGCGGCCGCAGACCCTGAAGCAGCCGCGAACGGCAATCCCTCAGCGGAAAGCTCCTGGCGAGGCCGTATGGCGCTCATCCGCCGCGCCGGAGACGGGGACGGCCACACCCCGCCGCATCCGGTCTTGTGTGCGGCCGCCGTCAGTCGCCGGATACGGCGTCGTCGTCGACCAGGAGCGCTGCCACTGCGTCGGTGAGGACCTGGCGCCGGTGCCGGCGGGATGACCGCCGTACATGCCCCTGGAGTTCCGGAAAGACGAAAGCCCACAGGAACGACAGGTGGAGCACCAGGTTCAGCAGATCGGCCGGGCGATACCGCGCCGGCAGGGTCCCGGCCACTTGCGCCTTGCGGATCCTTTCGAGCTCGTCCTCGATCGTGTCCGCAAGCACCTCGATCTGCGCACCGTCAAGCGTCCGCTCGAGCCGGTACCACGTGGCCAACCGAGCGATGTGCGGACTGTCCTCGTAGCGGTCGAAGAGCCGCCCCGCGAATCCCGGGAGGTCGTCGACGTCGATCGGGATTTCGCTCGCGGTCTTGGCCACGATCTCGTTCATGACGGCGTCGAAGAGCTGATCTTTACTGCCGAAGTAGTGGTAGATCTGCGCCTTGTTGCTGCGGGCGGCCGCAGCGATCCGGTCCACGCGTGCCCCGGCGATGCCATACGCCGAGAACTCCTCAGCCGCGGCGTCCAGCAGCCGCCGCTGCGTCGCTTGAGAGTCTCGCATCATCTCGGCAGCATAACCTACTAACCAGATGGATAGCACCCAGACCGCTCACAATGCGGTACGGAAACATTTCAGATTCCCCCTGTTTCCCCAGTTCAGCAAGAGTCCATCACTAACCGAACAGTTAGTCCAGGCAGGTCGACCAACGTCGAATATTCTAACTGTTCAGTTAGATAGAGGGTGGAAGCCGAGGCGGACGGAGCCTGTGAGCCACGCCTACCTCACCTCCGCCGCCGTTCACGACGAGCCCGGTGGGACCCGGGCGCGACCTCGGGGTGCCAGCGGGTCGGCACCCCGAGGTCGCGCCCGGAACCATCACCGCGGGTATTGCCCTCTCCAAGGGGCGGGCACCGCGGTGCCCGCCGACCGCGTTTTCTCGGCTCTCTCACCACTGACCGGACCTGACGTCCAGCTTGCAACCGTGTCCACGGCAAAACTCGGTCAGGCCACGGAATCTGCGGATACGGCATGACCGGCGACAGGTGCCTCCACAGGGCCAACGAGGTTCGTACCGCCGGCCCGGCCCACGTTGGCAGTGCACAGAGAACGGCTTCACGGAGCTGACGTTCAGCGCACAAGGCCCGGGACGCCGTCCGCGGTGGTCTGCGCAGGCGTGCGCAGGATCTTCGCTGACTCCACCGTCACCTAACAGGCTGGCGCCCCTCGGGGCTTCCCTGCGCTCCCCGACGCAGCCGGCAGGATGGCCTTCACGAGGCCATTCCGGCCGGTAGGGATTGTCCCTCGTGCGGGGATTCGCCGGCTGTATGAGGCTGCTCGGCCCAGATGGTCTTTCCCCGCGAGTGGTGGCGGGTTCCCCAGCGCTGGGTCAGCTGGGCAACGATGAACAGCCCTCGTCCGCCCTCGTCGAGAGTGCGGGCCCGCCGAAGGTGCGGGGCGGTGGTGCTGCCGTCGGTGACCTCGCACGTCAGCCCCGCGTCGCAGCGGATCAGCCGGAGGCACACCGGTGGCTGGGCGTGGCGGATGGCATTGGTGACAAGTTCGCTGACAATCAGCGCCATGGTGGAGGCGGACTCGTCCAGGCCCCACTCACTCAGCTTGCCCGTGACATGGTGCCGCGCGACGGAGACGGCAGCAGGGTCGGCCGGGAGGTCCCAGTGCGCCACGGTGCTGGCGTCGAACGTGCGGGTGCGGGCGCCGATCACGCCGAGCTGGCGTTGCCCTCCCGCTGCCAAAAGGGCTTCCACCGCCGAACGACAGGTGTCGGCCAGCGAGGACCGATGCCCCACGAACTGCTCAGGCAGCCCGGCTTCGGTCTGCGCCCCGAAGTCGCCGGTCGCCGAGACGGGGTGAGCATGCAGCAGGAGGACGCTGCCTTGTGCCAGACGGATCTCGGCGGTCTCGACGTGCGGCCGGACCCTGCCAAGCGGCAGGCCGACGGGCAGGTCCACGGTCCTGACCACGCCCTCCGGGGTAACGACCATAGGCAGGGGGTGCCCGGCACAGGCCAGGGTGCAATCCGCGCTGACGGGATCGTAGACCGCGTACAGACAGCTCGCTGCCACACCGGGAGCGCACGTACCGGCCCGGCTGCCGGGCCGCAACCGGGAGAGGATGTCCTGTAGATGGGTGAGTACCTCCTCCGGTTGCACGTCGATGTCGGCCAGCGTCCTCACCACGGCGCGTAGTTCGGCAACCAGTGCGGGGGCGGGAGCCCCGCCTTCGGCCACGCTGCCGGCGACCAGCGCCACCCGGGCCCCGGGAAGGGGGATCGCATCGAGCCAGTGGGCCTGAGGCTTGCCGTCGGCATTCCGGTCGCAATAGGCGAGTTCCACGGCCGCGGGCCCTGGCAGACCTCCCGGAAGCTGGCCACTGGCCAGGGCCTGAGAAGCGCACATGCCGGTGGGGTCCAGGCTTCCTGGAGTGGGGGCACGGGGCGTCTCGTCAGTGTTGCCGGCGGGTGCGGCAGAAGCGGTCGTCCCGGCTTTCAGCCGCCATCGGATGCGGCAGATCGCAAGGCTCGCACCGAGGGAAAGAGCCGTTGCGCAGATCACGACCGTCCGGCCCCCGTCCGACACTCCTGAGATGGCGAAGCCATAGATGGCCACGCTGGTGGCCAGTGTCGAAGCCCCGATGACGAGGGTGTGGCGGACGGGCAGGAGGGCTGCCGCCATCACAGGTACCAGCACCGAGTAGTCCGACCAGCGCACCAGTCCGACAGCGGATGCCTCCAGTTGTACCGCACAGGTCACCCCCAGGTAGAGGGCCAGCAGTGCGCTAGGCCGCCAGAGCGGGAGGAGCGTGGGGGTGGTCATCCTCGTCACCGTCCTTTCAGGTTGTGGCGCGCAGTGCCGTCAACACCGTGCGCGCCGTGTGCGACCAACGGGTCGGGGCCTTGGCCAGCAAGGCTGGTGGCCGGATTCTGAAATGGTCACGGTGCATCTCCAGAGCGAGTTGAGTGCGGTGGGCGATGGACGGCAATGAGGGCCAGGTCGTCCTTGAGGTCCCGGCCTGCATGGCTCTCCACGTCGCAGCCGACGTGCTGCAGAAGGCGGCTGGGACAGTCCCACGCCCATGTCGCGGCGCGGTCGAGGACGGGGAAGAAGTCCCCGGCGTCATTGCGGGCTTCGGCAAGGCCGTCGGTGTACAGCAGGAGCGTGTCACCGCAACCGAACGCGGCAACGTCGAGGTGGAAGGCATCGGGAGTATCTCCAGCGAGCCCCAGTGGCGGAGCCGGCCGGGCCATGTGCAGCGGGGTCACCTGGCCGTGGTGGCTCAGCAGAGGTGGCGGATGGCCACAGCTGACCGTCCTGACGTTTTCTTCCTCATCGGCGAGTTCGATCAGCAGGGCCGTGATGAATCGCTCTTCGCTGTCGATGGCGGTCAGCTCACTCAGGTGACGGCGGACGCTGCGTTCGAGCGAGGCCGCCAACTCCGGGAGTGTGCGGTGCTGGTGGGCTGCTTCACGGAAAGCGCTGAGGACCGCGGAGGCGTCCTCGATGGCGGGAAGCCCCTTGCCGCGGACATCGCCGATGAGAATGCGGGTGGCATCGCCGGTCCGGGAAGCGGCGTACAAGTCGCCGCCGACCAGTGCGTGTGCCGTTGCCGCGCGGTACATCGAGGCGACCTGGAGGGGACCCAGCTCTTGCGGGATCGGCCGGAGCAGGACCCGCTGGGCCGCCTCCGCGACAGCACGCACCTGCGCCAGCTCTCTCAAGTCGCGTTCGTGCACGGCCCTGGAGATGAGTACGAAGGCCGAGACCGCCAGTACTGATCCGATGTGAATGGGCAGCAGGGGCGAATGGAGCAGGCCATCATGCCGGTCGACAACGACCACTGCCGCAGCCGCGACGAGCGCGACAGCAGCCGTGAAGCGTGTTCGCGCGTAAGTTCCCGTACAGGTGGGCGCCGCAACGAGCAGCGGAGACAGGTGAACTGCCAAAGGAGCGAACGAAGCACCCAAGGTGATCGTCGCAACCAGCAGGAGCGGAGGCACTGCGCCGGTGCGAGTGCCCACATGTCCGCTGCTTGCGCTGCGCGCTCTCGGCCACTCGCGGTGGCCGAGACCGGACTCCGGGAGCAAGCGGGATCCATGACCAGCCGCATACTTCGTGACAGGGGTGAGCGAGAAAAGGTCCATAGCGAATCGTGAACGGTCGGCCTTTCATGAAAGGGCGGCGTCGCGTTGTCGAGCGAGGATGAGCGGGGAACTAGATGCGTCCGCCGGATACAGTGCGGGCCCAGCGAACGGTTTCCCGACCGGGCGGCGCTTACGGCTCAGCGGACAGCGGTCAAACCGGTGATCGTCCGAACTGGGAGACGAACCGGACAGAAATCCAAGAGTGCAACTGCCACTCGCTGCAGCTCTCGGACCCGCAAGGCCGCGCGTGTCCTGTGTCCTGGGGAGACGGCGAGACCCGGTAAGGCCCCGCACCGACGCGGTGACGTCCTCGGCATACGTGCGGCTCTGCTTGGATCACGACTCCGCCGTCCTTCACTTTTCCGTGTCGTGGAAGCCATCTACCGATATCCGATTCAACTGTGCGACTAATGGTTCGCCACGTCAAGCGAATACAACAACCCCCCAGACAGGCCAGACACCGCGGGCACGATTCCACATCCAATTACACACAACCGAAGGGGAGTTGAGCGAAAGTAAAGCAGCTATAAGCGCACGGAAATCCGAATGCAGAGTGACATGTTCACGCTTTTAATCGCCCATAACAGCCAGCACCGGGGAATAGAAACCGGTGCGTCATTGTCGCTCGGCGCCAGCATCCCGGAAATTGTTTGACGCCCTCACAAAACCGCGATCGCGCCTCGCAGCGCAGTCCCCCCGGGGCGCCTCCTGCCGCGTCTTCGCCGCCGTGGTCACCCAGGCACCCCTCAGCTCAACCGGTGACACCGTCCGCTCGCGGGACAGCAGGATCTCCAGGGCGCCGCGCGTCTCGTCCAGTGTTCGCAGGGCGGCTCCCACCTTGTGGGGTACGCCTTCGGGTCCGTTGCTCGGGTATGCCTTGTCGAGTTGAACGGCCCGGTGCGCGAGTTCATCGCGGATGCCGGCTAGAACGCGGCCCATCTCGAGGTGTTCGTCCAGGGTGAGACGGTGCTTCCTGGGCATGCGGGTCTCCGTTCGGCCGATGACTGGGCGGAATGCTCACCGACGGGACACGGGCAGGCGCTCCCGCAGATTGCCCTCACCATTGCCATGCGGCATAGCGGCCCCGGCGAAGCCGCTACCGGCCCAATGCCCAGTAGCGCGGAGCCAGTCGGCTCGACCTTCCTACGCGGCCAGTTCAGGGTGCATGTCCGCAGGCCGAAGTGACGACACCGGGTACCTGGCAGGTACGCCAGGCGCGCAAGGGAGCGCGTCGGGGGCGCGCGCGTGATCGCGTGCGCACGCTCGGTGAAATTGGTGGGGTTGGGCGTGCACACTTGCGGGTCTCGTTCGCTTGGCTGGTGGTCAAGGCAAAAGCGCTCGGTGCCGAGCGGGGGCTGCATCGGCCGACGAAAGGACTCCAGCCAGTGGATCTCGATATGGCTGCTCACGTGGAGACGGGAGCAGTCGCGCTCCGGGTCCTCGCGGGAGACATCCGCGCCCTGGGAACGCGCCCGCTCAGCGCCGGCAGGCGGGTCGGCATCACCCAACTGGCCGCGCACCACCGGCGCGAGGAGGCGACCGCCTCACACGAGGCCACCGACCCGCAGCCCCTGGAGCGCAACTGATGAGCGGCCAGCAACCGGACCCGTGGGCCGACCAGGCCGTGCGCGACGATCTCACCGCGGTGCTGCCGGAGACCTTCACCGCGTTCTACTCCCTGCACCACAAGGCTTACCTGCGGTACGCGCACCTGCAGCTGGACGGCCGACCCGAGGCCGAACAGGTCGTCGAGGACGTGTTCGTGCAGCTGGCCACGATGTGGCCGCACGTGCTGCAGCAGCCGAACGTGGACGGCTACGCCTGGGCGGCGCTGAAGGAGGAGGTCGCCCGGCGCCTGGAAATACAAGGCCGCGCCCCCGCCCTCGTGGAGACCGCCGCGTTCGAGCAGATCCGGCGCAAGACCCGCAGCACCTTCGCCGTGCTGGAGTCCAGCCTCGGGCTGTACACGGCGATCGCCCGGCTGCCGGAGCGGCAGTACGACGTGATCGTGCTGCACTTCGTGCTCGGCTACCCGATGCGGCAAGTGGCCGTGCTGATGGGCGTCACGTACGCAACGGTCCGCAGTCACGTGCGCGGTGCCCGCCGACGGCTGGCCCGCGATCTGGAGATCGACTGGGCCACCGAAAAGATGAACGAGGAGGATTGATGAACCGGGGGAACAATCGAGCTGACCGCATCGACCAGGTGCTGGCCGACGCGGAAGTCCTGGCAGATGAGTACGCCGACTTCGACGAGCGGGCGGCACTGGAGCGCATCGCGCGCCGGGTGGTGTGGCACCGGGCCGAGTCGATGGAGAGCCGCGCCCGGTGGATCCGCACCGCATCCGGCGCGTACACCCGCCCGGCCGACGCGCGCGACGGCCTACCGGCCGCCCTGCACGAGCAAGCCGCCACCGAACTGGGCCTGCTGTCCTCACAGGTCGTACGAGACCCGCAGGCCATCGCGGCCATGGCGCTGCTCGTCGATGACCGGGCCACCATCGAACCCACAGGCGCACTCGCCTTCGCGTGCCTGCTGTATCTGGCCGACCGGCACGAGGCCGCCCAGTTCTGGTGGCAGTTCGCCGCCGGCGCCGACTCCCCCACCGCGGCCCACTGCCTGTTCCTGCACCATCTGCAGCACAGCGAACTACGCGACGCCCAGCACTGGCGCAGGCAGGCCCTTGTGCTGCGGCACCTGGGCCAGGACCCCCTGGCACACGCGGCGTGGTCACAGGCGACAACCAATCGGGCCCTGAGGCATTGGCTGTGGGGGCCGCCGTCGTCCCGGACAGCGATGGTGCCCACCGTGGTCACGGTGGATGTCGTTCATCGTGCGTGCCGGCCCGCCTCGTCCCTGCCGCTGTCGAACTCGATCACCAAGGCCGTACAGCGCCTCGAGGCATACAGCGACGAGGACTTCGGCACCATCCCCAAGCCGGATCCCGAACTCGCCGCGGAGCTCGAGGGCTGCGCGGTCTCACGGTGAACGAGACAACCCGCACACAGGGCAGCCGGCGACCGCTCTCACTCAGGCCTCGGCACCACGAACGCCCGCCGAAACCTGTCCCCGTCGCGGGGACAGGAAGTCCCGCAGCCGAAACAGCACCGCGGCCGGTGCGCCGCTTCAGCGCTCCAGGCTGTGCCGGTCCCGGTACCCGGGCGCCGTCACCCGCTCCCTGGTATGCCGAACCCGGGCAGGCCGTGCTGAAGCGTGAGCGCGGATGCTGGGCGGCCGACCCGCGGCCCGCTGGTACATCCCTGGGCAACGGTCCGGCTCGCCAGTTCACAGCGGGGAGCCCCCGCTGGTGCAGCACCCGCCTTCGCTCGATGCCGGCCGTCAACCACCTGCAGGTGCCAGGCCCTGACGGTGACTGCTGTGCTGGGCATGTCGGCGTGCCAGACCTCGACTGTGCGCCGCCTGGTGAGCTATCACCGATCAGCCGGTCGGCAGTGGCGTCGGCTGACAGCCCCGGCGTGTCCACCACGCGCATTCGTCTGCGCGCGGGCGGTGCCGGCGAACTCAACAGAGCCGCGAGCAGCGTGGTCTTGCCGACCGTGCTGTATCCGAGGACTCCGACGGTGATCACTGGCATGGGCAGGTGGTTCAGTTCCTGGCGGAGCAGCTCAACCCGATCGGCTCCGCGGCGTTCGAGATTCTCCACCGGGACCGGGTGCGCGGCCTGTGCCGAGGGGCAGAGGATCCGCTGGTTGTCCTGGGGCATCGTGTCCCTCCCTCACACAGGCCGGCTGAACGCGCTGGACGGCTCGAACGGGTCGGCAGGCCTCAGAAGAACCGGAGCCGGACCGGGGACTGCTCGTCGGGCTCCCGGACGAAGATCTCTCCCCCGCGACTGGCGATCTCCTCCAGGTATGCGTAGACCTGGATGGCACGGTTGATCGTGTCCGTCTTGGTGTCGCCCGACAGTCCGGCGGCGGTCTCCAGGGCCGCTGAGGACCGGGCACTGAGGTTGACCGTGACGCGTTCGGCGGTGGTGGTCTCTCGTCGGCTGGATGCTGTGCTCGCAGTCATCTTCTACGCTTCCTCAATCGTCGCACCGCCGACCCCCGTCGGGCGGTGACGGACCACACTGCGTGCACACGTCGGGCGATCGACACGCCGAAGAAGGCCCACCCCGGCTAATACCGCGGCTGCCTTCCCTCCCCCGGATCGTGCAATCGGCACCCACGAGCAAGCGTCAATGATCGCCCATGGGCCCGCACCCCCGTAGCTCCCCACGTATGCCAGTGTGGTGATGCCGGACCAGTACACTCCTTATCCCCCGCAACGTCAAGCCAAAAACCATCTGACGGCCGGTTGTTGCACTGCAAATTTGCGTGCAATATGAGACCCGCACCATCCGTGCCGGCGACGTTCCACCTCAACGACGCGCGAGCACAGGGATGGTCGCCGCGTCTTCTCCGTGACCGCGTCCGCCGCACACGTCGTCGCGTGCACGGCCGGGGACTGACGCCCGGGAGGTGCTCGCCTCGCGGAGCCGACCGCCACCAAGGCAGGCACTCCCGCCCCGCGACCCTTCACCGGTGAGCCGGTCAGGCCGTGCCGCTTCCGGCAGCACCGCGAACCCCGGCTGTCCGGTAATGCTGTTGCACAGCACGGAACTGACAGGCTGACACCTCCGCGACAGAGGTCGCTGCGGGAGAGCTGCATCCTGTGCGGCACGAGCGCGCCCCACACCGGCATCACGCGCAACAGGAGCCATCCCACGCCTCAATTGGACATACAAACAGCATGCATTAGGCGTCTTATCGGCATGCATCATCTGGTCAATCCTCTTACGGCGGTGCTAGTTTGTTGCCTAGAGTCGACTCAAGATCACTAAGGGTGGTTGCAGTCGCTCCGTCGAGACCGTGCACGAACGGCGGCCAAGTCCCTTCCAGCATCGACATCGCGATGGATGGCAAGCGCAATGACCCACACCAACAGCTCAGCCACCCGCACCACTGATCTGACCGACGAACAGCCCGACGAGGGCCGTGGCGTCCTGTTCGACAAAGAGACAGCCTCCGTCGTCATCGACGCCCGGCACCTCAAGGCCGAAGTACGGCTGGTGACCTCCGCCGAATCACCCACCGCCCGCAGCATCCCGCTGCTGGCCGTCGGCGTGATCGCGGTCCTGGCCATGACGGCGGTCGGCTCGGTCCTGGCCTCGGCCGGCGCCCCCGCAAACATCATCGCCGCAACAGCCGGCGGACTGTTCACCTTCTCCTTCGCCACCGGGCTCTACGCAGTCTTCCGCGCCCCCGCACGCCGGCGCCTCCTGCGACGACGACGCCCGCGCACCTGACAACGCCACCCGGCGCACAACCCACCACCCACGCGGCTGTGCGTCCAGCAGGACACTCGCGCAGCGATCACCTCGCCACCCGGCGTCCTGGACCGGCACCGGAACCGCCCTCACCGCGGCCATCTTCAACCCGACCACCAATTGAAAGGCAGCCGTCCCGACCGCCCTCGCCGGGCCGCCCCCGAGCGAGGCGCTCACTCCGACCGGCAAGATCACCCCTCAACGCAGTGACGAATCCATCGGCCTCCCGGGCTCTCAGAGGCCAAATCCCCGGAACTCGCCCAGGGCCCTCGCCGCGAAGACTGGCAGACCAGCCAAGACAACACCCCTACAACTACGACCAGCAGTCCCCGCCACCCGCGATGTGCCATTCGGGTGGCTACTCGTCATGCCCGGCCCGCCACCAATAGACCCGTACGCCACGCAGGAGCAGAAATTCGAGGGTGACGCGCGGATTGGCATGGCGTCAGAGGTGCGAAGGGGGACGGTGGCTGTCCTCGCGGCAGCAGCCCTTGCAGGAGGCCTGGCCGTCCCGCGGGCCCGCAGCCTCCGGCACCGACGGTGTCCCACTGCGCGAGGCAATCACAACACTGCTGGTCATCGGCGAGAACCGCCTGGGCTACCAACGCACCGCGTTCCGGCACTGGATCGACATCGATCGTGACGGCTGCTCCACCCGCGCCGAAGTTTTCCGTCAACGAGTCCCGTTCGACTCCTGACGGCGCCGTGCGTGCCTGGGTGACGCGGCAACCGTTGAGCGCGGTATAGAGCGTGCCGGCAAAGTCCTCGCCTGCTCGGCATGCTCACGTCCATCGAGTTCGAGCTGCGGGCAGCCCTCTCAGTCACCGTAGGATCCAGCAAGCCGGCTCCATGCAACTCGGGGCATATTGCCTTGAAGCCATTTCGCCCCGTTCTGCCGGGTGTAGGACGCCAGGATGCGGGCGACCGCCCCGGGATGCGCTAGGTGCGGGAAGTGGCCGCTGCCGTCCAGCACGCTGATTTCAACCTGGGGCAGTGCGATGCGGAGCCAGGTCCGGTATTCCGGGTCGGGCTCGCCGCCAGCGAGGTAGTGATAGGGCGTGCCCTGGGAGGCAATGCGTGCCAGGCGGCTAGTGTGCCGGTCCTGCAATTCGGACAGCGGTGTTGTCAGCAACTCCTCCCAGTAGCTGAGCAGCAGCTCCTGCGGCGGAACCGCGGCAGGTCGGGCGAGGGCGCGGGCCTGGGGCGGCAGGGTATCGATGCCCATGCGACCGAGCAGGCTTCCCCAGATGGTTGCGTATTGGGGGCTCCGCAGCACGTGCTCGTTGCGTTGGAGCATCTCCGCGAAGCCGGCTATGCGTAGCGGCTGGTCGATGTTGACCACACTGTGTGTCGGATACGTCGCGGCATAGGCCGTGGCGACGGCTCCGCCGAGCGAGTACCCAACCACGACCGGTGTGGCCAAGCCGGCTTCGGAAACCGCTTGGTACACCACCGCGGCAACATCGTCGTGTCCGTGGCGGTCCAGCAGTGACGACTCCCCGTGCCCGGGCAGATTGAGGACCAGGACGCTCCGCCCGGGGTCGCAGATCTCCAGCTCGTGCAGAACCGGACCCCATTGGCGATGGTCGTAACTGAGTCCGTGCAGCAGTACCAGCGGTGGCCGCCCGTCTGCCTCGCCGTGCCGCTCGGCGTGTAGACCTGCGTACGTCAGAGGTGCTGCGCCGGTGTTCATACCGTGGGGCCTTTCTGTGGTTCGTGCCGTATACAAGATGTGTGGGCGTGTCGCCGTCGAAGTCCTCGATCGCGTCGATCACGCCAGGAGGCTGCCCCGTGCCCGGCCCGGCCACGTGCCGACTCCACTCGTTGGAGGGGCAGTCCGGTAAGACCGCCCCAGACCAACAACCCCCGCTCTACATTCCTAACAAGGCCTCTCGCCAGGCCAGATGGCGAAACGCTGCCGGAGTAGTACTAGGCGCGACCCAGCCGCCCACCTGACAGGCCTGGTGGCCTTGGCGGGTGGTCAGGCGATGCCGATCTGCTGGTAGAAGGTCTGGTTGTCCCAGAACAGGAATTCCTCGTCCATGGTGCCGCGGCGGTTCCAGAGGCCGACGGTGGCCATGTTGATGGCATATTTCTTGCCGGTGGGCTGGATGAGGCCGCCCTTGCCGTCGGGCATGGGGCGGGTGAAGGTGCCTTGCATGACGCCGGTGACGGCGGTCAGTTCGCCCTTGGCCACGCGCAGGGGGTGGGAGTGGATACGCGTGTCGGGGGCCCATACGAACAGTGCGGCCAGGTCGGCGATGTGCTGGTCGATGCCGTCGGTGTAGTGGCCGTCGGGCCAGTGCACGCGGATGTTCTGAGCGTGACTTTCTCCCAAGCGGGACCAGTCTGCGTGGGAGAAGACCTCGAAGTCCAGGGTGTCGAAGGTCTCCAAGTGCCGGCGTTCCTCGCGGGTCAGGTCCCGGGGGAATGGCGGGTTGGGCACCGGGGTCGTGGCGGGATCCGGGTACAGGCCCGGGTGCCGAGTCGCGGCTTCAGCCATGGTGCTTCCGTCGGCGACAGCGGTGATGGCGAGGGCACCGAAAGCGGCGGCGGCTCCGCCCTTCAGGATCGAGCGACGTTCCATGGTGACTCCTTGACGGGGTGTTAGATCTGAGGGGCGGCGTGGATCGTCAGGCCCCCACGGAATGTCGGGAGTGCTGCGGCCCATGGGCTCGGCCGCGGGTCCGGTGGCGTCGGGGCGTGCCGCTATCCGCATCAGTTGATTGAATTCTCAATTACTGACTACACAGACACTAGAGGGATGCGCCCTGGCGGTCAACAGCACCCCGTCGAACTCGCCATGCCTCAGGACGTGAAGCCGTAGAGGCGCGAACTTCGGGCACCCTCCGTCGGGCAACAGGCCTGTCAACATCGCGACCCCCTGCCGCGGCGCACGTGCCAGCGCAACGTAGGCAAAATGCCTGCTATGGGAGTTATTGAGACATTGAACTTGTGACGGTCCGGCAAGGTGAAGTGCACCTACGGCGGTCGGGCTGCGCAAGGCGACTCCCGCGCGCGCCTCGGGCCGCAGAGTCAGGTGTCCGAGCGACCGACACGAGAGGCGGTTCGATGCTCCTGCCTGCAGGGCCTGGGAGTGCTGTCCTTGCAAGCGTGCAACCGCAAGGCCTGCGGCCTCACGCTCACCACACACGGGGAGCGAGCTGGGCAGCAGGGTAATGAAGGCAATACACGCGATGCCGGTTCCGGCGCGGCACTTGCCCAGGGGCCCTACAGCTTGCCCGTGAGCGTGCCGATAGCCGCCGGGGGCTGGCTGCTCGGCATGTATGGAGTTCTAGGTGCTGCTGGAAGCGACCCGCCCGGGCCCCTGAGTGTGCGCGTAGCCCTTGAGACTGAATGCTGACGTCTTGTCCAACGCCACTGCTAGTGCGGCATGTTCAATCGTCGGGTGGCTAAGCTATCGGCGAAGTTGCGTCTGACCTCCCCTGGCTTGGTACGTGCCAGCTCCGGTGACCATGGGCGGACGTGACGTTTCTTCTGGCATTCCTGACATGAGGAGCAGTCATGAGGATCGGATTTACACTTCCGTACTTACACAACGTCGCACACCAGGCGGCCCGGACGGCCGAATTCGCGCGCGAGGCGGAGAAGGCCGGGGCTACGAGCCTGTGGGTGGGGGACCGCAACTTCGCCGCCGTCAATCCGAAGGTCGGCGCCGGCGGTGTCGGCAACACGATTCCCGTCGAGTACAGGACGGCCGCGGATCCGTTCGTGCTCCTGGGTGTCGCAGGAGCGGCTACGGAGCGGGTCCTGCTCGGTTCGCACGTGCTGATCGCCCCGGTCTACCCGCCCGTCCAACTGGCCAGGAGCCTGACGACGATCGACCTGATCAGCGGTGGACGTCTGATTCCGGGGTTCGGCGTCGGCTGGTCCCCCGAGGAGTACGAAGGGGCGAACCTGGACTTCGCCAAGCGCGGCGCCCGCATGAACGAGCTGCTGGACGCGCTGGAACTTCTGTGGACCGAGGACCCGGTGGAGTACCACGGTGCGCACATCGAGCTGCCGCTGCAGTACGCTCCGCTGAAGCCGGTACAGCGGCCTCGCCCGCCCTTCTACATCGGCGGATCGGCCGAGGCAGCGCTCAAGCGCATCGGCGAGCGTGCCGAGGGCTGGCTGCCGGCCTGTATCGTCCCCGTCTTCGTGGACATCGACGCAGTAGTCGCACAGCGCGCGCTCATCGACGGGTTCGCCGCCAAGGCGGGCCGTGATCCGGCGGACATCGACACCATCATGCGCGTCAACATCGTCGAGGGAACGCCGCTGGGCCAGGTTGCCGGCACGATCAAGTCTGTCGCCGAGCGCACCGGCATCGACCACTTCATGGTCGAGTCGATGTCCCTGCCCGATGTCGACGCATCGCTGGAGCTCGTCACGGAGCTGACGAAGCTCATCCAACGCGGCTGAAGAAGCATTTTCGCCCATGGTCGGGGCTGCCAGGGAGCGGTCGCGACTCATGGTGACGCCGGGCGGGAGTGCATCCGCACGTGTGGCCTCCGCTCACGCGGGCGCAGACGTCGGCGATCTCAACCAGGAGGCGTGAGGGGGCGGTCCGTCGAGGCCGGCGGCCGCTCTGCCTGCACGATCCAATACTGGCTCTGTCGAGCACCGCGAACGGGTCCCCACATGCGAAGCGCAGCGTGGCTCACTGGCCTGAGCCCGTGGATCCGCCGCCGACCGGGTTGCCCTGCTCGTGGCGACTACGTTCCTTCGCGAAATACCCAAGTCCCCCCACTCGTGAGGCTCGGCAGGTACGTCCCCCGGTGAGCTCTGCGGGGTTGGGTGCGGGTCGGACCGATTACTTCATCCGTTCTGTCCCTGGGTGGGGGCGTGGAGCGATTCCACGGCGTGGACCAGGGGCGCCAGTTCCGGATTCTTCGCGGCCTCTCGAAGTGCCTCGCGCAAGGCCGCGTCGTTGGCGGGCCGGGCCTTTTCCAGTAGTTCCAGGCCGGCCGGGGTGACGTTGGTGTAGATGCCGCGGCGGTCTGTGGGGCAGAGGTACCGCTCGAGCAGGCGTCGGTCCTCAAGCCGGGTGACCAGGCGTGTGGTGGCGCTCTGGCTGAGGACGACGGCATCTGCGACCTGCTTCATCTGCAGGTGGCCGCCCTCGCCGTCGTGCTGCTTGCTGAGCACGCCGAGCAGGGAGTACTCGCGCACGCTGAGCCCGTGTGCCTGCAAGGCGCGCTCGATGTGTATCTCGATCCTGCCGTGCAGCAAGGACAGGGCGCACCATCCCTGCGCCAGGCCGATGGCCGCGGGGTCCGTCGCTGTCATGGGGCTCCTCCGTCCACGAGTCGGTCCCTGCACGATAGACCACGCACGGCAGTAGGAGGACCCGGCCCATATGCGTCGCACGCCATCAAGCACGACTTGCAATACTCGGCGTGTGCAATTACTGTCGACTCAGATAAGCGCATCTGCAATCTTCGGGAAGGGCGTCCCCTCATGCCTCTCGCGCTCTTGGCTCTCGCGATCGGGGCCTTCGGCATCGGAACGACCGAATTCGTGATCATGGGCTTGCTGCCCCAGGTCTCGCACGACTTCGGAGTCTCCATCCCCACCGGCGGCCTGCTCGTCACCGGCTACGCGCTCGGCGTCATGTTCGGCGCGCCGCTGATGACCGTGCTCGGCACCAAGGTCCCCCGCAAGCGGATGCTCATGCTGCTGATGGGCCTGTTCATCGCCGGCAACCTGCTCTCCGCCCTCGCCCCGTCCTTCGCCGTCATGCTCATCGGGCGGGTGATCGCCTCCCTCGCCCACGGAGCCTTCTTCGGTATCGGATCCGTGGTCGCCGCCGACCTGGTCGCCCCGGACAAGAAGGCCGGCGCGATCGCCATGATGTTCACCGGCCTCACCGTCGCCAACGTCATCGGCGTTCCGCTCGGCACCCTGGTCGGACAGTCCGCCGGGTGGCGCGTCACCTTCGGCATCGTCGCCGCCATCGGCGTCCTGGGCCTGGCGGGCGTCGCCCGCCTCGTCCCCGACGTACCCAAGCCGGAGGGCGTCCAACTGCGTCACGAACTGGCCGCCTTCAAGAACGCCCAGGTCCTCCTCGCCATGGCGATGACCGTCCTCGGCTTCGGCGGAGTCTTCGCGGCCGTGACCTACATCGCCCCGATGATGACGCACGTCGCCGGATTCTCCGACGGATCGGTGACCTGGCTGCTGGTGCTCTTCGGCCTCGGCATGGTCGGCGGCAACCTCATCGGCGGCAAGTACGCCGACCGCGCCCTGATGCCGATGCTCTACGTCTCCCTGGGCGCCCTCGCTCTCGTCCTCGGCCTCTTCACGATCACCGCGCACAACCAGATCACCGCCGCGGTCACCCTCACCCTGATCGGCGCCCTGGGCTTCGCCACCGTCCCACCCCTGCAAAAGCGTGTCCTGGACCATGCCCACGGCGCCCCGACGCTGGCCTCGGCCGTCAACATCGGCGCCTTCAACCTCGGCAACGCCCTGGCTGCCTGGCTCGGCGGCATCGTCATCGCGGCCGGGCTCGGCTACACCGCCCCCAACGGGGTCGGCGCGGCCCTCGCCGGCGCCGCTCTGCTGGTCGCCGTCCTCTCCGCCGCCTTGGAACGTCGCGGCGGCTCACACACCGCCGTCATCAGCGCTCCGACAGCCGAACAGCCGACCGTCAGTCACTGATCCGGCCCAGCACGGCCGCCACCCCAACAGCTGCGCAACCACACTGACCACGGCCGGACACAGCAGCCACCGCTGCACCAAAGACCAATATCGCCTTTAACGGATAATTCATCACCAAGGGAGAACCCTCATGGCCACCACCGTCACCCCGCTGACCACTCAGGAAGCCGACGCCATCGTCGCCGCGGCCAACCATGCCGCCGAAGCAGCCGGTGTCGCGGTCAGCGTCGCCGTCCTGGACGCCGGAGGCCAGCTCCTGGCCTTCCGCCGCAACGAGCAGGCCCTGCTCATCTCGGGCGAGACCAGCCGCGCCAAGGCCTATACCTCCGTCCAGCTCAGCACCCCCACGGCCGACCTCGCCGGCGCGGTCACCCCCGGAGCCCCGTTCCACACGCTCCAGACCGCACTCGACCGCCCCCTCATCTTCATCGCCGGCGGCATCCCCCTCTTCCGCGACGGCCGGCTCATCGGCGCTGTCGGCGTCGGGGGTGGCAGTCCTGAGCAGGATCACGACTTCGCCACGGCCGGAGCCGGCACCCTCGCCTGACGCATCACCCACGGCTGACCGCCGGCGCCACCTGCCGAGAGTCCGGCGGTCAGCCCTCCTTCCCTTCCCCAGGACAGACCCCGCCCCCACCAGTCACCATCTGTGTCCGTCGACTCACAGTGTGCTCGCGGGTCGGCTCCGACCGGGCCGACCGAGACGCGAAAGGATCAGTGCCATGACCCGTCCAGTACCGCAGATCACGCTGAACAATGGCGTCGCCATGCCCCGGCTGGGCTTCGGTGGCTTCCAGGTGGGCGAACGGGAGATCGCCACGGCCCTGGAAAGCGGCTACCGCAGCATCGACACGGCATCGGCCTACGGCAACGAGGCCGACGTCGGGCGGGCGCTGCGCTCGTCCGGCATAGCCCGGGACCACGTGTTCGTCACGACCAAGGTGTGGAACACCGACCAGGGCTACGAAAGCACCCTCGCCGCTTTCGACGCCTCGATCGCGCGGCTCCAACTGGACTACGTGGATCTTTACCTCGTCCACTGGCCCGCCCCGGCACGCAACGCCTACCTCGACACCTGGCGGGCACTGGAGAAGATCCTCGCAGACGGCCGGGTGCGCGCCATCGGGGTCTCCAACTTCCGGACTGCCGATCTGCAGCGTCTACTGGACGACAGCGGAACCGTCCCGGCGGTCAACCAGATCGAGCTGCATCCCTATCTGCAGCAGGCCGAGCTGCGGGCGCTCCACGACCGCCACGGCATCGTGACCGAGGCATGGGGCCCGCTCGCCCGCGGCGGCCTTCTGGGGCACCCGGTCATCACGGCCATCGCCGACCGGCTCGGCAGGACCCCGGCCCAGGTCGTCCTGCGCTGGCACCTGCAGCTCGGCAATGTCGTCATCCCCAAATCGGCGACACCCGAGCGCATCCGCCAGAACTTCGATGTCTTCAGCTTCGAACTCACCAACGCCGACATGGACACCATCGCCGCGCTGGACCACGGCATCCGCACCGGACCGAACCCCGACACCTTCAACTGATCACCACGGCACCAGCCCCAACTGCCGCCCGGTCACACCGCCGGAGACGGTCACGCCCGACTCCGGCGCCGCGGCACAGGCACATCCCCGGCACCAGCCTTTGGCCGGATGACGTCGCTTCCCGCTTCGAGCGCGGACGGGGCCTGACGGCCCCGCATAACATGACTCCGCGGCCCGGTTTCTCACATGTCGGGCAACCAGATTCTCGCGACAAGATCGCCCACCTGACGAGGAATCAGTGATACAGGCAACCAGCGAACCCATGGCCGACGTGCGCGACATGTACATGGCGCACACGATGATGCGCCGGGAGTTCCGCCTCCTCCCCCAACTCATCCGGGACGTGCCCCCGGGCGACACCAAGCGCTCCGCGATCGTCGCACATCACGCCGAGCTGATCTGCCTCGTACTGCATTTGCATCACGAGGGCGAGGACATCATCTTGTGGCCGCTCCTCCTGGAGCGCGGCGGCGAGCAGACCTCGGCGATCGTGCCGGAGATGGAGGAGCAGCACCATGGCATCGAGGCAGCCCTCCACGACGTAAACGAGCTTCTGCCTGCCTGGAAGAACACCGCCCAGGCAGGCGAGGAACTCGCCGCGGCCTTCGAAGTACTGCTCAACCGACTGCTGGAACACATGGCGCTGGAGGAGAAGGAGATCCTTCCCCTGACCGAGAAGCTCGTCACCGCCGCCGAATGGGCCCAGCTCGGGGAGCACGGACTGGCCAAGACCCCGAAAAAGGACCTGCCGCTCGGGCTCGGCATGGCAATGTACGAGGGCGACCCCGACGTGGTCAGGGAAGTCCTCTCCCACGCGCCGCTCGTGGCCCGCCTGATCATGCCCATCATGGCCCCGCGCCTGTACGCCTCCCACGCCAAGCGCGTCTACGGCACCGCCACCCCGCCCCGCGTCGGGAAGTAAACCGGCGCCATCCCACGTCACCCGTCTTCGCCCCCGTGGACTCGGTGACCTGCGGCAGCCCTGTCACCCCAGGGCAGCAACCCCGTGTGAGACCGCTCCACGGGTACAGCTCGGTGTCCCTGGCCGGCCTCAACGCAGCTAGGAGATCGGGCCGTTGAACACCACAGGGGTGGCCCGGCCGGGCCACCCCTGCCCCTCACACGGGTTGCGTACCGGTGTTGGAAAGCCATACGAAGGACGTTGCCACCGCTGCTGGGAGGCCCCGCTGTATATTCTTCGGATGACCTCCTCGGACGCGATCAACGATCGCCTGATCACGACGTTCGGTCGCCTGGTGGAGGCTTACAGCCGACTCGAACGCCGGCTGGGCGGCGCCCTGCAGGCGGAGGCCGGACTGCCTCACGTGTGGTTCGAGGTCCTGCTCCGTCTCGCCCGCTCGGAGAACGGTCAGATGACCATGGGCGCCCTCGCCGAGCAGATCGCGTTGACCACTGGCGGTGTGACCCGGCTCATCGATCGCATGACGGCCGCCGGGTACGTCGAGCGCCGCCTCCTGCCTGCCGACCGCCGGGTGGTGTACGCGGTAGTCACCCCGTCCGGTCGTGAAGTGGTGAACCAGGCCGCCGTCACGCACGCACGCAACCTGCGGGACGTCTTCGCCGGATTCGGGGAGCAGGACCTCGACAGCCTCGATCGCCTGCTGGACCGTCTGCGCGAGAACGTCCCGCCCGCCACTTGATCCATCCCCGCGCAACGAGGTGCTGTCAGGTGTACGGCTGGTCGCCGCTGCGCCCTTTGCCCGGCCCGGCGGTCAGGGGATGATGGCGTCGACCACGCCTCCGTCGACCCGCACGGCACCGCCTGTGGTGGCGGATGCCTGGTCAGAACTCAGGTACACCACCATGTTGGCGATCTCCTCGGGGGCGATCAATCGTTGCAGCAGCGACTGGGAGCGGTGTTCCCTCATGAAGATCCGCTCCGCTTCCTGCCAGGACTTG
Source organism: Streptomyces sp. NPDC046977 (assembly GCF_040644455.1). Lineage (NCBI taxonomy): Bacteria > Bacillati > Actinomycetota > Actinomycetes > Kitasatosporales > Streptomycetaceae > Streptomyces > Streptomyces sp. NPDC046977. Next base: position 40,985 of record NZ_JBEYWO010000048.1, read on the forward strand.
TCACGGCCGACAAGGCCGTAGACGAAGTCCTCAACGCCGGCGGTGTGGGTGGGGCCGGCGAGGACCGAGTTGACGGTGACGCCGGTTCCCGCCGCCTTCTTCGCGAAACCGCGGCCAACGGCCAGAAGGGCGGTCTTCGTCATGCCGTAGTGGATCATCTCGGCTGGGATGGCTACCGAAGACTCGCTGGAGATGTACTGAACGCGGCCCCATCCTTGTTCGATCATCCGGGGCAGGTATGCGCGGGTAAGACGCACTGCGGCGAGCACATTCACCTCGAAGTACCGCCGCCAGTCCTCATCGGTAATGTCGAGGGGGTCCTGGAACCCGTAGACGCCCAGGTTGTTGATGAGGACATCGACTTCCGGGAGGACCTCGACGGCCCGTGCAGACTCTTCCTCGGACACCACATCCGCATGGACAGCGACGAAATCACCATCCGGTACTTCTCCCTGCAGCCGCCGCACGGCTTCATCTAGCTTTCCCTTCTCGCGGCCGCTGACCCCCACTCGTGCACCTGCCGCAGCCAGGCCCGCCGCGATGGCAAACCCGATGCCCTGCGTCGACGCAGTCACCAGGGCCGTACGCCCGGTCAGATCGATACGCATGTCCACTCCTTCGTATGCAGCGCCCGGCCCTAGCCGTAAACGGTCCTTGCCGCGCTCCGTCAAGTACGCGCAACGGGACGCCTGGCCGTGCTGTCGGCAGGCTCATCGGCGAGTTCTGCAGAAACGGCATGAACCGCCGGCGGCGTCGCGCCACAGGCAGTACGGCGGCTGCCTCCACGTCCATCCAGGTGTCTCCCTGCCCCACGACACGGCAGCTGGGTGTGCACACCGAGTTCCGTTCTCCCAGTGAATACACCGAATGACACGATTCAGCACTGTGACCCGCCGCCCGGTTGGGATTCGGCTCGCTTCGCGGTGTGCGACCCGCCCGGAACGGCGGAACAGCCATACAGGCAGTCCGAACGGCCCAGCTCTCACGGCAGGCGGCCCCACGGGCGCTGAGACTGGGAAGCAGTCGCGTCCCGGCCAGCCGGGGCGTGTCACCGCGGCGAACAGGAGCCGGCCATGCCGTGGAACCACCGCAAGGACCTCGCACTGCTCGCGCTGCGCATGGGACTCGGCGGAGTGCTCGTCGCCCACGGCACGCAGAAGCTCTTCGGCTGGTTCGGCGGCCAAGGCCTCGAAGGCGCCACGGGATTCATGGAGTCGATGGGCTTCGAACCGGGCAGGGCCAGCGCCCTCGCCTCCGGGCTCGGCGAGGCGGGCGGCGGCACCCTGCTCGCCCTGGGCCTCGCCACCCCGGCCGCCGGGGCAGCCGCGGCCGGGGCGATGGCCGGGGCCGTCTCCGTCCACGTGCCCGCCGGGTTCTTCTCCGCCTCCGGAGGCTTCGAGTACCCGTGCTTCCTGGGCTTCACCGCCGCCTGCATCGGCGTCGCCGGCCCCGGGCGCTACTCCCTCGACCACGCCACCGGGCACTGCCTCGACCGCCCCTGGACACTCGCTCTCGGCTTCCTGACCAGCGCAGTCGCCGCCGCCACGGTCATCACCCGCCGCAATTGCGTCGTGCGCGCCCGGATCGCCCACGAACTGCCCGACGCCTGAATCTGCTGAGCAGCCGTGTCCACGGCTGGTCGCAGTAGGTTTCGGGATCTCATTACTCGCTGACGCCTACCAGCAGTGCTGGTTGCGGCGTCCCCGCCCGGCTGGCCCCGGTCATCCCGCGGCGGAGATGCCTCACCGGAAAGCGGTTGCCGAGGGCCAGCGGCTCCTCAGCCGCGCCGTTCTCCCCCGACGGTGCACCACGTCATGACCACGGCCCCGTGCACCGCGCTGCGAGCCATGACCTTCACACGCCCGGCCAGCAGAGGGGCTGAACCTGGAATTCGCCCGAGCCCCAACCACACCGGTGCGCGGCGTGGGCCCCGTACTCAGTCCTGCGGAACGGGCACCACCGGGAACCGCACATCCTCCGCAGGCACAACGGCGCCGGCGTCGTCGGCGAACGTCACACGCACCGCGCGGCCCTCTTCCGCAGAAGGCTCGGCCCAACAGAGGGCGGACGGTTGTCGTCGCCCCATGCCGGAGTGCGGCCAGAACCAGGAGGAGCTGCTCACCGCTCGGCGTCAGGTGGTAGCTGAAGCGGGTACGCGCACCAGGCTCGCGATACGGCCGCTTCTCCATGACACTCTGTTCGACCAGCGCGCCGAGGCGCAGCGTCAGCACGTCGGCGGCAATGCCGAGGCCGTCGCGGAAGTCCGCGAAACGCGTCACGCCCCTCAGGGACGCATCGCGGAGGATCAGCATCGTCCACCGGTCCCCCACGACGTCCCGGGTACGGGAGATCGAGCTCAATTCCTCGCGATCGCGGTCCTTGTGCGTGGCCTTGGCGCGAGTCACGGCACTACCGCACCCCTGAGTTGTGTTCTCACACTCAGAGAAACCGATCATCCCAACTACCACGGTGGCGACATTTTGTGGCCAGCCTGAGAGCAAGGCCGGTGCGGCGCCGGCACCCGCCGGGCTTAACGGCAAGACCGGCGAGCGGCCGCGGTTGGTCTTCCGGCACACCGGTGACCGGCGGGTCAACGGCCGCAAAGGCTTCTCCTGGAAGGACTTACGAGACCTGCTCACCACCGCCCACACCAAGCTCGGCGGACCGATCGTGCTGGTCTGGGACAACGTCGGCCTGCACCTCAGTCGCGCGATGCGCACCTGGACCACGGCCCGGAACTGGCTCACGGTGTTCCAGTTGCTGGCCTATGCACCAGACCTCAACCCCGTGGAAGGGATCTGGTCCAGCCTGCGACGCACCAGCCTGGCCAACATCGCCTTCGCCGACTACACGCAACTGGTCACCGCAGTCCGCCGGGGCCTACGCCAGATCCAGTACCGGCCCACCATCATCACCGACTGCCTCATAGGCACCGGCCTAAGGGCTGTCCCGTAAATGATCTTCGAGTCGCCTCGGGTGGGGCTGGCCGCTGTGCGTTCCATCGGCCTATCCAACGAGGGCGAGGTTGTGCA
>NZ_JBEYWO010000049.1:0-42382 GCF_040644455.1 Streptomyces sp. NPDC046977
CAGGGGGGGTGGTGGGGGCCCTAAAACAACGCCGCCCGCGCCCCGGGGGGGGGGGGGGGGGGCCCCCCCCCCCCCGCGCCCCGCGCCCCACGATTCCCCCCGCAGTGGTGCCTATCCAGGCCGCAAGATCAATTCACCCCAACGGGCAGGCGCTCGGAGTGAAGAGAGGGAGCGTCAGGGGGCGCGTTCACCTGGGGATCTGTTGGAACGATCACCGGACCTCTACGGTCGAAACGGGCACTGTGGCGGGGAGGTGCGCGGATGTCGGTGTGGTCCGCCGAGGTGGACAGGGCGTTGGTGCGGGTCTGTGACCTGGCCGGACGGCCGCGGGGGACGGGGTTCCTCGCGGAGGCGGCCGGTGGGTGCGGGACGCTCGTGACGAGTCATGAGGCAGTCGACGGGCTGGTGCGCGTCGTACTGCACGCGTGGGGCGAACAGACGATCCTCGCGGAGGCGGACGCCATCACGCCGCTGCCCGGGCTCGGGCTGGCGCTCGTGGCGGTGGAGGGGCTGGAGGGCGTGCCGCCGCTGCCGGTCGCGGCGGCCGTGCGGCCGGGGCGGGTGCGGCTGCGGGGCCGGGAGTGGACGGAGGCGGAGATCGTCGGCACGGCGTCCGTCACGTACACGGCCACGGACCGCTTCCATCTGCTGGACGAGGTGTACGAGTTGTCCGCGCGGGGGTGGGAGCCGGATCCGCGGGTGTCGGGCGCGCCGGTGCTCGATCCGGGGACGGGGGCCGTGCTGGGCGTGGTGGTGACCGCGCTGCACGCCGGGCACCGGGCGGACGGTTTCGCGGTGCCGTTGCGGGGGCTGGGGGAGCTGCTGGACCGGAACGCGGCGACGGTCCCGGCGTACGGGGCGCATCTGAATGCGGCGGGGGCGCTGCAGCTGACGGCCACGTCGGTGGCCTCCGCCGGCGCGCCGCGGGGGTTGTGGGAGCGGGAGCCGGTCGTGCGCCCGGCGACGGAGGCGGTGCTGCGGGCGTTCGCGGAGGGCGGCTGCGGGGAGGCGGGGCGTCCGCTGGTACTGGGCCTGGTGGGGGACCCGGGCTGCGGCCGGACGACGGAGCTGGCGGCGCTGGCCGTGCGGCGCGCGACGGGGGCCGAACCCGCGCCGACGCTGTGGCTGCGCGGGGCCGAACTCCACGCGGGCGACGGTGGGTTGAAGGACGCGGTGGAGCGGTCGCTGCGTGCCGCCGGCCGCATCGTGCACGCGGGGGCGACGCCCGGGGACGCCGCGCCGGAGACCTCGCCGGACGCGGTGGCCCACTTGGCCGAGGACGCCGGGCGCCCGCTGCTGGTGGTGCTGGACGGGCCCGAGGAGATGCCTCCGGTGCTGGCGCACCGCCTGCCGGACTGGGTGGCGGGCACCGCGAGCTGGCTGCGGGCGGCCGGGGTGCGGCTGGTCGTGGCGTGCCGCCCGGAGTTCTGGGAGCAGGCGGGCGGGCTGTTCCCGCGGGGCGTGCTGCACGATCCGGGCCGGCGTGCCGGCACCCGGTCGCTGCCCGCCTGTGTGCGCCTGGGGGCGCTGCCGGAGCCGCAGGCCCGTGCGGCGCGTGAGCGGTTCGGCGTCCCGGAGGGGGCCCTGGCGGCGGAGGACGAGGCGCATCCGCTGGCGTTGCGCCTGCTGTCGGAGGTGCGGGCGGAGCTTGCGGAGGGCGCCGGGGGGTGCCCGGACCGGGCGGAGGTCTTCGGGGCGTACCTGGACCTGGTCTGCCTGCGGGTGGCGGTGCGGCTGGCCGCGGACGGGCGGGGCGACTCGCGCGGCCCGGCGGTGCGGCGCCTCGCGGCGCGGGTCGCGGGCCGGGCGCACGAGGCGGCGCGGCGCTGCCTGGGCCCGGGGCAGGGGGAGCTGGACCGCGAGTCGTTCGAGGAGCTGTTCCCGTGGCGTACGGGATGGGCCTCCGCGGTGCTCACCGAGGGCCTGGTGGTTCCCGCGGGCGCCGGATACCGCTTCGCGCACGAGGAGTTCGCGGACTGGCTCCAGGGCGGCCACTTGGAGCTGGACCAGGCGCTGCACGCGCTGGTGCACCGCTGGTCGGCCCCGGCGGGGGGTACGGGGGAGGCCCCCGTGCGGCTGCCGGCGCGGCCCCCGGCGGCCGCGGGGCGGGGCGGTACGCCGCCGGTACCGCCCGCGCCGCCCCTGGCGCCGCCGTCCGCGCCGCACTCCCTGCCCGTGCCCCGGCACCGCATCGGGCCGGTCGTGCAGTCGCTGCTGCTGACCGCCCGCCGCTCAGGGGCCGCCGAACTCGCCCGCAGGCTGGAGGAATTGGTGCGCGCCCTCGACGGGCACGCGACGGCTTCCGCCGCCCGTGGCGGCGGGCTCCCGCTGCTCGACGGGGTGCCGCGCCCGCGCGACCGCGGCGATGCGGGTCCGGAGTGGGAGCGGGCGCGCCGGGCGGACGCCGTGTGGTGGGCCGCGCACCTGCTCGGCGAGGCGCTGCTGAGGGTGCCGGACGCGCTGCCGTACCGGGGCGTGCTGCGGCTGCTGGCGGAACGGATCACGGCCCGGTCGATCGAGGCCGGGGGATTCCGGGAGGCGCCGGGGCTCGGGCAGTTCGGGCCGTGGTTCTGGCGCCGGCTGCGCCTGCCGCTCGACGAACGGCTCGCACTGCTGCGGCAGTTGCTGCCCGCCGACGCCCCGCCGCAGCGCGGGGACGAGGAGCGCTTCCTGACCGCCGCGGGGGAGGAGCTGGCCGCCGCGCCCCGCGAGGCGCTGCCCGCCGTCTGCGCCTGGTTCGCCGACGAGCGGCCGCTGCAGGCGCTCCCGGGCGGCCCCCGCCCGAGCGTGGCCACCGCCGCGCAGGCCCTGCTGCACACCCACCGGCACCGCGCCGTGGACGATCTCACCGAGACCCTGGTCGCCGCCGCCCATCCGCGGGCCGACGAGCTGCTGGCCGCGCTCGCCGAGGACGAACCGGCCGCCGTCTGCCGGGCCGTCGACCGCTGGGCCCACGACGGACGGCCGGAACGCCATGTGGCCGCCGCCGCGTACGGCCTGCGCACGGCCCCGTACGTCACCGTTCCCGCCGACGGCCGCCTGCTGCGCTACGCCGCGCTGGCGATCCTCGCCCGCCCCGCCGACTGCAGCCTGCACGGCGCCGCCCTCGCCGTCCTCGTACGGGACCCGGCCGCCCGCTCCTTCCACCTGCCGGCCGCCCTGGAGCGTTTCGCGGCCGGCGACCCGCGGCTGCCCGCCGACGCGCTGGCCACCGCCCTCGCCACCCATCCCGAACCGGTCCTCGCCGTCTTCCGCGCCCGGCTGCGCGAGCCGGGCGGGGGCGGCGCCGAGGTGCTGCGCGCTCTGGCCGGGATCGGCGAGCAGTCGCTGGCCCGCCGCGCCGCCGACCTCGTCCGGGACCACCTGGAGCACCGTCCCGAGGGTGCCGCGCACGTCGCGGAGTACCTCGACCGCCGCCTGGAGGACGGTCCGGGGGTCCGCGCCGTGCTGCTACCGCTGACCGCCGGGCTGCTGCGGGAGCATGCGCCCGAGGTGCGGCGCGCCCTGGCGCCCGTGCTGGCCGCGCCCGGCGGCCACGCCTCGCGGCCGCTGCGCCAGGAGCTCCTGGACGTCCTCCTGGAGCGCGAACGCGACCACGGTGTGCTTGACGCCCTGCTCACGGCGGCCGCCGAGGGCTGTGCCCTGCGGCCCGTGCCGCTGACCCGCGACCTGGTGCACCGCGTCGGCGTCACGCTCTGCCGCTCCCCCGAGGGGGCGACGCTCTTCGACCGCCGGCTGGTGCAGCTGGCCGCCGCCCATCCCGGCTTCGCCCGCCAGGTGCGCGGCTGGCTCGCCGCGGACAGCGGCGGGGTGTGGGACACGCTCGTCGGGCCGAGCGCCCGGCGCGCCTTCGACCGGCCGGCCCCGGGTGCCCGGACCGCAAGGGCACCGGAGGCGACCGCCTTGGTCCCGTGAGCGGGCTCCCGCGGGCGGTACCGCGCCGCGCGGCCCGCCGCGTCCGTGGGGGCGCCGCGCCGGTGGGGCGCCCGGCATGGCAGTCTTGGACCTGCAATCGGACAACCAACAGCGGTCGAGGAGCGGTCACAGTGCAGCGCTGGCGAGGCTTGGAGGACGTCCCGGGCGACTGGGGACGCAGCGTCGTCACCATCGGCTCGTACGACGGCGTGCACCGTGGGCACCAGCTGATCATCGGCCGTGCCGTGGAGCGCGCCCGTGAGCTGGGCGCGGCCTCCGTCGTCGTCACCTTCGACCCCCACCCGAGCGAGGTCGTGCGGCCCGGCAGCCACCCGCCGCTGCTGGCGGCCCACCACCGCCGCGCCGAGCTGATGGCGGAGCTCGGCGTCGACGCCCTGCTGATCCTCCCCTTCACCGCCGAGTTCTCCCGGCTCTCGCCCGGCGACTTCATCCGTACGGTGCTGGTCGAGGCGCTGCACGCGCGGACCGTCATCGAGGGCCCCAACTTCCGGTTCGGGCACAAGGCGGCCGGGGACGTGGAGTTCCTGTCGGCGATGGGCCTGAAGTACGACTACGAGGTCGATGTCGTCGACCTGTACCTGACCGGCGCCGCGGGCGACGGCCAGCCCTTCTCGTCCACGATGACCCGGCGCCTGATCGCCGAGGGCGACGTGGCCGGCGCCATGGAGATCCTCGGCCGACCGCACCGCGTCGAGGGCGTCGTCGTCCGCGGCGCGCAGCGCGGCCGCGACCTGGGCTACCCGACCGCGAACGTGGAGACCGTGCCGCACACCGCGATCCCGGCGGACGGCGTGTACGCGGGCTGGCTGCACGTCGGCGACGAGGCCATGCCCGCCGCGATCTCCGTCGGCACCAACCCCACCTTCGACGGCACGGCGCGCACGGTCGAGGCGTACGCCATCGACCGCGTCGGCCTGGACCTGTACGGACTGCACGTCGCCGTCGACTTCCTCGCGTACCTGCGCGGGATGGAGAAGTTCGACACGATCGACGCGCTGCTGGAGCGCATGGCGGACGACGTCAAGCGGGCCCGGGAGATCGTGGACACACACGACGCCGACTGAGCGGCCGCACCCACTCACGACCGAGGGCCCGCCCCGCCGTCACGGCGGGGCGGGCCCTCGGTCTTCCGCGCTTCCTACTGCTGGTGCGTCCAGCCCGGCGGGATCGGTCCCGGAGCGGCCTGCTGCCCCGGCTGACCCTGCTGCTCGGGCTCCTCGGGCTGCTCGGGCTGCTGCTGCGGCGCCTGCTGGGCCTGCGGCGGCGGGGGCGGCTGCTGGGTCCAGCCCTGCGGCACGGCTCCCGGGACGGGCGGGGGCGGCGGGGCCGGCTGCCCGTACGCCTGGTGCTGCGGCGGCGGGGGCGGGTAGCCGCCCTGCTGCGGCGGCATCGGCTGTGCCGGGTAGGGCTGCCCGTGCTGCGGCGGCGGGTAGCCGCCCTGCTGCGGCATCGGGTGCTGGTAGAGGCCCTGTGCCTGCTGCGCGCGCACGAAGTCCTGGGCGACCATGGCCGCGAGGTTGAAGTAGGCCTCACGGGTCTTGGGCCGCATCATGTCGAGGTCGACCTCGGCGCCCGCCGCCAGGTGCTCGTCGAAGGGCACCACGGCGACACCGCGGCAGCGGGTCTCGAAGTGCGCGACGATGTCCTCCACCCTGATCATCTTGCCGGTCTCGCGGACCCCCGAGATGACGGTGAGACTGCGCTGCACCAGATCGGCGTAGCCGTGCGCGGAGAGCCAGTCCAGGGTCGTGCTGGCGCTGCTGGCCCCGTCCACGGACGGCGTGGAGACGATGATCAGCTGGTCCGCGAGGTCGAGCACGCCGCGCATGGCGCTGTAGAGCAGGCCGGTGCCCGAGTCGGTGAGGATGATCGGGTACTGCTGGCCGAGCAGGCCCACGGCGCGCCGGTAGTCCTGGTCGTTGAAGGTCGTGGACACCGCCGGGTCCACGTCGTTGGCGATGATCTCCAGACCGGAGGGTGCCTGCGAGGTGAAGCGGCGGATGTCCATGTAGCTGTTGAGGTGCGGCAGCGCCTGGACCAGGTCGCGGATGGTCGCGCCGGTCTCACGGCGCACCCGGCGGCCGAGGGTGCCGGCGTCCGGGTTGGCGTCGATGGCGAGGATCTTGTCCTGCCGCTCGGAGGCGAGCGTGGCGCCCAGCGCGGTGGTCGTCGTGGTCTTGCCCACGCCGCCCTTGAGGCTGATCACCGCGATGCGGTAGCAGGAGAGCACCGGGGTGCGGATCAGTTCCAGCCTGCGCTGGCGCTCCTGCTCCTCCTTCTTCGCGCCGATCTTGAAGCGGGACGGCTGGTTGTTGTTCCTGCGCGCCTTGGGCTGCTGGCGCAGCAGACGGTCCGAGGACAGCTCGACGGCCGCGTTGTAGCCCAGCGGGGCGCCGTGCGTGACGCGCTGCTGCTGGTCCTGGCCGGGACCTGGGCCTCCCCAGCCGGCCGCGATCCGCGGGTCGACCGGGGGCTGCTGCTGCGGCGGCTGGGCCTCCGCATCCGGCCGGCCCTGGTGCGGCTGGTGCGGCTGCGGAGCCGGCGGCTGCGGCTGACCGTGGCCCTGCTGCGGGGCGGACGGGTCGGGGCCGGCCTGCGGCGGCAGGGGCTGCGCCGGGACGGGACCGGGGAACGGCGGCTGGGCGTAGGGCGGTTGGCCCTGCTGCGGGTACGGCGCCGGCGGCTGCTGCGGATAGCCGTAGCCCTGCTGGGGATGCGGCGGCCGGGGCGCGTTGGGGTCGGCCCACGGCGCCCCCTGGGCGGGCTGCGGATAGCCGTAACCGCCCTGCGCCGGCTGCGGATAGCCGTAGCCGTACGGGGGCTGGGCCGGCGGGGCCTGCTGCGGAGCGTTGGGGTCGGCCCACGGCGCGCCCTCGGTGGGCTGCGGATAGCCGTAGCCCTGCTGGGGATGCGGAGCTTGCGGCGGCTGCTGGAGCTGCGGCGGCTGCTGCTGTGCGGCCGCGGCCCGGTACTCCGGCGGCAGGGGCGGTACGAGGGACTGCGGCGCGGGTGCCGGGGCGGGGCCGGGGGCCGGCGGCTCGGGCTGCCGGCTCTCCTGGGACTGCTGCGCGTCCGGCTCCGGGGCCGCGGGCGTCTGCTCCTCCGGCTCCGGGCCGGCGGCCGCGGCCGCGTCGGGCACCTGGAGGGCCGGTGGCGTCTGCCCGGTGCCGCCGCTCGCCGGCTGTTCGGCGGCGGGAGGGGGCGTCACGGCGGGGGCCTGCGGTCCCACCGGCGACGGCTGCGGCGGAGTGCCCCCCGCGGCGGCCGTCGAACCGCCGCCTGCCTGCTGCGTGTACCAGGACGGGGGCGCGTAGTCGATCTGGAACTCACCCGTGAGGTCCGCGTCGGACTGATCCCCGTCCGGGGCGGCCGCGCCCGCGCGGATGTCGTCCTGATCGCTGCTCACTGTGCCTCCTGGTCAACTGATGTACGTGCCCGGCCCGTCGGGAAGGGCAGGCATCCCCCGGCAAGCCTTTCGCGGCTCACCGCAAGAGCCTAATCACTTGCCCCGCACGGACGGCAAGTGCCATTGGCCTCACACCCCGCACCACGACACGAGGCCCGTTGTGTCCCCGTACGGAAGCCGGGCGTCGCCGAGTTGACGTCCCGGTACCCGCACCGGGCCCCTGTGCCCCATGCCCGCCACCGGGAACGGGAAACGCCCGTCCCCGGCCGGGCGCTACCGGGCCCGAAGGAGCGGGGCACTGTTGTCAGTCGACCCGCCGGGCCGGCCCCAGCAGTCCCGTCTCCGCGTCCGTCGGCTGCGTCATGACGAACTGCCGGTGCTTGCGCGTGCACCACATCGTCACGTTGTCGCCGAGGGTCGGCAGCGCGGCGACATCGGTCTCCGACAGCCCCATCACCCGGCCGATGACCTCGGCCTCCTGCGGGGACACCCGCTGGAGGCCGACCACGTCCGCGCTGTTCAGCAGACGCGGCGCGGTCGGGCCGAGATAGGGGAGCAGCGTCATGACGGACTGCCAGGACTGCGCTGCGACCCGGCTGCGCGGCGGCCGGGCGCCGCAGTCGCGGACGATCACCACCGGGCTCTGCACGGACGGGCCCTGCGGCGCGATCCGGCCGACCTCGTGCACCGTCACGCACTGCTGGCCGCCGCCCGCCGCCTGCGCCATGGGCGCCCAGGACTGCGGACGGGCGGTCTCCACCGCCACCCGCGCCCCGGTCGCCGCGGCCCGCAGCGACAGCACTTGCGCCAGCCACATGCTGCCGATGAGCAGGACGTCCAGCCGGGCCGGCCGGCTCAGGGCCAGCACGGCGGGCAGGCCGGTGGCGTCGACGCCGATGACGACACCGTCGTCACCGATCGGCAGGGACAGGCCGGACAGCTGCCCGGTGGCCATGGTGTGACGGTCACGGCGCGGGCCGAGGAGCCCGAAGGCGGCGCGCAGGGAGCGCCGCGCGGTACCCCCGGCCACGGGGCCGCCGTGGTCGGGACCGAGCGGCAGGTGCGAGGGGCGCGGTCCGGTGCCGCCGGGGCGCTGTCCGCCGAAGGCGGGAACGGTCGGGGACGACATCAGCGGGTACCTCCCAGGGGCAGCGTGGCGAGAATGCCGGGCACCTGCTCGCGGTCCAGCCGCACCAGGCCCACCTTGGACACGGTCGCGCGCAGCTCCAACTGGGTGCGGGCCTCCAGGAGTTCGTTCTCGCTGCGGCCGGTCAGCCGCACGTACCCCGACAGCAGCGACGCCCGGCTCCCGCCCGGCGCGACGACCAGCGAGAAGGTGCTCGCCAGGGCGGGGGAGGAGGTCAGCAGCCCGACCAGGTCCGGCAGCCCGGTCGCCCGGTCGCCCAGCTGCGGCCAGCGGCTCACCCAGTACGTGGTGTGCCAGCGGTCGTCGCAGCGCCAGGCGCGCGGGCCCTCCGACGTACGGCGGGCCTGGCGGCTGCCGTCCAGGGCGGCGCCGCCGGTGGTGGCCAGCGGGTTCACGCAACTCGATGTCGCCACCGCGGCGATGATCTCCGGCTCGGTCAGCACACGGGCCCGCAGGCCCGCGCCCACCAGCCGGCTCGTCAGGTGGTCGGCGGCGCGCAGCAGCGCCCGCCGGGCACCGGCCATGCCGCCGCCCCGGGCCGTGACGGCCTCCGGGCACAGCTCCGGGTCGAGCTTGAGGGCGATCCACGTCAGCCGGAGCCCCGGGGTCTGCGACTGCGCCTGGAGCGGCGCGTACGACCGTGCGGCCACCGCCTGCGGCGGCAGGTGCGGCGCCGGCGCCGGCTGGGTGTGCTGGACGACCTGCACGGAGGCCAGGCGGATGTCGTCCACCTCCAGCACGCCGTGCAGCAGGTCGAGCGGCAGCGAGCGCGTGCCGCGCGCCGGGCGCAGCGGTTCGTCGACCGCCTGCACCTGCACCACGGCGGTCAGGAAGGTGCCGTCGCCGACCATGCCGATCTCGCGCTGCTCGCGCTCGTCGGTGAAGCTGTAGGTGCGCAGCGCCGGATCGCACTCGACGGCGGGCACGAAACCGGGGTCGGTGCCCGGCGGCACCGGGGCCGCGTTGCGCCGCTGACGGGCCTTCAGCTCCCGCCCTGCGGACATCCACTCGGGCATCGGACGGCCGCGTCTGCGCAGCAGCCCGAAGAGCACCAGGGGGAGGGCGACGGCGGCGGCCACGACGGATCCCATCACCCTGTGGACCAGCCAGCCGCCCAGTACGAGCGCGAACGCCAGCTCTATCAGCACGAGTTGCTGCACCCGCACCGGGCCTATGCCGCCCGGCCGGCGGGTCGTCACCGGGGCCGCGGACCGGCCCCGCGGGGCGCGGGCGGCGTCGCCCGGCATCCCGGGCGGCCCGCCGTGGGCGGACGGTGGCTGGTTCCCGGACGTGCGCCCGGACCTGGTCGCGGTGGTCATCCCCCGTACAACCCTTCTGCTTCCGTTCGTACGTCTGCTCCGCCGCTTCGCGTGTGCATCGGGGCCCCGGGCCCCGCTACGCCCCACGGGACGCTGCCGGCAGCGGCTGGCGGGCCGATCACCCTACCCCGTACCGTACGGTGCGATCGTCACACGGCATAGTAGGGGCCCCATCGGCCCCCGCCGTCGTCGCGGCGGCGCGGGCCCCGGCGCCGGGCACGCCGACACAAGCGCGAACAACGGGGAGTTGACGCAGGGATGGCGACACGCAGGGATGAGCTGAACGCCTACTCGTTCGCGCGCAAGCGCACGGTGGCCGCGTTTCTCCAGCCGTCGCCGCACGGTTCGGAGGAGGCGGCCCCGCGTCCGCTCAGGACCGTCGCCCCGAGCCTCGTCGTGGCCCTGCTGATCGTCGTCGCCTTCGGCTTCTGGGGCATACTCAAGCCCTCCGCGCCGACCGGCTGGAACAAGCCGGCCGAGAAGGTCATCGTCGGCGACGAGTCGACCACGCGCTACGTGGTGCTGAAGACCGACGGCGAGCCGCAGTTGCACCCCGTTCTCAATCTCGCCTCCGCCCGGCTGCTCCTGGACCCGGAGAAGTTCGGGGTCATCAAGGTCAAGGAATCGGTGCTGGACAACAGCGGCATGACGCTGGGCACGACGATCGGCATCCCGTACGCCCCCGACCGGCTGCCGGGCGCCGACGACGCGGGCAGGGCCAAGACCTGGGCGCTGTGCGAGTCGCCGGGCGGCGGCACCAACGGGTCCACGCAACGCGCGGTGTTCGTCATCAACCAGCAGAAGCCCAAGGAGGCGGCGCTCGTCGGCGGACGCAACCGGCTGCGCGACGACGAGGCCATGTACATCGAGGTGCCCGGCGGCGCCCAGTACCTGGTGACGGACAAGGGCAACGCCTATCTGCTGGGCGACCCGGCCGGCCGGCAGGACCCGGTCACCGTGAACCTGCTGCGCCAGGTCGTCTTCGGTGCCTCCGCGCAGCCGCAGAAGGTGGACGCCGCCTTCCTGTCGACGCTCAACAGCAGGAACGGCGCCCTGTACTTCCCGCCCGTCGCCGACCTCGGTGCCCCCTCCGCCGCCCCGGGCCTGAGCCCGGAGCACGCGAAGGTCGGCCTGGTCCTCAAGGCCAACAACGACCAGTACGTGGTGCAGAAGGACCGGGTCGTGCGGGTCACGGACTTCATGGCGAAGCTGCTGCTCAACATCCCGCAAGCGGCGTCGTTCTACAGCGGTTCGCCGCAGCCCGCGTCCGTCGGCATCGGCGAGGTCGCCTCGGCGCAGGCGAGCGAGACGTACCTGAACAACCTGGGCTGGCCCGAGAAGGCCGTCACCCAGGCCAACACCCAGGACGAGAACACCGGCCGCCGGGTGGCGTGCAGCGTGTACGGCGGCAGCGACGACAAGCTCACCCAGCAGCCGTCGATGACGATGTGGGCGGGCCGCAAGTTCCCCCGGGACGTCGCGCAGAGCGGTACGAACACCTACGTCTCCCCGGGCAGCGGCCTGTTCTACAAGGCGTACGACGGCACCGACAAGCGCATCGGGTCCATCTATCTCGTCACCGACACCGGCCTGCGCTACTCGGTGCCGACGACGGGCGACAGCGACGCGGGCGGCGCCGCGAAACAGGACGCGGAAGTCGGGGTCGTCCAGACCAAATTGGGGTACGGGAAGAACTCCCCGGTGCCCGTGCCGAAGATCTGGTCCGATCTTCTGGCGACCGGTCCGACCCTCGACGAAGGCGCCGCGAAACAGGCGCAGGGTTCCTGATCAAGGCCGGAACAATACCCTCGCCGCCCCTCAACGCCCTTAGCAACGTGAGGGTTTGGTGATGACGGTCAGGATCCCGATACGGAACCGGTTATCTGTTCGCCCTGTCGTGGGTATTGGCTAGAGTTGAAGACCGACGACACCCAACGTTGTCGATCGGATACCGGATCTTCTACGTCTCATGGGGGACTCCACACATGGCTGGACAGCAGTTCACCATGACCGAGGAGGAGATGGTTGCCTTCAGCAGCCGTATCTCCACGGTCAACTCCTCGATCCAGGGCGAGATTCGCCGCCTCCAGACCGTGATCGACACGATCACCTCGGGCTGGAAGGGCTCCGCCGCCACGGCGTACAACAACCTGCAGACGCAGGTGAACCAGGACGCCAACAAGATCAACCAGATCCTGGGCGACATCAAGGAAGCCGTCGACGCGAGCACCCGGAACTACTCCGCCTCCGAGGAGGAGCAGCGCGCGTCCATCCAGAGCATCTCGGGCCAGGGCGGCAACCCGTTCGGATGACCGGCCCCGTGCGCCGGTGCCCGCCGCCCAGCACGGGCGGGCGGCCGCGCACGCCGTACCAGCCGTTCCCGTCCGAATCCAACCTCTGAGGAGACACCACATGTCCGGGCAGATCCTGGTCAACTTCCAGACCATCTCCCAGGCCGCGACGGACGTCCGTACGACGGCCAACAACATCAAGCGCCAGCTGGACGACCTCGAGGCCGGCGTGAAGAAGATCGCCGCCACGTGGGAGGGCTCCGCGCAGGAGGCCTACCGCGCCAAGCAGACCGAGTGGGACCAGCGCGCCGCCTCCATGCACCAGACGCTGGAGGCCATCGCCCGCGCCCTCGACACCGCCGCGCAGAACTACCAGGACACCGAGAACAAGAACCGGCAGATCTGGGGCTGATGACGCGCGCCAGGCCGCGTCATACGCGATGAGGGCGGGCGGTACGGACGACGTACGTGCTCGCCCTCATCGGCGGTTCGGCCCACGAACCGCACACAACGGGAGGACGGAACACCAGTGGGATCGCACGCCGTGAGGCGCACCGCCGCACTCGCCGCAGCCGCGGCGATCACCGCCTTCGGCCCACCGGCTGCCGGGCCCGCCGCCGGTGCCGCGCCCGCGGTGGACGCCCCGGCCGACGGCGTGCGGACCGTCCTCGCGGACGGCGGCGGCCTGGGGGAGCGCTTCCAGGTCGACGACACCCAGTGCTCGTTCCCGTCCGACCCCATCGCGGGCACGCCGTGGTCGCTGCAGCGCATCGTCCTTGACCAGTTGTGGCAGGACACCCAGGGCCTCGGCGTCCTCGTCGCCGTCATCGACACCGGTGTGGACGACGGGAACAAACAGCTCGCTCCGGCCATCGCCCGCGAGGTCGGCAAGAAGCGCGCCGGACTGGACGTCTTCGACGAACACGGCGACGGCACCAAGGACGACGTCGGCCACGGCACCAAGGTCGCCGGCATCATCGCCGCCCGCCCCGCCCCGGACACCGGCTTCGTCGGCATCGCCCCACGCGCCTCGATCATCGCCATCCGCCAGAACGACAACCAGGGCGGCGGCACGGTCAGGACGATGTCCGTGGCGATCCGTCACGCGGTGGACACCGGCGCCAAGGTCATCAACATCTCCCAGGACACCGCGTCCAGGCTGTCGCCCGACTCGGCGCTGGAGAAGGCCGTCGACTACGCCAAGGACCACGACGTCCTCATCGTCGCCTCCGCCGGCAACGACGGCGCCGATGGCAAGGTCAAGCTGACCTACCCCGCCTCCTACGACGGCGTCCTCGCCGTCGGCGCCTCCGACCGCGACAACGCCCGCGCCAACTTCTCCCAGCCGGGCCCGTTCGTGGGCGTCGCGGCCCCCGGCGTCGACATGGTCTCCACCGTTCCCTACGGCGGCCACTGCATCGACCAGGGCACCAGCTTCTCCGCCCCGTACGTCTCCGGCGTCGCCGCCCTCATCCGGGCCAAGCACCCCGACTGGACCTACCGCCAGGTCATCACCCAGATCGAGCAGACCGCCGACCGCGGCAAGCCCGGCCGCGACGACTTCGTCGGCTGGGGCGTCGTCGACCCGGTCGCCGCGGTCAACGACGACGCGACCACCCCTCAGGCCGCCCCGACGCCCGACCCGGTCGTCAACCCCGGTGGCCACGAGAAGATCGAGGCCGCCACCGTCGTCCTCGGCGAGAGCCCCGAGCAACGCACCGAGCGCTACGCCGTCTACACGGTCGGCGGCACGGCCGCGGGCATCGCCCTGCTGGTGGGAGGCGGGGTCGTCCTCGGCGACTGGCGTCGCAAGCGAGGGATCCACACATGAGCAGGAACGGGGAAGCGACACGATGACTGACCAGTACAAGGTCGATCTCAGTGAGCTGGAGGACACGATCACCAAGCTCAACGGGGTGATCAGCCAATTGGGCGTCGCCAACGTCTGCGCGAAGAACGACACCTACCTGCCGCCCGGCGCGCTCGGATCGGCATTCGAGGAAGCCGATCAACTGGCCCGCGCGCACGAGGAGATGAAGACGCACATCGAGTCGGTTGTGGCCTACATCCACGGCGTCATGAACGACTTTGGCGGCAAGACCAAGAAGGTGCACGGCCATTACTCGGACGCCGAATACGACGCGCAGGGCGGCATGTCCGGCAGCGGCAAGTGAACACATCATGCGCGGATCGATGAACGTCGTGCCGGTCGCAAAGGGGGACACGCATCATGGCTGACGAGGGAACTTACTACGAGTACCAGGCCCCGACGCAGTGCTATGCCGGGGAGCACACCACGAACTTCGCCGGCACGAAGAACATGGACCAGATGAAGGCCATGCTAGCCAACGCCGACCATGTCGAGGTCGAGTCCTGCGCCCAGGGCTGGCTCCAGGTGCACGACCAGCTGGTCACCGGATCCGGCAGCGCCAAGGCCGTCTTCGAGGCCGCCGTCGAGCACATCACCCAGCACTGGGACGGCGCCGCGGCGGAGGGGTTCCGCGCGCAGGCCACGGTGATCAGCAAGATGATCACCGACTGCTCCACGTATGCCAAGTACACCTCGCAGGCGATGACCAACGCGGCGTCCGTGCTCAAGACCATCAAGCCGCAGGTCGACGCGATGGAGAAGCCCGGCACCCTGTCCAGCTGGGGCGACGCGCTCGGCGACGGCTTCGACCGCAGCGACGCGCAGCTGCACACCGACCTCGCGAACGGGGTGGACACGCAGTCTGCGCTCGACCGCAGCCGCGGCTCGCTGTCGGCGGGCAAGGAAGCGCAGCTCGAAATGGCTGTGAAGATGGAGCAGTTGGGGGCGGGGTACAACGCGCAGTCGCGTGCGATGGGGACGTGGACGAAGAAGCCGACGCCGAGGCGTTACGACGAATCAGAGGACTACCCGGGCGACCCGGGTGGCGTTGCTCCCGTTCCGGTGGTGGTGCCCCCGGAGATCACCCGGCCCAGCACGGACACTTCGAGCCGGCCCACGGCTCGGACGTCGACCGGCACGGTGACGCCGGTCAAGGAGGTGAAGTCGCCCCGGGAAGGCGGCATCACCGGTGGGGTGCAGAAGCCTCCTTCGAGCACGAAGCCTCAGGTCGGTACTGCCATCGACGGCATTGCCGGGGGCACGACCGGCACCGGTGGGTACGGCGGAGGCACGGCCGGCATCGGTGGTGGCGTCGGCGGAGTCGGCGCCCCCGGGGCGGGTGGTACCGCGGGTGTCGGCGGCGCCGGTGCGGGTCTTCCGGGAGCCTTGGGCGGCCTTGGCGGACGCGGGGGTAAGGCGGCTGGTTCCGGCGCCGGTGGTGCCGGTCGCGCGGGCGCTGCCGGCCGGGGCGGCATGCCCGGGGCCGGTGGTGCCGGGGCTGGAGCAGGTGGCAGGGGCGGTGCCACCGCCGGACGCGGGGGCAGCCTTGCCCGCCGCGGTGGCGGCGTTGCGGGGGCCGCCAAGGGCACCGGGTCCGGTATGCGGGGCACGCCGGGTGGTTCGGGCCTGCACAAGAGCCGTGGGGCCACGGGTGCCGGCGGCAGCAACGTCGGCAAGGGCGCCAACCGCATGATGGGCCGTGGTCAGACCGATCGGGCGGAAGAGGAAGAGCGGCGCGAGGGCGAGCGTCCCGACTACTTGGTCGAGGACGAGGAGACCTGGACGCCGGAACGCAACAACGCTCCTCGGGTCATCGAGTAGCGGCGCACAGCAGCCTGTAGAACAGTGTGGGGGCTCGGCCGGAGAATCCGCAGCGGCCCGCCCCCGCACTGCCTGAGAGAGGACATGGGATGGCCTTCACACCGACGCTGCGCTCAGTGGGCGGTGTTGTGCTCGCAGGTGCGCTGATCCTCGCCGCCGCACCGGTCGCCTCGGCGGACCAGACGCGAGAAGACCAGTGGCCTCTGAAGGCCTTCGACGCGGCCTCCATCTGGAAGGTTTCGAAGGGCAAGGGCGTCACCGTCGCGGTCATCGACTCCGGTGTCAACGCCCATCACGTCGATCTCAGTGGCAATGTGATCGAAGGCAAGGACTTCATCGACGGCGGCTCAACGGCTCCGGCCCCGGGCGACGACCACGGCACTGCCATGGCCTCGATCATTGCCGCGCACGGCCACGGACCTGCGGGGGCCGACGGGGTCATGGGGCTTGCCCCCGACGCCAAGATTCTCGACATCCGCGACGACGGGCATCGCGACGGCGGCTTCGCCGAATCGATTCGTTATGCGGTCGACCACGGAGCATCCGTGATCAACGTGTCGTCCGGAGGCGCGGTCAAGACCGAGCAGGAGGCGGACGCTGTTGCGTACGCCCTCCGGAAAAACGTAGTCGTGGTTGCGGCCTCGGGTAACGAGGGCACTGAGGTGAGCTATCCGGCAGGTCACCCCGGTGCAGTCGCGGTGGGGGGTGTCAAGAACAACGGCGAGATCTGGGAGGGCTCCAACTCAGGTCCCCAGGTACTGCTTGCGGCACCCGGAACCTCCATCGTGAGCGCCGGTGGCCAGGCAAACGCGGCCTACCGGTCCGGCACCGGTACCTCCGACTCGAGTGCGTTCGTTGCCGCGGCGGCCGCGCTCCTGCGCGCCAAGTTCCCAGACCTGACCGCAGGTCAGATCGTCAACCGCCTGACCAGGACCGCAGGGCTCCCCGCGTCGGCCAAGGGCACATCCCTCCCGGACGAGCACTACGGCTACGGCTTCATCCAGCCACTGGCCGCCCTGACCCGGGACGTCCCTGCCGGGTCCACGTACGGTCCGCTGGCCGTGCCGGAGTCGCTGAAGACCGGGCAGAACGACGGCGGCCAAGGGGCGACGCCCGACCCGTCGGGCGCCGCGCCGAACACCACCGGCGGCGCCATGAGCGACGACGAGCAGGCGGCGGCCGACCGCAAGCAGGTCATCGCCCTCAGCGTGATCGGGCTGGTCGGACTTCTCGTCCTCGCTCTGATCGTCTTTGTGATCGTCAGGATCGCCCGCCGCAACAAGGGCGGCGGCGATGACCGCCCGGGCGGTCCCGGTGCGCCCGGCGGCGGGTATCAGCAGTACGGCGGGCCGCAGCCGCCGCAGCAGTACCAGCCCCAGCCCCAGCAGCAGGGCAACCCGTATGCCCAGAACAACCCGTACGGGGGGCAGCAGCAGACGCCGCCGCCCTCGTCGTGGGGCTCGGGGCGCCAGTAACGCACAGCCGCTCGCACGTCCGACACATTCAACGGGGAGACGACATCGGCCATGGCCGGTTACTACAAGGTGGAACTCGACGCGCTCGCTGATCTCGGTACGCAGTTGGGGAACTGCGCCGACGAGATGCGCTCCGCGATGAAGGTCCTGAAGGACATCGGCCCGAAGGGCTCCGGCTTCGCCGATCTGGAGGCGGCCTGTGACGAGTTCCAGGACGCCTGGGGGTACGGGATCGGGCTGATCGCGGACGCGACGGGCGGCGTCACCAAGGGTCTCGCCGATACCCGGAAGGTGTACGAGACCCTGGAGCAGCAGGTCGCGGACTCCTTCAAGCCGTCGGGCAAGGGAGGGACCACGTGACATCGACACCCGAGGACGGTCCGGAGGACGGCGCCGCGGCATTCCGGTTCCAGGTGCAGTCCGAGTTCCACGAGATACCTCTCGGCATTGGGCTGGACGACGAGACATTTACCGAGCGCATGCGGGCGTACGCGCGCGACTACTGGGGTGACCGGGAGGACTGGGAGCCGCTGCGCAGGATGTTCACGGCCGTGCACGCGGCGAACGCGCAGCAACTCGCTGCCGACGGCGTCGTCTACCAGGCACTTGGCATCTTTCCCATCGGGGGAACGGCCGACGGCACGCAGGCACCGGAACGAGTGAGCCGTTGCACGCTGTTGATCAGCGTGCGGGAGTTGGACATTCCGGATCCCGCGCTTGCCGCTGCCGGCATCGTGGAGACGCTCGCGCGCACCAACGACGGGGGCGAAGCCCAGCTCGTCACCCTCCCCGCGGGACCGGCCGTGGTGAATGTCGCGGGGTCGCGTGCTGTGTGGGCACTCCCGGACGGCGAACAGGAAAGGTTCTTCGTCCGGATCGAGCTCTGGTTGCCGTTCCCGCAGGAGAACCGGCTGCTCCTGTTCTGTCTGAGCACTTCCGACGCCCAGGATCTCTTCCACTACCAGGCGGTTCTCGCCGACATCGCCGACACCGTCACCTTCGCGGGCGGAGAGGACGGCTCCGGTGAAGGTGCCGAGTCCTCGACGGCGATCGCCTCGAGCACCCAGGAGAGGACCGCGTTCGCATGACCGCGCAGACGTACGACGCCCTCGGGTTTGACCCGGCGCCCGGGGTCCCGGCCTCGGTGGCCCAGCTCGTGACCATCCTGAGCAAAGTCGGCAACCAGCTGAACGAGGCGCACGGCACGCTGACGCGGCTGGGCAAGAGCGACGGTATCTGGGAGGGGGACGCGGCCGACGGCTTCGCCAAGAAGGTGGGCGAACTGCCGAAATATCTGCTCGACGGACACGGCTCGCTGATCGACGCCGCTCACGCCCTGCACTGGTGGCAGTCCCAACTGACAGACTTCCAGACGCTCGCGGTCCGCTACGAGGCGGAGGCCGAGCAGGCCCGCCGGGTCCTCACCTCGGCGCAGTCCGCGCCGGATCTTCAACTGGCCGGGCGGACCTTCGACACCGACGCCGCGCTGCAGGACGCGCAAAGGCGTCTCGACTTCGCCGTCAAGCAGGTCAACGAGGCCACGGACGGCCTGAACACGGTCATCAAGAAGGCCCAGGACCTGCTGAGCGACCACGAGGCGGCGGCCCGTGCCGCGGCCGAGGCCATCCGCAAGGCCGCCGAACGTGCCCCGGACGAACCGGGGCTCTTCGACCGGTTCCTCGATTCCCTGAAGGACCTCGGCGACAGGATCAAGGATCTCGCCGCCGACGTCCTGGACTGGCTGAAGAACAACGCGGACCTGCTCTACAAGATCGGCGACTGGCTCGGCTACGCGAGTGCGGCGTGCGACGTCCTGGCCGTCGTCTTCTCGGAGACCATCGTGGGCGCCGTGGTGTTCGAGGCCATCGGCATGGTCCTCAACGCCGGAGCGCTCGCCTTCCACGCCGGCGGCTGGGCTCTGGGAGCCAAGGACGGCTCGTGGTTGGACATCGGCCTCGACATCGTCGGATTTGTGCCGTTCGGCGACTTCGCCCGCGGTGGCAAGGTGGCCCTGGGCGCATTCAAGGGCGTCAAGATCCCGATGAACGTCCTGGATTTCGGTGCGAAGGCCGCGGATTCGTGGAAACGTGCCGGCGATCTGATCGACGCGGTCGGCGGTACCGCCAAGTTCGGCGACGACGCCGAGCAATGGGTGGCGCGCAACTGGGGTTCCCTCGGCAACAAGGCCCACGCCATCCACGTCACCGCGGACAAGTTCGCGGACCGGTTCGCGCTCGCCGTCGCCAAGGAGTTCGGCGACTCCACGCTGTACCGGGCGGGGACGTCCCTTCTCGACGCCCCGTTCCGGAAGATCATGCCGGAGCTCATCGAGCGCACACCGTTGTCACGTATCCCGGCTCTCGCGGACTCCGTCAGGCCGGTCGTCGACGAGGCGGGCACCGTCGTCGGGAAGTACATCGACCCGCGCTCGTGGACGGCGCGCGGCTACGAGGCCGCCATGGGCGCGAAGGATCTCTACAAGGAGGGCGTGCGCCACGTGACGGAGGACGTGCAGTACACGTCGGACAAGGTCCATGAAAGTATCGACCAGGCCCGTTCCACGGCCGGTCGGATCGTCGACACCCTCAACCCTTTCGGATAGCCGTGAGCAACAGTCACCCGGGGTGGTCCGCCCCGGCTCAGCAGACGCCGTTCCCCGCGCCCGAGTCCCGGCAGGTGTTCCAGGTCTCCCCGCCCGGTCCCGCCGACCCCGAGCGGCCGGGATCCCGGCTGGTCCTGGCGATCAGGCAGCCGGGCACCCGGCGTGACGCGGCGGCCTTGGCGTACGTCTACGACTCCGCCGGGCCCCTGAACCCGGGCGCGGTCTCGTCGACCGCGCTGTGGATCCACAGCGGGGCGGACGGCGGCCCGTTGTGCGTCGTGCGCCCGGGCGACCGTGGGGAGTACGAGGTCTGCACGGCCGAAGGCGCCCCGCTCGCGTGGATCACCCGCCGTTCCGGGCGCGTCCTGCCCTG
Source organism: Streptomyces sp. NPDC046977 (assembly GCF_040644455.1). Classification (NCBI taxonomy): domain Bacteria; kingdom Bacillati; phylum Actinomycetota; class Actinomycetes; order Kitasatosporales; family Streptomycetaceae; genus Streptomyces; species Streptomyces sp. NPDC046977. The sequence goes on from NZ_JBEYWO010000049.1 coordinate 20,241, forward strand.
GCCGCGTCGTGTCCGGTGGACGATCCGGCCCGTCGACGCGTCACCGGCGGCTGTCGGCAAGGCGGGCTCCTGGTACGCGTGGACGTTCTACCTGCTGCTCGCACCGCTCTGGTTCCCGCTGTGGCTCGTGCAGCTGGTGTACTCGCTGATCGACGGCTCGGATCCCGTCGACCTCGACGGCCCGCAGCGCACGAGGTGGCGTACGGCGGGTGCGGGCACCGCGCTCGACCGGCGGGGCGTCAGCACCGCGGTGTACGAACTCGACCCGAAGCGCCTGGATGTCCGGGTCGCCTATGCCCAGGCCGTTGTGCGGTCAGGGAGCAACCTGCTCCCGTCGTGACGCGGGCGCAGGTGAGGTCGCCCGGTGGGAATCGCCGTGCGGCGGACTCGCGCCGCTGTTCGTCGCTATCACGCTCACCAAGTACCTGCTGACGAGAGCCGCAGGGCCCCGGAGAGGCCCGGTGCCCTGCGGCCGCGTTGCGGGCCGCGTCAAGGTGTCCGGTAGCCCACGAGCAGCTCCGCCAGGCCCGCCGGATTGCTCAGTGCCACCAGGTGGCCGCCCGGCAGGACGTCCGCCTCGACGCCGAGGCGCTCGCGGGCGACGCGTCGCTGGAACTCCGGCGGGAAGAGCCGGTCGTCGCGGCCGGCGACGACGCGGGTGGGCACGTCCGGCCAGGCGGACAGCGGGAAGGGGACGCCGAACGGGGTGTCGGACTGGCGGGGCTCCCGGGCGAGGGCCGCTTCCACCAGGGGCCCCGGCAGGTCGTGGAAAAAGGTCACCAGGGGGTCGAAGTCCGCGTCCGGCGGTCGGCCCTCGGCGAGGTCGAGCGTCCGCCGGGCCTCGGGCTGGCCCGTGTTCGCCCACCATTCCCCCGCGGTCTCCCCGGGTGCCGGGATCATCGCGTTGACCAGGACGAGCAGTTGGACCCGGTCGCCCAGACGCTCGCACGCCAGGGGCGCGGTGAACCCGCCCATCGACTGGGCGACCAGCACCAGGTGCTCGTGATCGCCCACGACCGCGGCGACCGCGTCCGCGTACTCCTCCAGCCCCGCCGCGTCGTCGTCCACGGGGAGTTCGACCGCCAGGGCCTCGTGGCCGCGGCGGCGCAGCTCCGGCACCACGAGCTGCCAGTACCAGGCGCTGTCGCCGCCCGCTCCGGGGATCAGGGCGTAGGTCGTGGTCGCCACGGTCGGGGGCTCCGTCCTGCCGTCACGCCCTCGCCAGGACGGAGGCGAAGCTGTCGAGGATGTGGTGGACGCCCGCCTCGGTCCGGGTGAAGTGCTCGGCGGGGACGTCGGGCTGGCGGTAGACGACCTCGGTCTTGTCGCCGTGGTCGGTGAACGCGGCGTCCATGACGACCTCGGCGCCGTCGGGGCCGACCATCGTCCACACCAGCCGCTCGTGCCGTACGACCTCGCGGTAGGTGCCGCCCAGCGGCATGTCGCCCTGAGGGGTGGTGACGGTGGCGCTCCACGTGCCGCCGGTGCGGACGTCGCTGACGACCGTCGGCAGCGGGGCGCCGAACCATTGGGCGAAGTACTCGCGCTCGGTCCACACCTTCCAGACCTTGGCGAGCGGCGCGTCGAAGACCCGGGTGACGGTGATGTCGTTCATGGGGGCATGCCTTCCTCGGTACGGCGGCGGAGCGCGTCCGGCGCACTCCTTCTCACGAGGGGGCAGACCGGCGGCGGGACCGGGACTCATCGGTCGGCACGCCCCGATGTCCGACCCTCGTGATGTCATCGGCAGGAGCGAGGAGAGGAGCCGGGGCATGACCGTCGAGGTGAGGATCGAACCGTGGGGGCAGGACGATCTCGCCCTGCTGCGGCGCACGAACGCGCCCGAGATGATGGCGCACCTGGGAGGCCCGGAGACCGAGGAGCAACTGCGGGCCCGGCACGAGCGGTATCTGCAGCGGCGCGGCGCCGGTGGCGGGGGGATGTTCCGCATCGTGCTGTCGCCCACGGGCGAACCGGCGGGCACCATCGGCTACTGGGAGCGTCCCTGGCGGGGGGAGACGGTGTACGAGACGGGCTGGAGCGTCCTGCCGGAGTACCAGGGGCGCGGCATCGCCGTGGCGGCGGGGCGCGAGATCATCGGGCTGGCGACGGAGGCGGCGTCGGCCGGGGACGGGCCGCGGTCCCTGCACGCGTACCCGAAGGTGGACAACCCCGCGTCGAACGCGATCTGCCGTCGACTCGGCTTCACGCTCGTGGAGGAGTGCGACTTCGAGTACCCCGCCGGCCATCCCATCCGCTGCAACGACTGGCGGCTGGAGCTCACCCCCGCCGGCTGACGCGGCGGCGGACCGGCGAACCGCGGCCGGGGACCTACCAGGCGTCGCCGTCCCGCCAGTCGCACACGAGGTCGCCGGCGAGGTCGAGCGGCGCGGCCGTCGGCAGCACGTACACGCAGTCGTCGTCGTCCGGGGTGCGCAGGACCCCCGACGGCGTGAGCACGGAGGTGGGGCCCCGCCACGGCCGCCAGCCGCGGGCCGCGTAGAAGCCGCCCGCGCCGTCGGCGGCGGCCAGTGCGCCCAGGTCGTACGCGCGGCGCACCCGGCGTTCCAGCGCGTCCATCAGGGCGGCGCCGTGACCGCGTCCGCGGCGGTCCGCGCGCACGCCCACGCCCTCGACGTAACCGGTCCGCAGGGCACGGCCGTCGTGCAGCACACGGCGCTGCACGAGGGCGGCGTGCCCGATCAGCTCCGCGCCCTCCCGCACCAGCGTGTGCAGGCCGCCGAGGGAGTGCTCCCAGTCCGTGTCGTCGAAGCCGCCGTCGAAGGCCGCGACGAGCAGGGCGCGTGCCGCGTCCAGGTCGGCGCGGTCCAGGTCGGCGGTGTGGGCGACGTCGACGCGGATGCGGGTCATGTGCCCATCCTCGCAGCGGGCTTCGCGGCGGGGGCACTGTCGGTGGCAGCTGTCATCATCGATCCATGCTGAGCCTGGGAACCATCGTGCTGGGCGCCGCGGACGTGCACCGTGCCGCGGCCTTCTGGGGTGCCGCACTCGGGTACGTGCCGCGTGACGGGGAGGCCGGGGACGACTGGGCGGTGCTGGTCCCCGCCGACGGCGGCGCGGGCCCCGGCATCGCCGTGGGCCGCAGCGCCACCCCCGTCCAGGAGCACCCGCGGGTCCACCTCGACCTGTACGCCGAGGACGCCGCCGATCAGGCGGCACAGGTCGAGCGGCTGGTCGCCCTCGGGGCCGGGCGCGTCGACTGGGACCGGTACCCGCCGGACCCCGACTTCGTCGTGCTCGCCGACACCGAGGGCAACCGCTTCTGCGTCATCGACACGTCCTTCGTACCGTCCTTCGTACCGTCCTCCGGTACCTCCTGAGGTACGCCGCCGTCCCGTGCCGGGGAGTGGCACGATGGCCCGCACACCCTTCTCGCGACGCACACGACCGGGGGCACCGAGCCGATGAGCAAGGAGATCAGCGACGCCGAGTTGATGGAGGTCGCCGCCGACCCGGAGCAGGCCCGCCGCCTGCACAAGGCGCTCAGGACGCTGGCCGACAACCCGAAGGTGACCGGCCCGCTGAAGGACATGGCGCGCGAGGTCCTGAACGGCCGTCTCGGCATGCGCGAGGCCCTGGACTCCGACGTCTGGCGCGGGGCCGTCGGTGACCGCATGGCGGAACTGCGCAGGATCGACGAGCGGATGACGCCCGAGGAGCGCGCCGAGGCGCGTGAGCGCGCCGCGCGGTGGTTCGAGCAGCAGGACCAGCAGGACCAGCAGAATCGGGACGAAGAGCGGGTCGGGCCCGAAGCGCCCGGCGCCGGTGCCGCCGACCCGCGCGACGTCCCACCCGCCTACCGCCCGCCCACCCCGCGCGACTGAACCGCCCCACGGCCTCCGCACGGCAACGGGGCGGGGACGGACGCCCGGTCCGTCCCCGCCCCGCCCCGTGCCGTCAGCTCTCCGGCAGGAACCCGGTCTGGATCAGCTGGTTGCCGCGCCGCCGGGTGAGGAACTGCGCCCGCCCCGGCGGCAGCTTGACCGCCTTGGTGCTGCCGAAGACGGGGCCCTCGCCCGGGTCGCCGGACAGGACGATCCCGGTCGCGCCGAGTTCCTTCGTCCGGGTGAGGAACGGCTCGAAGGAGGACCGCGAGGCGCCCGACGTGCTGCGCGACAGGATGATGCGCAGGCCCAGGTCGCGGGCGAACGGCAGGTACTCCATCAGCACCTGCATCGGGTTGCCCATGGAGGTCGCGACCAGGTCGTAGTCGTCGACAAAGACCCACGCGTCCGGCTCGGTGTACCAGCTGCGGTTGCGCAGCTGCTCGGGCGTCACGTCCTGGCCGGGCATCCGGCGGCCCATCGAGCCGGCAAGCGACTCCATGACCTCCTGCAACTGCGGGCCCGAGGCGCAGTACTTGTACATGTGGCTCTCCGGCACCTGGCCGAGCAGCGCCCGGCGGAAGTCGGAGACCACGAACAGCGCCTTGCCGGGCTCGTAGCGCTCGCTGACCTGCTTGGCGATCAGCCGCAGCAGCGAGGACTTGCCGGACTCGCTCTCGCCGTAGACCACCATCAGCGGATCGGTCTCGAAGTCCACGAACACCGGGGAGAGCGTGAGCTCGTCGACGCCGATCGCGATGCCGCGGTCGGAGAAGTCGCCGCCCTTGGGGAGTTCGGTCGCCGGGAGCATCGTCGGCAGCATCCGCACCTTCGGTGCGACCGGCCCCGGCCAGTTGGCGTTGACCTGGGCGACGAACTGCGCCATGCCCTCGGACAGGTCCTCCACGGCGGAGGAGGCGTCGATGCGCGGCAGCGCCGCCAGGTAGTCCAGCTTCTCCGGGGACAGCCCGCGCCCGGGCTTGCCGACCGGCACGTTCTCGGCGCGCCGGCGGTCGAACTCGGACTCCATCGGGTCGCCGAGCCGCAGTTCCAGCCGGCTGAGGATCTGGTCGCGCAGCGCGGGCCGGATCTCGGTGTAGCGGGTGGCGGTGACGATCAGGTGGATGCCGAAGCCGAGGCCGCGGGTGGCGATGTCGTTGATGACCGGGTCGAGCTGCTCGTAGTCGGTCTTGAACGTGCCCCAGCCGTCGATGACCAGGAACACGTCGCCCCACGGCTGGTCCGGGAAGTGCCCGGCCGCCCGCCGGGAGCGGAAGGTGTTCATGGAGTCGATGACGTTGCTGCGGAAGAACTCCTCGCGCGCATTGAGGATGCCGTGCACCTCGGCGACCGTGCGGCGGACCTTCTCCGCGTCCAGCCGGGAGGCGACCCCGCCGACGTGCGCCAGCCCGTCCAGCGCCAGCATGCCGCCGCCGCCGAAGTCCAGCGCGTAGAACTGGACCTCATTCGGAGTGTGGGTCAGCGCGAAGGACGCGATGAGCGAGCGCACCAGGGTGGACTTGCCGGACTGCGGGCCGCCGACGACCAGCGCGTGGCCGCCGGAGCTCGACAGGTCGGCGTACATCACGTCGCGGCGCTGCTCGAAGGGCTTGTCGACCAGGCCGACCGGCACCGCGAGCTTGCCGGTGGCCGTGTAGCCCTCGGCGTGCAGACCGCGCTCGGCGCTCACCGTCAGCGGCGGCAGCACCTGGTCGACGCTGAACGGTTCGTCCAGCGGCGGCAGCCACACCTGGTGGGCGGGCGGGCCCTGCCCTTCGAGGCGGCCCACGATCACGTCGAGGACGGTGTCGGCCAGCGCGTCGTCCACCTGGCCGGAGCGCGGCTGCGGTTCCGGCTCGGTGAGGATGCGCAGCGGCACCGGCGCCGCGGTGAACAGCACGGGGGAGCGGTCGATGCGGGCGCCGTTCGCCGTCCGGGTGCCGGGCGCGCGGTAGGTGCCGGAGACGTACGCGGCCTTGAACTGCACCATGGTGTCGGTGCCGTACTTCAGGATGCCCGCGCCGGGCACGTTGGGCAGGTGGTAAGCGTCCGGCACGCCGATCGCCGTGCGGGACTCGGCGGCGGAGAAGGTGCGCAGACCGATGCGGTAGGACAGGAAGGTGTCCAGGCCGCGCAGCTTGCCCTCCTCCAGGCGCTGCGAGGCGAGCAGCATGTGCACACCCAGCGACCGGCCGATGCGGCCTATCTGGATGAACATCTCGATGAAGTCGGGCTTGGCGGCGAGCAGTTCGGAGAACTCGTCGATGATCAGGACGAGCGAGGGCAGCGGGTCCAGTGCCGCGCCCGCCGCGCGGGCCTTCTCGTAGTCCGTGATGTTGGCGTAGTTGCCGGACTGCCGCAGCAGTTCCTGGCGGCGGGTGAGCTCACCGGTGATGGAGTCGCGCATGCGGTCGACGAGGGTCAGCTCGTCGGCGAGGTTGGTGATGACCGCCGACACGTGCGGCATGGTGCCCATGCCGGTGAAGGTGGCGCCGCCCTTGAAGTCCGCCAGGACGAAGTTCAGCGTCTCCGAGGAGTGGGTGACCGCCAGGCCCAGCACCAGCGTGCGCAGCAGCTCCGACTTGCCGGAACCGGTGGCGCCGACGCAGAGGCCGTGCGGGCCCATGCCCTCCTGCGAGGCCTCCTTGACGTCCAGCATGACCGCCTCGCCGGTCTCGCCGAGGCCGATCGGCACGCGCAGCCGCTCGTGCAGGGTCCGCGGCCGCCAGGTCCGCGAGACGTCCACGGAGGACGCGTCGCCGATCCCCATCAGGTCGGTGAAGTCCAGGTTCGCCAGCAGCGGCTCGTCGGCGTCGGCCGCCCCCAGGCGCAGCGGCGCCAGCTGCCGGGCCAGCGACTCCGCCTGTACGGGGGACAGCACGTCCGGGGTGCCGACGAAGGTGCCGGAGCCGGCCTCCAAGTAGAGCTGGTCGCGCCACACCTGGATGGACAGCGAGCCGCGCATCTCGTCGAGTTCGCCGGGCACGACCTCCAGGATCGTCACGCCCTGCAGGCCCTCGGCCGAGGCGATCACCGAGTCGGCGGGCACGCCGCCGCCGTCGAGCACGATCACCACGTGCGGCTGGTCCAGGACCGTCTGGCCGTCGCGGTTGAAGCGCGGCCGGCCGTCCAGCTCGTCGGCGAGCAGTTCCTCGGCCTCGCCGAGATCGCCGCAGACCAGCCGGCGCGAACCCGCGCCGTCCTGCTCCTTGTGCTGCGCGTGCGGCAGCCACTTCGTCCACTCCCACTCCGACTGGGCGCCGGGCGCCGCGACCACGGCGACGACCAGGTCCTCGGGGGAGTGCAGGGAGCACAACTGGCCGACGACGGACCGGGTCTGGCCGTAGACGGTGTCCGGGTCGCCGGAGATCGTCACGTGGTAGAAGGAGCGCAGCCCCACCGCCAGCGGCAGGTTGTCCAGCGAGCCGTGCGCGGCGATGAACTGCTGCATCGAGTGCGCGGTCAGCGGCTCCAGTTCGTCGACCGGGGCGGTCTCGGGCGCGACGATCGGGGTGGCCAGCTGCTGCGGGCCGAGCCCGACCCGCACCTGCGCGAAGTCGGCGTCGGAGGCGCGGCGTTCCCACACCCGCGAGCCCTCGGCGACCAGCGCCCACAGCTGCTCGGGAGCGGGGTGCAGGTAATACTGTGCGTCACGCTGCTTGCGGGCGGTCTTGCGGACCCCGCGGCGCACCTGCGCCAGGTACTTGAGGTAGTCGCGGCGGGCCTCGGCCATCTGGCCGGACGGGCCCTTGCGGGAGCGGACGATCTGGGCGACCACCATCGCGAGGGTGGAGCCCATCATCAGCACACCCATGATCTTCATGAACCCGCCGGAGCCCCCGCTCCCCGTGGGCAGGAAGAAGAAGGCGGCCGACGAGCCCATGCCGAGCATGGGCAGCAGGTTCATCAGCAGGCCCTGGTCCTCGCCGCGCGGCAGTTCGGGCGGCGCGACGAGCCGTACCTCCTCACTCGGCACCTCCGGCGGGTATACCCGCGGCGGGCGTTTGACGACGACCACGCTCACCGATGCACCAGTCCTTCACGCGAATCGCAGTTTCGGGCCGCCCCCGTGGCGACGGTCCCCCGTATGGCACGTCCCGGTCGCGCACCGGCCCCTGCGGGGACGGGTGTTGGACCACAGGCAGGTGGCGATCCTACTGGGCATGACAGCCGCGAGGCAGTGGGTCGGGTGGGGGGCAAGGGGCGTGGGGCACGGGGTAGGGTGACGGATCGCGCAGCGCGGACGGGGGTCCGACCCTGGACGGCCGCGTCACTGCCACCCCAAACCACCCACCGTCGGACGAGGGGGACAACTCCAGGTGAGCACGGTCTCAGCAACCGGATTCTGCAGAGTCACGGTGGCGGCGCCGAACAGCCGGATCGACGTGGCACTCCCGGAGGACGTGCCGCTCTCCGACATCTATCCGGAGATCCTGCGCCTGTCGGGCCAGACCCCGGAAGAAGCCGCACCCACCGGGTACAACTTGGTCCGCAGGGACGGAAGGGTGCTCGACGACACCCTCTCCCTGACCGAACAGCGCGTTCACGACGGTGAGTTGCTCCTCCTGCGTCCCTTCGCCGACTCGCTGCCGCCCGCCGTCTTCGACGACGTGGTCGACGCGGTCGCCGCCGCCGTGCAGACCGACCGGCGCAGCTGGAACGACGCACTGATGCGCGGTGTCGGCCTCACCGCCGGCGTGGTCCTGCTCGTCCTGATGGCCTTCGTGCTGTGGTTCTCCGAGCCGGTCGAGCACGACATGCACGGCCTGCCCGGTGTGCTCGCCGGGGCCGCGGGCCTGGTGCTGGTCGCGCTGGCGGGCGTGCGCGCGCGGGTGTACGACGACCGGCACTCCGCCGTCGCACTCGGCCTCGCCTCGCTGCCTCTGCTGCTGGTCGCCGGCTCCGGCGTGATGGGCGTCGACAAGGGCGAGGGCCCGGGCCGGCTGCACTTCCTCATCGGCTGCGTCGTGGTGCTGACCGCGTCCGTGCTGCTCGTCCTGCTGCTGCCGCAGGGTGACGCCCCGTTCGTCGCGGCGTCGTTCACCGCGGGCGTCGGCACCCTCGCCACCTTCGTGGCGATCCTCACCGAGGCCGCGCCGCGCGAGGCGGCCGCCGTCACGGCCGTCGTCATGATCGCCGTCGTCGGGTTCCTGCCCGGCTGGTCGGCGCGGTTCGCGCGGCTGCCGATCGGCTTCCGCTCGCCCGACCAGGTCGCCATGCGGCACCGCGGGGACGCCGAGCGGCAGGGCGAGGAGGAGCCGGTCGATTTCGCGCTCATCACCAACCAGGCCCGCCGCGGCCACGAGCTGCTGCTCGGCCTGGTCGCCGGCTGCTCCGCCGCGATCGTCGGCTCCGCCGGTGTCGTGCTGGGCTTCTCCGACAGCGCCTGGGCGCAGCTGCTCGCCCTGGTGACGGGCCTGGCGACGCTGATGCGCGCCCGGCTGTTCCGCTACACCTCGCAGGTCGTGACGCTGATGGTCGCCGGCGTCGTCACGATCGGCCTGCTGGTCGCCGGGCTCGCGCTCAACCTGCCGTCCGGCATCCTCACCGACCTGATGCGCGGCAACCACTCCTCGCTCGACATCCGCACCGTGTGGCTGTCGGCCGCGGTGGCACTGGGCGCCGCCCTCCTGGTGGCGATCGCCCTGATCGTCCCCAACAAGGGCGTCACCCCCTTCTGGGGGCGGATGCTGGACCTGACCGAGGCCGCGGTGCTGCTCTCGCTGATCCCGATCTGCCTCGCCGTGCTCGACCTGTACGCCAAGGCCCGCGGGATGACGAGCGGCTGAGGCCGCCACGCCGTGCGGGCCGGTCCCGCCGCGCCGCCGCTCACACGTGGTGCCCGCCACCCCGGATCCGGACATCGCACCGGGCCCGGGGTGGTACTCTGTGTAACCGATGCGTCTGCCCCCGTGCGGCGCGTCCCGCCTTTTGAGTCATCGCAGTTTCCCCTGTGACACAGACCAGGGGCGCTCGAAGGCATCGACACACTAGGAGACCGTATGTCGCTCGACGTCGCGACGAAGAAGCAGATCATCGCCGAGTTCGGCACCAAGGAGGGCGACACGGGCTCCCCCGAGGTCCAGGTTGCGCTGCTCTCGCGCCGCATCTCGGACCTCACCGAGCACCTCAAGACCCACAAGCACGACCACCACTCCCGTCGTGGTCTGCTGATCCTGGTCGGCCAGCGCCGCCGTCTGCTGCAGTACCTGGCCAAGAAGGACATCCAGCGCTTCCGCGCGCTCGTCGACCGCCTCGGCATCCGCCGCGGTGCGGCCGGCGCCCGCTGAGACGCCGTAGAGGGAGCGGTTCCCGTACGGGAGCCGCTCCCTTGGCGTACGTGGGGTACCGCGCTGGGCGCGAGAGCGGGGCCGAAGCTTTGTAGGCTGGTCCCATACACAACGCCATAGAGCATGCGGAGGGAGCGTCCTCCTAAGCGCCACCAGAGCCGGTCCTCGGTAGTGGCCGCCGGGCAGCACATACGTCCCGGTGGCTTCGATCGAAGACCGGCCCGGCGGGACGCCCCTCCACCGACGGCCACCGGGAAGACGCCCGGCGGCACGAAAGAGGAGAATCCCCATAGTGGAGAACGAGACCCACTACGCCGAAGCCGTGATCGACAACGGCAGCTTCGGCACCCGTACGATCCGCTTCGAGACGGGCCGGCTGGCCCGCCAGGCCGCCGGCTCGGCCGTGGCCTACCTGGACGACGACACCATGGTGCTGTCGGCCACCACCGCCTCGAAGCACCCGAAGGACCAGCTCGACTTCTTCCCCCTCACGGTGGACGTCGAGGAGCGCATGTACGCGGCCGGGCGGATCCCCGGCTCCTTCTTCCGTCGCGAGGGCCGTCCCTCCGAGGACGCGATCCTCACCTGCCGTCTGATCGACCGCCCGCTGCGCCCGTCCTTCAAGAAGGGCCTGCGCAACGAGATCCAGGTCGTGGCGACGATCATGGCGCTCAACCCCGACCACCTCTACGACGTGGTCGCCATCAACGCCGCCTCCTGCTCCACGCAGCTGGCCGGCCTGCCGTTCTCCGGCCCGATCGGCGGCGTCCGCGTCGCGCTGATCCGCGGCCAGTGGGTCGCCTTCCCGACGCACAGCGAGCTGGAGGAAGCCGTCTTCGACATGGTCGTCGCCGGCCGCACCCTCGAGGACGGCGATGTCGCGATCATGATGGTGGAGGCCGAGGCCACCACCCAGACGATCAAGCTGGTCGAGGGCGGCGCCGAGGCGCCGACCGAGGAGATCGTCGCGGCCGGCCTGGACGCCTCCAAGCCGTTCATCAAGGTGCTGTGCAAGGCGCAGGCCGACCTGGCGGCCAAGGCCGCCAAGGAGACCGCCGAGTTCCCGATCTTCCTGGACTACCAGGACGACGTGTTCGAGGCGCTGGAGTCGGCCGTCGCGGACGAGCTCAAGCAGGCGCTGACCATCGCCGGCAAGCAGGCCCGCGAGACCGAGCTGGACCGCGTGAAGGCGCTCGCCGCCGAGAAGCTGCTGCCGCAGTTCGAGGGCCGCGAGAAGGAGATCTCCGCCGCCTACCGCTCGCTGACCAAGAAGCTGGTCCGCGCCCGCGTCATCAAGGACAAGGTCCGCATCGACGGCCGCGGTGTCACCGACATCCGCACCCTGGCCGCCGAGGTCGAGGCGATCCCGCGCGTGCACGGTTCGGCGCTGTTCGAGCGCGGCGAGACCCAGATCCTGGGCGTCACCACGCTGAACATGCTGCGCATGGAGCAGCAGCTGGACACGCTGGCGCCCGAGACGCGCAAGCGCTACATGCACAACTACAACTTCCCGCCGTACTCCACCGGTGAGACCGGCCGCGTCGGCTCCCCCAAGCGCCGCGAGATCGGCCACGGCGCGCTCGCCGAGCGGGCGCTGCTGCCGGTCCTGCCGACCCGCGAGGAGTTCCCCTACGCGATCCGCCAGGTCTCCGAGGCGCTGGGCTCCAACGGCTCCACGTCGATGGGCTCGGTCTGCGCCTCCACCATGTCGCTGCTGAACGCCGGTGTGCCGCTGAAGGCCCCCGTCGCCGGTATCGCCATGGGCTTGATCTCCCAGGAGATCGAGGGCGAGACCCACTACGTCACCCTCACCGACATCCTCGGTGCGGAGGACGCGTTCGGCGACATGGACTTCAAGGTCGCCGGCACCAAGCAGTTCGTCACAGCGCTCCAGCTGGACACCAAGCTCGACGGCATCCCGGCGTCGGTCCTGGCCGCGGCCCTCAAGCAGGCCCGCGACGCGCGTCTGCACATCCTCGACGTGATGATGGAGGCGATCGACACTCCGGACGAGATGTCGCCGAACGCCCCGCGCATCATCACCGTCAAGATCCCGGTGGACAAGATCGGTGAGGTCATCGGCCCCAAGGGCAAGATGATCAACCAGATCCAGGAGGACACCGGCGCCGAGATCACGATCGAGGACGACGGCACCATCTACATCGGTGCCGCCGACGGCCCGTCCGCCGAGGCCGCCCGCGCGACCATCAACGGCATCGCCAACCCGACGATGCCCGAGGTCGGCGAGCGCTACCTGGGCACGGTCGTGAAGACCACCACCTTCGGTGCCTTCGTCTCCCTGCTCCCGGGCAAGGACGGCCTGCTGCACATCTCGCAGATCCGCAAGCTGGCCGGCGGCAAGCGCGTGGAGAACGTCGAGGACGTCCTCCCCGTGGGCACCAAGGTCCAGGTCGAGATCGCCGAGATCGACCAGCGCGGCAAGCTCTCGCTGATCCCCGTCGTCGAGGGTGAAGAGAACGAAGACGGTGCCGGCGCCGACGCCGCTGCCGACGACAAGTCCGAGGACGCGTCCGAGCAGTGACCGACCGCTCCACACGCGTGACGGCCCGCCCCTCCACCAAGGGGCGGGCCGTCCGCACGCAGACCCTGCTCCCCGGCCTCGACGGCATCGGCACCGTGCGCCGCAGCGTCCTGCCCGGGGGGCTGCGCGTCGTCACCGAGACGCTGCCCACCGTGCGTTCGGCGACCTTCGGGATCTGGGCCGCCGTCGGTTCCCGCGACGAGACCCCGGCCCTGAACGGCGCCACGCACTATCTGGAGCACCTGCTCTTCAAGGGCACGGCACGGCGCAGCGCGCTGGAGATCTCTTCCGCGGTCGACGCGGTCGGCGGCGAGATGAACGCGTTCACCGCCAAGGAGTACACGTGCTACTACGCGCGTGTCCTCGACACCGATCTGCCGCTCGCCATCGACGTGGTCTGCGACATGCTGACCGGCTCGCTCATCCGCCAGGAGGACATCGACGCCGAACGCGGCGTCGTCCTGGAGGAGATCGCGATGACCGAGGACGACCCCGGCGACCAGGTGCACGACCTGTTCGCCACCGCGCTGCTGGGCGACTCCCCGCTGGGCCGCCCCGTGCTCGGCACCGTCGAGACCATCAACGCCCTCACCCGCGACCAGGTGCACCGCTTCTACAAGAAGCACTACGACCCCACCAGGCTCGTCGTGGCCGCGGCGGGCAACATCGACCACGAGGCCGTCGTCCGGCAGGTGCGCGAGGCCTTCGAGGGCGCGGGCGCGCTCCGCGACCCCGAGGCCGTGCCCCGGCCGCCGCGCGGCGGCAGCAAGACCCTGCGCAGCCACGGCCATGTGGAGGTGCTGGAACGGCGCACCGAGCAGGCCCATGTGGTGCTCGGCATGCCCGGCCTGTCCCGGCACGACGATCGGCGCTGGGCGCTGGGCGTGCTCAACACGGCGCTCGGCGGCGGGATGAGCTCACGGCTGTTCCAGGAGGTCCGCGAGAAGCGCGGCCTCGCCTACAGCGTGTACTCCTACACCTCGTCCTTCGCCGACAGCGGCCTGTTCGGCGTCTACGCGGGCTGCCAGCCGCGCCGGGTGCCCGAGGTGCTGAAGATCTGCCGCGAGGCACTCCAGCAGGTCGCCGAGCACGGCCTGGACGACGAGGAACTGCGGCGCGCCGTCGGCCAGTTCTCCGGCTCGACCGTGCTCAGCCTGGAGGACACCGGCGCCCTGATGAACCGTATCGGCAAGAGCGAGTTGTGCTGGGGCGAGCAGATGTCGGTGGACGCCACCTTGGAGCGGATCGCCGCGGTGACCCCCGAGGAGGTCCGCGCGGTCGCCCGGGACGTGCTCGGGCAGCGGCCGTCGCTGGCCGTCATAGGCCCGCTCAAGGACAAGCAGGTGGCCCGCCTCCACGACTGCGTGGCGTGAGCGCCGGGGCCGGCCGGACCGGCCGGCCCGGCGTCCTCCCTCCAGCCCTACCGACCGAAGGACAGGAACGATGAGCACAATCCGCGTGGGTGTGATCGGGGCCCGTGGCCGTATGGGCACGGAGGCGGTCAAGGCCGTCGAGGCCGCCGGGGACATGGAGCTGGTCGCCGCCATCGGCCGCGAGGACAAGCTGGAGGCGCTGGCCGAGAACGGCGCCCAGGTCGCGATCGAGCTGACCGCGCCCGGCTCGGTCATGGGCAACCTCGACTTCTGCCTGCGGCACGGTATCCACGCCGTCGTCGGCACCACCGGCTGGACCGACGACCGCCTCGACACCCTGCGCGGCTGGCTGGGCGCCGCGCCGGGCACGGGTGTGCTCATCGCCCCCAACTTCGGCATCGGCGCGGTGCTCACGATGCGCTTCGCCCGCCAGGCGGCCCGCTTCTTCGAGTCCGCGGAGATCGTCGAACTGCACCACCCCGACAAGGTGGACGCCCCGAGCGGCACGGCCGCCCGTACCGCCCAGCTGATCGCCGACGCCCGCCGCGAGGCCGGTCTCGGCCCGCAGCCGGACGCCACCGCCACCGCCCTGGACGGGGCGCGCGGCGCCGACGTGGAGGGGGTCCCGGTGCACTCGGTACGGCTGCGCGGGCTCGTCGCCCACCAGGAGGTCCTCTTCGGCGACGCCGGCGAGGTCCTCACCATCCGCCACGACTCCATGAACCGCGCCTCCTTCATGCCGGGCGTGCTGCTCGGCGTGCGGCGGGTCGTCTCCACGCCGGGACTCACCTTCGGCCTGGAACACTTCATGGACCTGGACTGAGGGCCAGAGTCAGAGCCAGAGTCGAAGACCGAGAACCGGATCGCCCATCATGCGCGCAAAGATCACCTACTTCGTCACCGCCGCCGTCCTCGTCGTCTACTTCGCCCTGGTCGGCGCCCGCGGCGTGTGGCTGATCCAGGACGGCCGCCCGGTCACGGTCGTGCTCGGCCTGTCCGTCCTCGTGCTGCCGGTGATCGGTGTGTGGTTCCTGGTCCGTACGACCCGGTTCGCGCGTGACGCGGGCCGGCTGGCCCGGGAGCTGGAGGCCGAAGGCGGGCTGCCCGAGGACGAGTTGGTGCGCACCCCCAGCGGGCGGATCGACCGTTCCTCGGCGGACGCGGTGTTCGCCCGGCGCAAGGCGGAGACCGAGGCCGCGCCCGAGGACTGGCGCACCTGGTTCCGGCTCGCCGTCGCCTACCACGACGCCCGCGACACCCCCCGGGCCCGCAAGGCGATGCAGCGCGCGATCGCCCTGCGCGGCAAGGCGCCGCAGACGTAGGGACGCGCCCGGTCCGTCAGTCGGGCAGCACCGTCGTGCCGCCGCCCGCGGGCCCGCCGACCAGGGCGTGCAGCAGCGCGTGCGGGACGCGGCCGTCCAGGATCCGGGCGGAGCGGACGCCGGCCCGGACCGCCAGCAGGCAGCCGCGCATCTTCGGGCCCATGCCGCCGCCCAGCGACGGCAGCATCGTCTCCAGCTCGTCGGCGGTGAGCCGGTCCACCACGCTCTCGCGGCACGGCCAGTCCGCGTACAGGCCCGGTACGTCGGTCAGGACGACCAGCGAATCGGCCCCCAGGGCGGCGGCAATGGCGCCGGCCGCCGTGTCGGCGTTGACGTTGTAGGCCTGGCCGTCGGTGCCGCGGCCGATGGGGGACACCACGGGGATGTGGCCGTGGTCCAGGAGCACGTCGACGGCGCCGGTGTTGACCTCGCTCACGTCCCCGACCAGCCCGATGTCGACGAGTTCGCCGTCGACCTCGGCGTAGCGGCGCACCGCGGTGAGGGTGTGGGCGTCCTCACCGGTGAGCCCGACCGCGTACGGGCCGTGCCGGTTGAGCAGGCCGACGAGTTCGCGCTGCACCTTGCCGGCCAGCACCATCCGCACGACGTCCAGCGTCTCCGGCGTCGTGACCCGCAGCCCGGCCAGGAAGCGGGCCTGCACGCCCATCCGCTCCAGGTGCGCGCTGATCTGCGGGCCGCCGCCGTGCACGACGACCGGCCGCACCCCGGCGTGCCGCAGCCGTACCACGTCGTCGGCGAAGGCGGCGAGCAGCGCGTCGTCCGTCATGGCGTGGCCCCCGTACTTGACCACCACCGTGCGTCCGCGCAGGAGTTCCAGCGCGGGACCCGGCGAGGCGGAGGTGAGGAGGGCGGTCACGGACGGGCCGGACGGTCGTCGCGGGGGAACGCGTCGGAAGGGGGGCCGAACGGGCCGAACGGTCCGTGCACCAGTCGCTCCAGATCCTCGTCGGGGTCGGCCCGCCGGTCGCCGTCGCCAGGGCGTCGCGTGGGCCGCGCCGGAACGTAACAGGCCCAGGGAAACGCGCGATGACGGCCGGCTGTCGGGCCGGCCCCGGCGGGACGTGTCGTGGGTGTCACACCGCCGTGCCCGCCCGTCCGGGCCCCGGGGAGGGGAGCCGTCCACATGCCGCACGCCCAACCACCCCGGTCCCCCGGGGTGGTTGGGCGTGCGATCCGGTCCCGCGAAGCGGCGGGGTCCTAGCGGGGCCCCGCGGCCCAGGCCTCTATGGCGTCGGCCGCCTGGTCGAAGGCCTCCGTGCGGCCCAGGAAGTCCGCGTTGTGGTCCGTCAGCAGCGGGCGCAGCCGCTCGCCGCCCGTCCGGGTGACGACCAGCGCCTGGCCCTGCACGGTCCGCGGCATCGCAAGCCACTTCACCGGCTGCTGGACCGTACGGACCGAGGCCACCCGGTCCCACGGCAGCGTCACGGTGTGGAGCAGCCCGACCTGTCGCACGCCCCGGGCGCTCACCCAGAACCCCATGTGCAGCAGCCGCAGCACGCCGGCGATCACCAGCACCGCGCCGCCCGCCGTCCATGTCACACCGGACCCGCTCCCGGCGAGCCCCATGACCACGGCGGCGAAGAGCATGTACGAGGCGAGCACCAGCAGCAGCGCCGCCGCCCCGACCCGCCAGGGGCCCGGCCGGTACGGACGCGTCCACCGGTCCACGGACCGGTGGGGGAGTGCGGCGTCAGAGAAGTGCTCGTCATGGCCGCTGTCCGCGGCGAGGAAGGGCAGAGACACACCGTGAGGCTATAGGGGACTCTTGGACCGGGCCACCGCTGGTCGGCCACCGTCGGCCTTTGCGCCGCTTTGCCGCGCGTGCCGCGTTGTCGGCGATATCGGTGCTGTCGGCGCCGTCTGCGCCGCCCCATAAAGTGGTCGCCGTCCACAGCGCCAGAGGAAGGACGCCCCGGTGACCGACACCCCCGCCGACGATTCCGCAGAGTTCGCGGAGTCCGCAGAGTCCGTGCAGTTCCGCGACGACGTGACCGTCGAGCTCGTCAAGCACAGTGCCTCGGACTCCGACGTCCTGTGGGCCGCTCGCGTGTCCACCGCCGGCGAGCAGTCCCTCGCGGAGCTCAGCAAGGACCCCGAGCGGTCCAAGGGTTTGATCAACTACCTCATGCGGGACCGCCACGGCAGCCCCTTCGAGCACAACTCGATGACCTTCTTCGTGAGCGCCCCGATCTTCGTCTTCCGCGAGTTCATGCGCCACCGCGTCGGCTGGTGCCTCGCCGGCGACACCGAGATCACGCTGGAGAGCGAGGCCGGCACCCTCCGCCGCAGGAGCATCAGGGAGCTGCACCGCCTGTGGCACCTGGACGCCGAGGACCGGCTGCCGGCCTCCGCGGGCGGCGTGACCTGGCACCCCGCGGCGGGCCGCTGGCGGGCGGAGGTCCACGGGACCGACCGGAGTCACTACCTCGGCCTGTACGGGAGCCGGGAGGCCGCCGAGAGCGCGGTCGTCGAGTTCCGCGAGCAGGACCCCGGCACCCGGCTGCGCACCCTGGAGTCGGTGCGCCGCACGCAGGTGCGCTGCTACGACGAGGAGACGCTGCTGCCGGGGCGGGCCCGGATCACCGACGTGATGGAGTCGGGGACCAAGCAACTCCTGAAGATCACCACGTCCTCCGGCCGGGTCCTGCGCTGCTCAGTGGACCATGCCGTCCTGACGCCCGAGGGCTGGGCCAAGGCCGGCGAGCTGGCCGTGGGCGACGCCGTCCTGGGCGCGGGCCCCGAGCGGGAGCCCTCGCGGCCGCCGGTGCCCCCGGCCCTGGAGCGCGGCATCGGGGTGTGGACCGCCCGGCAGCGCGAGCGCCTGATCGGCGCGACCGGCACGTGCCACGTGTGCGCCCGGTCCTTCCCCGGTGAGGAACTGGCTCTGGACCACCGGGTCCCCGTCGCCGCGGACCTCGCGCTGGCCCTGGACGAGCGCAACCTGGCCGCCGTCTGCGAGGAGTGCCACACCCGCAGGAGCGCCGAGGAGCGGGCGCAGGCGCGCGACGGCGCCGCGGCCGGCCCTGCCCTGCCCGACCCGATCGTCTCCATCGCGCAGGACGGCGAGGAGATGACCTACGACCTGTCGGTCGAGGGCCCGTGGCACAACTTCCTCGCCGACGGCATCGTCGTGCACAACTCGTACAACGAGGAGTCGGGCCGCTACCGCGAGTTGCAGCCGGTGTTCTACGTGCCCGGCGAGGACCGCAAACTGGTGCAGCAGGGGCGGCCGGGGAAGTACGAGTTCGTGCACGGCACCCCCGAGCAGCACAAGGCGGTCAGCGAGGCCATGGAGGCCTCCTACCGCCAGTCCTACGAGGCGTACCAGAGCATGCTCGCCGCCGGCGTGGCCCGCGAGGTGGCCCGGGCGACGCTGCCCGTCGGCCTGTTCTCGTCGATGTACGCCACCTGCAACGCCCGCTCGCTGATGCACTTCCTGGGCCTGCGCACCCAGCACGAGCTGGCCAAGGTGCCGTCCTTCCCGCAGCGCGAGATCGAGATGGTCGGGGAGCGGATGGAAGCCGAATGGGCGAAGCTCATGCCGCTCACGCACAGTGCGTTCAACGCGAACGGCCGGATCGCTCCGTAGCGGTGCGCCACTCATCCGGAATGTTCCGATTGCCGGGTTTCCTGCAGTTCGTCTAGTCTGCAGAAACGGATTCCGGTGCTGCTTGAACCCCCGAGCAGGCAGCGCCGGAGTCCTCCTCGCAGGTCCCGAGGGGTCCTCCGGACACCGGCACCGAGTAGCGTTGTACTCATGGCTCCGACCTCCACCCCGCAGACCCCCTTCGGCCGGGTCTTGACCGCAATGGTCACACCGTTCACCGCGGACGGTGCTCTCGACCTCGACGGCGCGCAGCGCCTCGCCGCGCACCTGGTCGACGCAGGCAATGACGGCCTGGTCGTCAACGGCACCACCGGTGAGTCCCCGACCACCAGTGACGTGGAGAAAGAGCAGCTCGTCCGG
Organism: Streptomyces sp. NPDC046977; assembly: GCF_040644455.1. Classification (NCBI taxonomy): domain Bacteria; kingdom Bacillati; phylum Actinomycetota; class Actinomycetes; order Kitasatosporales; family Streptomycetaceae; genus Streptomyces; species Streptomyces sp. NPDC046977. Next base: position 39,601 of record NZ_JBEYWO010000049.1, read on the forward strand.
GCCGTCCTGGAAGCGGTCGGGGACCGCGCCTTCGTGGTGGCCGGCATCGGCACCAACGACACCCACCACACCGTCGAACTCGCCCGCCAGGCCGAGCGCGCCGGCGCACACGGCCTGCTCGCGGTCACGCCGTACTACAACAAGCCCCCGCAGGAGGGCCTGTACCGGCACTTCACCGCCGTCGCGGACGCCACCGGCCTGCCGGTCATGCTCTACGACATCCCCGGCCGCAGCGGGGTGCCCATCGAGACCGAGACCCTCGTCCGGCTCGCCGAGCACCCCCGCATCGTCGCCAACAAGGACGCCAAGGGCGACCTCGGCGCCGCGAGCTGGGCCATCAGCCGCAGCGGTCTCGCCTGGTACTCCGGCGACGACATGTTGAACCTGCCGCTGCTGTCCGTCGGCGCCGTCGGCTTCGTCTCCGTCGTGGGACATCTGGTCACCCCTGAGCTCCGCGCCCTCCTGGAGGCGTATCTCTCCGGTGACGCCCACAAGGCGACCGAGATCCACCAGAAGCTGCTCCCCGTCTTCACCGGGATGTTCCGCGCCCAGGGCGTGATCACCACCAAGGCCGCGCTGGCCTGGCAGGGACTCCCGGCCGGACCGCTGCGACTGCCGCTCGTCGGCCTCGACGCGCTCGGCGAGGCGGCGACCGCGCAGCTGAAGGAAGATCTGGCCGCCGGCGGGGTACAGCTGTAATCACAGACTTCACAACTGAATACCGGCCAAGAGAAGCACCAGACAGAAGAAAACACGATGTCACACGCGTCCCGTGCCCCCGGGGGATTCCCCCGGGGGATGCGGCGTGTGTGGTGAGGAGAGACTTTGAGCCATCCGCACCCTGAGCTCGGCCCACCCCCCGCGCTGCCCACGGGCGGCCTGCGGATCACCCCACTCGGCGGTCTCGGTGAGATCGGCCGCAACATGACGGTCTTCGAGTACGCGGGACGCCTCCTGATCGTCGACTGCGGGGTGCTCTTCCCGGAGGAGGAGCAGCCCGGAGTCGACCTGATCCTGCCGGACTTCACGTCGATCCGGGACCGCCTGGACGACATCGTCGGCATCGTCCTGACGCACGGGCACGAGGACCACATCGGCGCCGTCCCCTTCCTCCTGCGGGAGAAGGAGGACATCCCGCTGATCGGCTCCAAGCTGACCCTCGCCCTGATCGAGGCCAAGCTCGCCGAGCACCGGATCCGGCCGTACACCCTGGAGGTCGCCGAGGGGCAGAGCGAGCGCATCGGCCCCTTCGACTGCGAGTTCGTCGCCGTCAACCACTCCATCCCCGACGCACTGGCCGTCGCGATCCGGACGCCGGCCGGCATGGTCGTGCACACCGGTGACTTCAAGATGGACCAGCTGCCGCTCGACGGCCGCCTCACCGACCTGCACGCGTTCGCGCGGCTGTCGAAGGAGGGCATCGACCTCCTGCTGTCGGACTCCACCAACGCCGAGGTCCCCGGCTTCATCCCGCACGAGCGGGACATCGCGCCGGTGCTGCGGCAGGTCTTCGCCAAGGCCGAGAAGCGGATCATCGTGGCCAGCTTCGCCAGCCACGTCCACCGCATCCAGCAGGTCCTGGACGCCGCCCACGAACGCGGCCGCAAGGTCGCCTTCATCGGGCGCTCCATGGTCCGCAACATGGGCATCGCCCGCGACCTCGGCTACCTCCGGGTGCCGAACGGCCTGATCGTCGACGTCAAGACGCTCGACGACATCCCCGACGAGCGGGTCGTGCTGGTCTGCACCGGCTCCCAGGGCGAACCCATGGCCGCGCTCTCGCGCATGGCCAACCGGGACCACCAGATCCGTATCGTCGAGGGCGACACCGTGGTCCTGGCGTCCTCCCTCATCCCCGGCAACGAGACCGCGGTGTACCGCGTGATCAACGGCCTGACCCGGTGGGGCGCCCACGTCGTGCACAAGGGCAACGCCAAGGTGCACGTCTCGGGCCACGCCTCCGCGGGCGAGCTGTTGTACTTCTACAACATCTGCAAGCCGCGCAACCTCATGCCGGTCCACGGGGAATGGCGCCATCTGCGCGCCAACGCCGAACTCGGCGCGGCGACGGGCATTCCCCAGGAGCGCTGCGTCATCGCCGAGGACGGTGTCGTGGTGGACCTCGTGGACGGCGTCGCCAAGGTCGTCGGCAAGGTGCAGGCGGGTTACGTGTACGTCGACGGGCTCTCCGTGGGCGACATCACCGAGAGCTCGCTCAAGGACCGGCGCATCCTCGGCGAGGAAGGCATCATCTCGGTCTTCGTCGTCGTGGACGCCAGCACCGGCAAGCTCGTCGGGGGCCCGTTCATCCAGGCCCGCGGCTCCGGCATCGACGACGAGGCATTCGCCGCCGTGCTTCCCAAGGTCGAGGAGTCCCTCGCCCGCGCGGCGTCCGACGGTGTCGCCGAGGTGCGGCAGCTGCAGCAGCTCATCCGCCGCTCGGTCGGCAAGTGGGTCTCCGACACCTACCGCCGGCGCCCGATGATCCTCCCTGTGGTCGTGGAGGTCTGACGACCCACCAGGAGCGGGCCGCCCCGATTTGCATCGGGGCGGCCCGCTCCAGTACGTTGTCACAACCCCCGGGACGAGTCACTGCGGAAACGCGTGTCCTCGTATTCGGGTGGTAAATCCGACGGAAAGCATCTGCTAAAGTCGGTGAAGCGGGAAAGCCGAAAGGCCGGAACGCAAAAGCAGGAAAGCAAGAATCCCCGCCGGCGGGAATCGGGCCCGAAAGAGTCTGATAAGCTGGTGACAACGAAGGGAAAGCCCGGAGGGGCCGGTG
>NZ_JBEYWO010000050.1:0-41612 GCF_040644455.1 Streptomyces sp. NPDC046977
TGGGGGGGGCGCCGGTCGTGCGGGGGGCCTGCGGGTGGGCCCGGCCCCTGGGGGGGGGCGCGGCGGGCCGGGGGGGCACCCGGCGGGGGGCGGGGGCCCCGGGGTCCGGACCCGGTGGGGGACGCCGCCAGGTGTCACCGGCGCCCCGCCCGGCCGCGCACGGCGCCGCCGGACTGACGGCGGTCCGCGGGGAACGGCGAAGGCCCGCCGCGCACGCCCCCGGAGGGGCAGTGCGCGGCGGGCCTTCGTACGACGTGCCGCGAGGGCTTCGCGTCAGCGGGCGTAGTACTCGACGACGAGCTGCTCGTCGCAGATCACGGGGACCTCACGACGGTTCGGCAGACGGTCGAGGCGGAACGCCAGGGCCTGCAGGTTGACCTGCAGGTACTTCGGGGTCTCGCCCTCGCCGGCCCAGCCGCCCTCGCGGGCGACCTGGAACGGGGTCTTGGCGCGGGAGCGCTCGCGGACCATGACGACGTCGTCCGGGGTCACGCGGAAGGACGGCTTGTCGACCTTGTGGCCGTTGACCTCGATGTGGCCGTGGACGACCATCTGGCGGGCCTGGTAGATGGTGCGGGCCAGACCGGCGCGCAGGACGAGGGCGTCCAGGCGGCGCTCGAGCTCGACGATCAGGGCCTCACCGGTCTTGCCGCTGACCTTGCGGGCGCGGTCGTAGGCGCGGGCCATCTGGCGCTCGGAGATGTCGTACTGGGCGCGCAGGCGCTGCTTCTCGAGCAGACGGACCTTGTAGTCACTGTTCTGCTTGCGGCCGCGGCCGTGCTCGCCCGGCGGGTAGGGACGGGCCTCGAAGTACTTGACGGCCTTCGGCGTCAGGGCGATGCCGAGCGCACGCGACTTCTTGACCTTGGGACGCGACTGGTTCACGTTTCCCGGACCTCCATGTAAGTTAGGTTAGCCTTACCTTAGCGAAGGAGATCGTATGTCTCGCCCTGGGAACACCACGCGCATCACAGACAAAGCCAACGCCGCACAGGGCGCCGTCGACGCCTCATCAGGCGCCGACTTGACGGAGGTCCGATCAGCTCATGGTCAGCCGCGTCCCAGCGGGCATGAAATCGTCCGGTTGCCGTCAGCAGCCGAACGCACACGAACTCTCGTACAGGGTACCGCCTCCGCGGTGCTGGTCGTTCCAGGCCTCCCCGCGGACCGCCCGGAGTCGATGATCCCCCTGGAACGCATCGTGGGCACCGACGGCGATCTCTTCCTGCTGTTCCCCGCGGATTCCCCGGCCGTACGGGCCGCCACGCACGCCGAGGCCGACGAGCTGACCGCTGTGCTGGAGATCACCGATGTGGCTCCCGTGGCGGTGCGCGAACGCATCCGCGGACGGGCCAGGATCGCGGGCTGGCTCACCGCGGCCCGCGAGCTGCCGGCCCCCGCCGGACGGGTCCGGCTGCGCCTGGAGGTCGGCGAGGCCTTTCTGGACGACCTGTGGGGCGCGGGCCGGGTCGAGCCCGACGACTTCGCCGCGGCCGAGGCCGACCCCCTGATCGCCCACGAGGCGGAACTGCTCCAGCACCTGGCGGCGTCCCATGCCGACCAGGTGGCCTGGCTGTGCGCGCTCGCCGCGGACGCGTCCGGCTGCCGGCGGGCGCCCACCGGGGCGGTGCCGCTGGCACTCGACCGGTTCGGGCTGCGGGTGCGCTTCACCGGGGCGGAGGGGACCTTCGACGCCCGCTTCGAGTTCCCCGAGCCGGTCCGCGGCCACCAGGAGCTGCACCGGGCGATGCACGCGCTGTTCGACGCCGCCGAGGAGGCGGCCGCCGGTCGGCAGGACCGCTGACCGGCCGTCGGCGGGCACGCCGTCCACGCCGCTACTCCCCCGCGAGCCGCTCCCGGACCCGGTCCAGGACGTCGGCGTAGCGCGCCTCCGCGCCGTGGCGCGTGGGCTCGTAGTAGTGCGTGCCGTGGATGTCGTCCGGGGCGTACTGCTGGGCCGCGATGCCGCCGGGCAGGTCGTGCGGGTACAGATAGCCCTTTCCGTGGCCGAGTTTGGCCGCGCCCTTGTAGTGGCTGTCGCGCAGATGCGCCGGGATCGGCCCGGTCTTCCCCGCCCGGACGTCCGCGAGCGCCGCGCCTATGGCCGTGGTCGCGGAGTTCGACTTGGGCGCCAGGGCCAGCGCGATGGTGGCGTGGCTGAGGGTCAGGGCCGCCTCGGGGAAGCCGATCATCGCCACCGCCTGGGCGGCGGCGACCGCCGTCTGCAGGGCGGTCGGGTCGGCGAGGCCGATGTCCTCGCTCGCCGAGATCATCAGCCGGCGCGCGATGAACCGCGGGTCCTCCCCCGCCTCGATCATGCGCGCCAGGTAGTGCAGGGCGGCGTCCACGTCGGAGCCGCGGATGGACTTGATCAGGGCGCTGGCCACGTCGTAGTGCTGGTCGCCGTCCCGGTCGTACCGCACCGCGGCACGGTCGACGGACTCCTCCAGCGTGGCCAGCGAGATCTCCCCCTCGCCCTTGGCGAGGGCCGCGCCCGCGCCGGCCTCCAGCGCGGTCAGCGCCCGCCGCGCGTCGCCGCCGGCGATGCGCAGCAGATGGGCCTCGGCCTCCTCGGACAGCGTGACGGCGCCCTTCAGGCCGCGCTCGTCGTCGAGGGCGCGCCGCACGAGGCCGCGCAGGTCGTCGTCGGTCAGCGACTCCAGGGTGAGCAGCAGCGACCGCGACAGCAGCGGGGAGATGATCGAGAAATACGGGTTCTCCGTGGTCGCCGCGATCAGGGTGACCCAGCGGTTCTCGACCGCGGGCAGCAGCGAGTCCTGCTGCGCCTTGCTGAAGCGGTGGATCTCATCGAGGAAGAGGACGGTGTCCCTGCCGTAGCCGCCGGACTCGCGCTTGGCGCTCTCGATGACCGCGCGGACCTCCTTGACGCCCGCGGTGATCGCCGAGAGCTCGACGAAGCGCTTGTTGGTGGCATGGCTGACCACGTACGCCAGCGTCGTCTTGCCGATGCCGGGCGGCCCCCACAGGATCACCGAGGAGGGACCGGCGGGACCGCCGCCGCTCTCGCCGACCAGCCGGCGCAGCGGCGAGCCGGGGCGGAGCAGATGCCCCTGCCCCACGACCTCGTCCAGCGTGCGCGGACGCATCCGCACGGCGAGGGGACTGCCTCCCGGCTCCCTCGACTGACGTTCCTCTGCGGCGGCGGTGAACAGGTCGGGCTCCACGGCAGGAAAGCCTATGTCACCGCACCGACAGCCCGGTCAGATCAGGGTGCTCCAGTACGACCACCAGCGGGTCAGGATCAGCAGGACGAGCACGCCGTACCAGAGCACGGGGACGACCCAGTGGAACTCCAGCACGACGTTGCGCAGGGCCGCCGGCGCCGGGATGATCCGGTGCTTCACGTTGTGCACGAGGGTGTACCAGAACAGCGCGATCGTGACGACCCAGGCCAGCGAGCACCACAGGCACAGCGAACCGATGTTGTAGAGCGACTGGTACTGCAGCCACGTGACGAAGCCGACGCCGAAGAGCGTGCCGGCCTGCAGGCCCAGCCAGTACCAGCTGCGGTAGCGGGCCCCGGCGAAGATGCCCATGCCGATGGCGATGACCACCGGGTAGGCCACCATGCCGATCATCGGGTTGGGGAAGCCGAAGGCGTGCGCCTGCTCGCTCTTCATGATGTTGCCGCAGGAGATGATCGGGTTCAGGCTGCAGCCGGGGACGAAGTTCGGGTCCTCCAGCAGCTTGAACTTGTCGATCGTGATGACCCACGAGGCGAGCAGGCCCAGGGCACCGCAGACCACGAGCAGCCAGGTGTACGCCCTGCCTGCGCCGATGCGGTCCTGGGCGGGCTGCTCCAGGTCCTCGCCGTCGGTGCGGGCCGTGTCTACCGCCGAAGTCACCATGTCGCCGTTCCGTTGGTCGGGAATCTGCCGCACTGCCCAACGCGTGTCATGCGCGGGAAGTGCCGGGTTCCATGGTGCCGTGTCCCCCGTACGAGGGACAACGAGACAAAGTGAACGCAGTGTTGACGAGCGCTACGTGCGTGAACGCCTGCGGAGTGTTACCGAGGTGCCGCGCGGCGACCGGGTCCCACTCCTCCGGGAGCAGCCCGAGGTCGTTGGCGCTGTCCAGGACGCGGGCGAACAGCACCCGGGCCTCGTCCTCCCGGCCCAGCGCGGCGAGGGCGTCGGCCAGCCAGAAGGAGCACGCCAGGAAGGCCCCCTCCGTTCCCGGGACGCCGTCGGGGCCCGTGTAGCGGCGGACGAATCCGTGCAGGTCCAGCTCGTCGCGGACGGCGTCGACGGTGCGGGCCACCCGCGGGTCGCCGGGCGGCAGGAAGCCGGTCTTGACGATGAACAGCGTCGCCGCGTCGAGGGCCCGGCCGCCGTAGTGCTGGACGAAGACCCCGCGCCGCGCGTCGTAGCCGTGGGCGCAGACGTCGGCATGGATGGCGTCGCGCAGCTCCCGCCAGCGCTCCACGGGGGCGGGCAGCCCCGTGGCCTCGGCCATGCGCACGGCCCGGTCGGCGGCGACCCAGGACATCACCTTGGAGTGCACGAAGTGCCGGCGGCCGCCGCGCACCTCCCACAGGCCCTCGTCGGGCTCGCGCCAGTGGCCCTCCAGGTGCGTCAGCATCCTGCGCAGGAAGGCCCACACCTGGCGCTCCATGGGGATGCCGGCCCGCAGTGCCAGGTGCAGGGTGTCGACGACCTCGCCGTACACGTCGAGCTGGAACTGCCCGACCGCGGCATTGCCGAGCCGGACCGGACCGGACCCCTCGTAGCCGGGGAACCAGTCGGCGTGGGTCTCGGGCAAATGGCGCTCCCCCGCCACGCCGTACAGGCTGCGCAGGTCGCCGGGGTCGCCGGCGATCGCCCGCAGCAGCCACTGGCGCCAGGCCGCGGCCTCCTCGCGGAAGCCGCCGCGCAGCAGGGCGGACAGGGTCATGCTGGAGTCGCGCAGCCAGCAGAAGCGGTAGTCCCAGTTGCGGACCCCGCCGATGAGCTCGGGCAGCGAGGTGGTCGGGGCGGCGACGATGCCCCCGGTGGGCTGGTAGGCCAGGGCCTTGAGGGTGATCAGCGAGCGCAGCACGGCGTCCGGGTAGTCGCCCGCGTAGCGGAAGCCGGCGGCCCAGTCCTGCCAGCGGGCGACGGTGGCGCGCAGCGCGGCCTCGGGGTCGGTGCGGTGCGACGCGCTCAGGTGCGAGGGCTGCCAGGTGAGGACGAAGGGCACCCGCTGCCCCGCCTCAACGGTGGCGTCGGAGCGGGTGCAGCCGTCGGAGCCGTAGGTGTGCACGCCGGGGGTCGCCCGCAGCCAGGCCGAGTCGGGGCCCGCGACCGCGACGCGGTGGTGCCCGGTGCGCCGCACCCAGGGGGCGGTGCGGCCGTAGTTGAAGCGCAGGCGCAGTTCGCTGCGCATGTCCACGGTGCCGCTCAGCCCCTCCACGATGCGGATGAGGTGCGGTGCGCGCTCGCGCTGGGGCATGAAGTCGATCACCTTGACGGCGCCGCCGGCCGTGCGCCAGTAGGTCTCCAGCACCAGGGTGCCGGCGCGGTAGGCGCGGCTCTCGCACTGTCCGCCGCCCACCGGGGCCAGCCGCCAGCTGCCGTGGCGGTCGTCGCCCAGGAGCGCGGCGAAGCAGCTCGGGGAGTCGAAGCGGGGCAGGCAGAGCCAGTCCACGGAGCCGTCCCGGCCGACGAGCGCGGCCGTCTGGAGGTCCCCGATGAGGCCGTAGTCCTCGATGAGCCTGCTCATGGTGAACCGATCACTGCGAGAATACGTACATATAAGACACTAGGGACTTTAGGCTGATCCGGGGAGCCGGGACGTCCGACCGGCTCGGGAGAGGTGCACGATGCAACGTCCGGAATGGGTGCCGGCCGGGACCGACGTGGAGACCCCCAACGCCGCCCGGGTCTACGACTACTACCTGGGCGGGTCGCACAATTTCGCGGCCGACCGCGACATGGCCCGCGAGGCCCTGGCGCTCTGGCCCGACCTCCCGGAGATCATGCGCGCCAACCGCGCGTTCCTGCGCCGGTCGGTGAGTTACGTCGCGACCCAGGGCGTGAGCCGCTTCATCGACATCGGGTCGGGCATCCCGACGTACGGCGCCGTCCACGAGGTGGCGCGCCCGGTACGCCCCGACGCCCGGGTGGTGTACGTCGACGACGACCCGATCGCCGTGGCGCACAGCCGGCTGATGCTCAAGGACGACCCGCGCTGCGCGATGGTGGCGGCCGACATGACCGACCCCGTCGACCTGCTGTCCCGGCCCGAGATCGAGGATCTGCTGCGGCCGGGGGAACCGGTCGCCGTGCTGCTCGTCGCCGTCCTGCACTTCGTCCCGGACTCGGCCGCGCCGGCGAAGATCGTGGCCACACTGCGGGAGGCGATGCCCCCCGGCAGTTACCTGGTGCTCTCGCACGCCTCCCAGGAGTCGCGCCCGGAGAAGGCCGCCCCCTTGGAGGCGCTCTACGCCCGGACCGCGACCCCGCTGACCATGCGCACCCGGCAGCAGGTGGCGACGTTCTTCGACGGCTTCGAGATGGTCGAGCCCGGCATCGTGTGGCTCAACGAGTGGCACCCGGACGACCCGGAGTCGGTCGGCCCGCACCCGGAGCTGCTGTCGGGCCTGACCGGGGTGGGGATTCGGCCGTGACGGAGCCGCTGACCCCCGTGGGCACCCGCGACTTCACCGAGGCCTGGTACCGGCTGCTGCGCTCCGGCCAGGGGCTGGCCCTGCCGCCGCCGACGCTGGCCCAGGTCGCCGGCCGTACGGCGGAGCTGCTGCGCCGCTCGCTGGCCGGGACCGACGCGGACACCCCGCTGGCCGAGGAGGCCGCGGCCCTGCTGGTGGACGCCCACTTCACCGATCCCGAGATCCTCGCGCACGCCGTCGCCCTGCTGCACACCCAGCGGGCCGCCCCGGGCCGTCTGGCGGCCGTCTCCGGCGTCTTCGCCGCCGGCTGGGCGGCGGCCCTGCGCGAGCGGACGCTGCGCGAGCAGGAGGCGATCCAGCGCGCCGCCTTCGACGCCCGCGAGGAGGCCGAGCGGGCCTGGCGCGCCTCCGAGGCGCGGTTCCGCGCCCTGTTCGAGCACGCTGCCATCGGCATCGGCATGGCCGATGTGAACGGCACGATCCTCCAGGTCAACCGGGCGCTGCGGGAGTTGTTCGGGACCCGGTCGGAGGACCTGCGGGGCCGGCGGGTCACCGACCTGGTGCACCCGGAGGACGCGCCGGGGGTGTGGGAGGCGTACGAGGACCTGGTGCAGGGGCGGCGGGACCGCTTCACCTGCGACAAGCCGTACTACCGGCACGACGGGGAGGTGGTCTGGACGCATCTGACGGTCTCGCTGATCCGCGGCGAGAACGGCGAGCCCCGCTACCAGGTGGCGATGGTCGAGGACATCACCGACCGGTACCGCCTCCAGGAGCGGCTGCGCCACCAGGCGACGCACGACCCGCTCACCGGGCTGCCGAACCGGGCGGCCTTCTTCGAGCGGCTGGAGGCCCTGTTCGAGGAGCCGCAGCCGGACGCCCGCTTCGGCCTGTGCTACGTCGACCTGGACGGCTTCAAGGTCGTCAACGACAGCCTGGGCCACGAGACCGGCGACCTGCTGCTGGCGGCGGTGGCCGAGCGCCTGGACACCGCGCTCACCCCGCTCGGGCACCTGGTGGCCCGGCTCGGCGGCGACGAGTTCGTGGTGCTGCTGGAGGACTGCCGGGGCGAGGAGGAGGCGGTGGCCGTCGCCAAACTCGTCCTGACGACCCTCGCCCGGCCCTTCCTGATCGCCGGTCACAAACTGGCCATCGGCGCCAGCGTGGGCGTCCTGGCGCGCACCGTGGCGGCGACCACGCCGGGCGCCGCGGTGCGGGCGGCCGATCTGACGCTGTACCGGTCGAAGGAGTCCGGACGCGGCCGGTGGACGCTGTTCGACCCGACGCAGAACGCGCGCGCGGTGAGCCGGTACGCCATCTCCGTCCGGCTGCCGGTGGCGCTGGACCGCGGCGAGTTCTTCGTGGACTACCAGCCGTTGTGCGCGCTGTCCGACGGCAGCCTGGCCGCGGTCGAGGCACTGGTGCGCTGGCGCCATCCGCAGTTCGGGGTGCTGGGCCCGGACGAGTTCGTGGCGACGGCGGAGGAGACCGGGCTGATCATGCCGCTCGGGCGGTGGATCCTGGAGCGGGCGATCGGGCAGGCCGCGGAGTGGGTACGCCGGTTCGGGGACGCGGCACCGCAGATCAATGTGAACCTGGCGGTGCGTCAGGCGCGCAACCCGGGGCTGGTGAACGACATCACGCGCATCCTGGACAACAGCGGCCTCGACCCCCGCCGGCTCCAGCTGGAGATCACCGAGAGCGCGGTCATCGGCCCCGAGGACGAGTCGCTGCGCGCCCTCCAGGCACTCGCCGACGCCGGTGTCTCGCTGGCGGTGGACGACTTCGGCACCGGCTGGTCGAACCTCGCCTATCTGCGAAACCTCCCGGTGTCGGGGCTGAAGATCGCGGGCGCCTTCGTGTCGGACACCCACCAGCACGGGTCGGAGGAGCCGGTGGGCTGGCGGATCGTCGGCGGGCTGGTGTCGCTGGCGCACGCGCTGGACCTGACCGTCACCGCGGAGGGCGTGGAGACCCCGCAGCACGCACGGTGGCTGCGCTCGCTGGGCTGCGACTGGGGGCAGGGGTGGCACTTCGGCCGGCCCGTGGCGCCGCAGGAGATCGCCCGGAGGATCACCGAAGGTCACTCTGCGTACCCCATGGGCAAAAGCGAGGCAAAGTAAAGGCCGAAATCTTGACTCTGCGTGAGGGCCGCGAGTTAGATGAAGGTCCGGAGGCGATTGGTCCGGATCATCCGGTTCCGCGGCATTACGCGGCCGGTGACGGTTCCCGCCTCATGGTCGACGCCTCGGCGTCCTGGATCGAGCACACCGTCCCACGCCGTCCCACACCGTCATGGACCGCCCTCATGGCAGCAGAACTCGTCACCGGCACCACCGTGCGGACCGCCCGCCTCACGGCATCCTCCGCCGGCCGGCCCGGGCCTCGTGAACGACGGTTCCCGGCCCCCACCGGGATACCGAACCAGGTACTTCCCTACCCGGGCGGACACCCAGGCACCTCCTGGGCACTGCCCGCGGCGGGGAAGCGATGAGCGGCGCCGACCGGCGCGCCCGCGCGGCCTGCCCCTGCCCCGTCGCCCGCGACTCGCTCTACACCTCTGCCCGCGTCGTCGAACCGGATCCGACCGTCACCGGCGAACCCCACTCGCCGGGTGGTACGGGTCTGTTCGGTGCCGCCGACACGGACAGACGCGTGTTGGCGTGGGAGCGACTGCATGGACACCCGCTCGGGACGGCCACTTCCCACGGTACGCCCGGCGGTCCCGCCGGACCGTACCGCGCGCCGGCCGACGCCGCCCGTCGCGAAGAACCCCCATGTGCGGCTCGCGTGCGCTGACGGCCCGCGGTCCGGCCCCGGGCGTACCGGCCGGACCGCGTGGCAAGCGGGTCAGGCCAGCCGCTCGCGCAGGGCGCCGACGATCCCGTCGACCGGCACGGCGGTCTGCTCGCCGCTCTCCAGGTCCTTCAGCTGCACGACACCTTCGGCGAGATCGCGCTCACCGGCGACGATCGCGAACCGGGCGCCCGAACGGTTGGCGGACTTCATGGCGTTCTTCAGGCCCTTGCCGCCGAAGGCGAAGTCCGTGGCGACACCGGCCCGGCGCAGCCCGGTGACCGCGCCGAACAGCACCCGGCGCGCCTCCTCGCCCATCGGCACCGCGAACACCTGCGTGGGCGCGGGCAGTTCGAGCTCCACGCCCTCGGCCTTCAGCGCCAGAACCGTACGGTCCACGCCGAGCGCCCAGCCGACCGACGGCAGCGCGGGGCCGCCGATCATCTCGGACAGGCCGTCGTAGCGGCCGCCGCCGCCGACCGCGGACTGCGAGCCCAGACCGTCGTGGACGAACTCGAAGGTGGTGCGGGTGTAGTAGTCCAGGCCGCGCACCAGCTTGGGGTCGTCCTCGTACTCCACGCCCGCCGCCGTCAGCAGGTCGCGCACCTGCTCGTGGTAGGCCTTGCAGGCCTCGCACAGGTGGTCGCGCATCATCGGGGCGCCGACGAGCTGCTTCTGCACGCTCTCGCGCTTGTCGTCCAGCACGCGCAGCGGGTTGATCTCGATGCGGCGGCGGGTGTCCTCGTCGAGGTCGAGGGCGCGCAGGAACTCCTGGAGCGCGGCCCGGTAGACCGGACGGCACTCCTTGTCGCCCAGCGAGTTGAGCAGCAGGCGGAAGCTGCGCAGTCCGAGCGACCGGTACGCGTCCACGGCCAGGATGATCAGCTCGGCGTCCAGCACCGGGTCCTCGGCGCCGATCGCCTCCGCGCCCACCTGGGAGAAGTGGCGGTAACGCCCGGCCTGCGGACGCTCGTAGCGGTAGTAGGAGCCGGAGTACCAGAGCTTGACCGGCAGGTTGCCGGTCTTGTGCAGATTGGCCTCCAGCGCGGCGCGCAGCACCGAGGCGGTGCCCTCGGGGCGCAGCGCGAGGTGCGTGCCGCCCTTGGTGGTGAGGGTGTACATCTCCTTGGTCACGATGTCGGTGGACTCGCCGACACCGCGCGAGAACAGCTCCACCGTCTCGAAGCCGGGGGTCTCCACATAGCCGTAGCCGGCCCGCCGCAGCGGCGCGGCGATCGCCTCGCGTACCGCCAGGAACACGGCGGAATCGGGCGGCAGGAGGTCGTACGTGCCCTTGGGGGCCTTGAAAGTGCTCACAGGAAGTCTCTCGTCACATTCCTCGTCGCGGGGTCGCCGTCCGTCCGGCGTCCCCGAGGCCGCGGGCCAACTCCGCGAGATACGGATTGGAGGCTCGCTCACGGCCGATGGTCGTCTGGGGACCGTGACCGGACAGCACCACGGTCGAGTCGTCGAGCGGCAGGCACACACGTGCCAGCGACGCGAACAGCTCGTCCATGTCACCGCCGGGCAGGTCGGTGCGTCCGACGGAGCCGGCGAACAGCAGGTCGCCCGAGAAGAACACCGAGGGGATCTCGGCGGTCTCGGGGAGCCTGAAGGCCACCGACCCCTTGGTATGGCCGGGCGCATGCGCCACGGTCAGCTCCAGACCGGCCAGCTCCAGGGTGCTGCCGTCGGAGAGCTCCCTGACGTCGTCGGGCTCCCCGATGGTGAGTTCACCGAGCAGTTGGGCCCCGATGGAACGTCCGAGGGCCTTCTCCGGGTCGTCCAGCATGTAGCGGTCGCGGGGGTGGATCCAGGCCGGGACGTCGTGCGCCCCGCAGACCGGAACGACCGAGGCCACGTGGTCGATGTGGCCGTGGGTGAGGATGACGGCGACGGGCTTGAGACGGTGTTTGGCGAGCGTGTCCTCGACGCCCTGGGTCGCTTCGTGACCCGGGTCGATGATCACGCACTCCTCACCGGCGGCGGGGGCCACCACGTAGCAATTGGTGCCCCAGGCCCCGGCGGGGAACCCGGCAATGAGCACGTTCGTCCTTCTGTCGGCTGTCGTTCGCGGCAGGTCGTGCCGCCCGAGGGCGACGTCCTGAGCCTACCGGCGTGAACGCGGCCATCGCGAACCAGTAACGTCGCTGGACTGTGGGCGTGGCGGAAGCGAAGATCGGCCACGGCATACCAAGCAGAGACAGACGTACACGCACACTCGACAGTTCGAGCAGACGGCATCGGGAGACGGCTCAGTGGTCACCAAGGATCAGCGGCGGCGCCAGCTCGCCCGGGAGAAGTTCGAGCGGCAGCAGGAGCGCCGGGTCGGCGCGCGCAACCGCGCACGGCAGCGCAACACGGTGATCGCCGTCGTCGTGGCGGTCGTCCTGGCGGCCGGGGCCACGGCCTGGGCCGCCGGCGCGTTCAGCGGCGACAGCAAGCAGGACGAGGCGGCCGCCAAGGCGTCCCCCAGCGCGGCGGCCAGCAGCGCGCCCAGCAAGGCGCCCGACCCGTGCGCCAAGCCCGCCGAGGGCGCCCCCGGCACCGAGCAGTGGAAGAAGGAGCCCGCGGTCACCGTCGACGCGGCCAAGAAGTACACCTTCGACCTGCAGACCACCTGCGGCGACATCGCTCTGGACCTCGACGCGAAGAACGCGCCGCACACGGTGAACTCCTTCGCCTTCCTGGCCGGCAAGGGCTACTTCGACCACACCAAGTGCCACCGGCTCACCACCTCCGGCATCTACGTGCTCCAGTGCGGCGACCCGACGGGCTCCGGCTCCGGCGGTCCGGGCTACACGATCCCGGACGAGAACCTGAAGGCGAAGTCGATCGCCAAGGGCACCTATCCGGCGGGCACCGTCGCGATGGCGAACACCGGCCAGCCGCACACCGGTGGCAGCCAGTTCTTCCTGGTCTACCAGGACAGCCCGCTGCCGCCGAACTACGCGCCGTTCGGAACGATCACGGCCGACGGCATGGCGGTGCTCAAGAAGATCGCCGCCGCCGGGGACTCCACGGGCGCCGGTGACGGCCCCCCGAACGCGACCGTGGTGATCAACAAGGCGACGGTCAGCGCGTCCTGAACCGCGTCCCCGCACCCGCTCGGTGAATTCGCGGGTGCGGGATGCGGACAGCCGGCCCACCGGTCGCCTATGTTGGCGTTGTGTAGGGTGCCTGCGCCGACGGCCGCACCGCGCGAGCGGGCCCGTCGGGACCGGCCAGGGCACGGCCCGGCCGGATGGAACTGTGGACGATGCCGTGTGCCGTGAAGAGGCCGGGCATCACGTGGAGGAGGCGCTGTGAGCAGCGACCCGTGGGGCCGCGTCGACGAGACGGGGACCGTGTACGTGCGTACGGCCGAGGGCGAGCGTGAAGTCGGCTCGTGGCAGGCGGGCTCCCCCGAGGAGGCGCTGGCCTACTTCGAGCGGAAGTACGAGGGTCTCGTCGTCGAGATCGGCCTCCTCGAACGCCGGGTGAAGACCACCGACCTGTCCGCCAAGGACGCGCTGACGGCCATCGAGCACCTGCGCACCGCGGTGACCGAGGCCCATGCCGTCGGCGACCTGGCGGCGCTGGGCGAGCGGCTGGACGCACTGACCGCGGTGGTCGACTCGCGCCGTGAAGAGCGCAAGGTGGCCAAGGCCAAGGCCTCCGAGGAGGCGAAGACGGCCAAGGAGTCCCTGGTCGTCGAGGCGGAGCAGCTCGCCGAGAGCGAGCAGTGGCGTTCCGCCGGCGAGCGCCTGCGCGCGCTGGTCGACACCTGGAAGGGCCTGCCCCGGCTGGACCGCAAGACCGACGACGAGCTGTGGCATCGCTTCAGCCACGCCCGTTCGGTCTTCTCCAAGCGCCGCAAGGGGCACTTCGCGCAGCTCGACGCGCAGCGCGAAGAGGCCCGGCAGCACAAGGAGAAGCTGGTGGGGGAGGCGCAGGCGCTGTCCGGCTCCACCGACTGGGGTCCGACCGCGGCGCGCTACCGCGAGCTGATGACCGAGTGGAAGGCCGCCGGCCGCGCGCAGCGCGAGGCCGAGGACGACCTGTGGAACCGTTTCCGCGGTGCCCAGGACGTCTTCTTCGCGGCCCGCTCCGAGGTCTTCGCGGAGCGGGACACCGAGCAGCGCGAGAACCTCACGCTCAAGGAGGAGCTGGCCATCGAGGCCGAGAAGCTGCTCCCGGTGACCGACCTCAAGTCGGCCCGAGCGGCGTTCCGCGCCCTCAACGAGCGCTGGGAGGCGATCGGTCACGTGCCGCGCGACGCCCGGCCCCGGATCGAGGCCCGCATGCACGCGGTCGAGCGCGCCATCCACGACACCGAGGAGTCGGAGTGGCGGCGCACCAACCCCGAGGCACGGGCCCGGGCGGCCGGTCTCACCGGCCAGCTCCAGGCCGCCGTCGACAAGCTGCGTGATCAGATCGAGAAGGCGGCCGCCGCGGGGAACACCGCCAAGGCCGAGAAGCTCCAGCGCGAGCTGGACGGCCGGCAGGCGCTGCTCGACCAGGCGCTGAAGTCCCTCGACGAGTTCAGCGGCTGAGAGCCGGACCGGCCGTCCCGGCCGGCAGGCCCGCAGGGCCCGTACGCGGTCGCGTACGGGCCCTGCGGGCTGTTGCGGGCCCTCCCGGGCCCCCTGGACTTCCGGAGCCCCGGGGAGGCCGTCAGCGCTGCCGTGCCGAGGTGACGCGGTAGACGTCGTAGACGCCCTCCACGCCGCGGACCGCCTTCAGGACGTGGCCGAGGTGCTTGGGATCGCCCATCTCGAAGGTGAAGCGGGAGGTGGCGACCCGGTCGCGGGAGGTCTGGACGGCCGCGGACAGGATGTTGACGTGCTGGTCGGACAGCACGCGCGTGACGTCCGACAGCAGGCGCGCCCGGTCCAGTGCCTCGACCTGGATGGCGACCAGGAAGACCGACGACTGCGTCGGCGCCCACTCGACATCGATGATCCGCTCGGGCTGCTGCGACAGCGCCTCGACGTTGACGCAGTCCGCGCGGTGCACCGAGACGCCGTTGCCGCGGGTGACGAAGCCGATGATCGGGTCGCCGGGCACCGGGGTGCAGCAGCGCGACAGCTTGACCCACACGTCCCGCTCGCCCTTGACGATCACACCCGGGTCGGCGGCCGACCGCCGCTTGGTGCGGCTGCGCGAGGGCATCGTGATCTCGGCGATGTCCTCGGTCGCGCCCTCTTCGCCGCCCAGCGCCTCGACGAGCTTCTGCACCACCGACTGCGCGGTGATGTGCCCCTCGCCGATCGCCGCGTACAGCGCGGAGATGTCGGGGTAGCGCATCTCGTGGGCCAGGGTGACGAGCGAGTCGCCGGTGAGCACACGCTGAATGGGCAGGCCCTGCTTGCGCATGGCCCGGGCGATGGCGTCCTTGCCCTGCTCGACGGCCTCCTCGCGGCGCTCCTTGGAGAACCAGGCGCGGATCTTGTTGCGCGCCCGCGGGGACTTGACGAAGCCGAGCCAGTCGCGGGACGGGCCCGCCCCGGCGGCCTTGGAGGTGAAGACCTCCACGGTGTCGCCGTTGTCGAGGGTCGACTCCAGCGGCACCAGGCGGCCGTTGACGCGCGCGCCGATGGTCCGGTGACCGACCTCGGTGTGCACCGCGTACGCGAAGTCGACCGGGGTGGCGCCCGCGGGCAGCGCGATGACGTCGCCCTTGGGCGTGAAGACGAAGACCTCGTTGCGGGACAGGTCGAAGCGCAGCGACTCCAGGAACTCGCCCGGGTCCTCCGTCTCCTTCTGCCAGTCCAGCAACTGCCGCAGCCACGCCATGTCGTTGACCGCGTCGTCCTTCTTCGCGGACTTCGGGCTGTCGGTACGCACCTTGGAGGCGCCGGCGACGGCCTCCTGCTTGTACTTCCAGTGCGCCGCGATGCCGTACTCGGCGCGGCGGTGCATGTCGAAGGTGCGGATCTGGATCTCGACCGGCTTGCCGCTGGGCCCGATGACCGTCGTGTGCAGCGACTGGTACATGTTGAACTTGGGCATCGCGATGTAGTCCTTGAACCGCCCCGGCACCGGGTTCCACCGCGCGTGGATGGTGCCCAGCGCCGCGTAGCAGTCGCGGACGGTGTCGACCAGGACCCGGATGCCCACCAGGTCGTAGATCTCGGCGAAGTCGCGGCCCCGCACGATCATCTTCTGGTACACGCTGTAGTAGTGCTTCGGGCGGCCGGTGACGGTCGCCTTGATGCGGGCCGCGCGCAGGTCCTGCTGCACCTGGTCGGTGACGACCGCCAGGTACTCGTCCCGCTTGGGGGCGCGCTCCGCGACCAGGCGCACGATCTCGTCGTACATCTTGGGGTAGAGGATCGCGAACGCGAGGTCCTCCAGCTCCCACTTGATGGTGTTCATGCCCAGCCGGTGCGCCAGCGGGGCGTAGATCTCCAGCGTCTCGCGGGCCTTCTTCTCCTGCTTCTCCCGCTTGAGGTACCGCATGGTGCGCATGTTGTGCAGGCGGTCGGCGAGTTTGATCACCAGGACGCGCGGGTCCTTGGCCATCGCCACGACCATCTTGCGCACGGTCTCGGCCTGCGCGGCCTCGCCGAACTTCACCTTGTCGAGCTTGGTGACGCCGTCCACCAGCAGGGCGACGGAGTCGCCGAAGTCGCGGCGCAGCGCGTCCAGGCCGTACTCGGTGTCCTCCACCGTGTCGTGCAGCAGCCCGGCCATCAGCGTGGCCGGGTCCATGCCGAGCTCGGCGAGGATGGTCGTCACCGCGAGCGGGTGCGTGATGTACGGGTCGCCGCTCTTGCGCTTCTGGCCGCGGTGCCAGCGCTCGGCGACCTGGTAGGCGCGCTCGATCTGGCGCAGCTGCGACGTGTCGCCCTTGGGGTCGTTGCTGCGCACTATGCGCAGCAGGGGTTCCAGCACCGGGTTGTACGGGCTGGAACGCTGCACGCCCAGCCGGGCGAGACGGGCGCGGACGCGGTTCGAGGAGGTCGCGGGCCGGTTCGGCGCCACGCTGCCGGGCGTCCGCACGGGGCGGGCCCCCGGTGTCGCCGGCGGGGCCTTGGGAGCGGGGCTCTCCGCGGGGGCGCCGGGCGCGCCGGAAGGAGCCGCGGAGACGGAGGACGCCTCGCGTCCCTCCGCGGCGGTCATCGGCTGGGTCGACCTGGCCTCGTCTTGCAAGGGCACTCCTTCTGGGCCCCTCCTGTCCGAGAACGGGCAAGGAGGGAGAGTCCGGTACACCATGGTAGCGATGTGACCGGGGGAACCGCGTCCTGTCCTGTCCCTCCCGTCCCTCAGCACGGCAAAACGGGCCCCCGCGGGGGCGAGGAGGAGGCCCGGGGCCCCTCCGGGCGGCACCCGGCCGGAAACGCCTGTGGTGCCCGGCCGGACGGCCGGCCGGGCACCACAGGGACGGAGCGAGAGCCGCGCTCAGACGGCGATCAGGACCTCCAGCGGGGCCCCGGCCAGGGACGGCGCAAGACGCTCACGGCCGCCCAGGAAGCCGAGCTCCAGCAGGACGGCGACTCCGGCGACCTCGGCGCCGGTACGGCGGACGAGGTCGAGGGAGGCCTCGGCCGTCCCGCCGGTGGCGAGGACGTCATCGATGACGAGGACCCGGTCGCCGGCTCCGAACGCGTCCTGGTGGACCTCGATCTCGGCCGTGCCGTACTCCAGCTCGTACCTCTGCCCGTGGGTGGCCGCGGGCAGCTTCCCCGCCTTGCGGACGGGGACGAAGCCCAGTCCGGCGCGGGCCGCGGCGGGGGCGGCAAGGATGAACCCGCGCGCCTCCAGTCCGACGACCTTGTCGGCGCCGTGCCGGATGCAGAGCTCGGCGAGGGCGTCGACCAGGGCGCCGAAGGCGACGGGGTCGGCGAGCAGCGGGGTGATGTCCTTGAACATCACGCCCGCCCTGGGGTAGTCGGGCACGTCCCGGATGCGGCTGAGCAGCAGGCTGCGCAGCTCGCCCCGGGCGGCGTCCGTCGTCGTCATCAGTGGTGTTCCTCGGTGCTTCTGCTTCAGCGGCGCTTGCCGGACGGGCGGTTGCGGCCCCGGTTGCGGGACGGCGACTCGCGCCGGCTGCCGGAGGCCCCGGCGGTGGCGGCGTGCGGGTCGTCGTCGCCGTGATCACCGTGATCGCCGTCGCCGTGGTCACCGTCGGCCGGGCCGTGCGAGTCCTGCGGGTCGTCCCCGCCCTGCTCGCCACGGCGGGCGTCGGCGGCGCGCTTGGCGAGCACCCGCTTGCGCAGGGCCTTGATCTCCGGGTCGCGCTCCTTGAGGTCCGCGACCAGCGGGGTCGCGATGAAGATCGAGGAGTACGCACCGGCGGTGAGGCCGACGAAGAGCGACAGCGCGATGTCGTTGAGCGTGCCCGCGCCGAGCAGACCGCCACCGACGAACAGCAGGCCGGCGACCGGCAGCAGCGCCACGACCGTGGTGTTGATCGACCGCACCAGGGTCTGGTTGAGGCTGCGGTTGGCGAGCTCGCTGTAGGTGTAGCGGTTCTGCTTGGTGATGTCCTTGGTCGTCTCCTTCAGACCGTCGAAGACGACGACGGTGTCGTAGAGGGAGTAACCGAGGACGGTGAGCAGACCGATCACCGTGCCGGGCGTGACCTCGAAGCCGACGATCGCGTACACGCCGATGGTGATCGTGAGGTCGTGCAGCAGCGCGATCAGGGCGGCCACGGCCTTGCGCCACTCGAAGGCGATCGCCATGTAGATCGTCACAAGGACCATGAAGATCACCAGGCCTTCGAAGGCCTTCTTGGAGATCTCCTCGCCCCAGCTCGGACCGATGATCTGCGGGTCGATGTCGGCCGGCTTGATGTCCAGGTCCTTGGCGATCTCGCCCTGGTACTGCTTGGCCTCGTCGAGCGTGATGTCGCTGATCTGGATACGGACGCTGCCCGTACCGAGCTTCTGCACCAGGGCCTGGTGGTCGCCGGTGTCGCCGCCGATCCGGTCCTGGACCTGGGACACCGACATCGAGGTCTTGGGCGTGGTGAAGACCGCGCCGCCGGAGAACTCGATGCCGAGCTTCAGGCCGTTGACGGCCAGACCCAGGATCGCGGCGACCGTGATCAGGATCGAGACGCCGTACCAGAGCTTGCGCTTGCCCACGAAGTCGTAGGCGATCTCGCCCCGGTGCAGGCGGTGCCCGAGGTTTCCGAGCCGGGACATCAGGCCTCCTTGACGTCGGTACGGCCCGCGGGGCGGCGGGTGCGGCGCAGCGGGGGTGTGACGCCCAGGGCGCGCGGGTCGAGTCCGGACCAGGGGTGTCCGCCTGCGTAGAACTTCTTGCGCGCGAGGATCGTCATGAGGGGCTTGGTGAACAGGAAGACCACCGCGACGTCGAGCAGCGTCGTCAGGCCGAGGGTGAAGGCGAAGCCCTGCACCTTGCCGACCGAGACGATGAACAGGACGGCGGCGGACAGGAACGACACGAAGTCCGAGACGAGGATCGTGCGCCGGGCGCGCGGCCATCCGCGGGCCACGGCGGGCTGCAGGGAGCGGCCCTCGCGCAGCTCGTCACGGATGCGTTCGAAGAACACGATGAACGAGTCGGCGGTGATACCGATGGCGACGATCGCACCGCAGACCGCCGGCAGGTTCAGCGCGAAGCCGATGGCCGGGCCGAGCAGCGTCATGATCTCGTAGGTCAGGATCGCCGAGACCACGAGGCTGAGGATCGCGACGAAGCTCAGGCCCCGGTAGTACGCGATCAGGTAGAGCATGACCAGTGCGAGGCCGACCGCGCCGGCGATGATGCCGCCGTGCAGCTGCTCGCCGCCGACCGCCGCGGAGACCTTGGTGACGTCGGACTTGTCGAAGGTCAGCGGCAGGGAGCCGTAGGACAGGACGTTGGCCAGGTCCTGCGCGCTCTCCTGGGTGAAGCTGCCGTAGATCTCGGCGCTGCCGCTGAGGGTCTGGTTCACCGAGGGGGCGGAGACGACCTCGTTGTCCAGCACGATCGCGAACTGGTTGTTCGGCCGCTGCTGCTGGGACAGAACCGAGGTGATCTTCGAGAAGTCCTTGGAGCCGGCGCCGTCGAAGGACAGGGTGACGACCCAGCCGTTGCCGGTCTGGGTGTCGTACTGGGCGGCGGCCTTCTTGACGTTCTTGCCGTCGACCGCGGACGGGCCCAGCGCGTACTTGGCGGTGCCGTCCTGGCTGCACGCGACGATCTTGTCGGTCGGCTTGGCCTTCAGGTTGAGGTTGGCGCGGGCTTCCTTGTCGGAGCAGTCCAGCGCCGCGAGCTTCGCCTGGAGGTCGGCCGGGATCGAGGTGTCCAGCGTGCTGCCCGGGGCGGGCGGGGCGGCCGGCTCACTCGCCGGCGCCGTCGGGGCCTGCGAGGCCGGGGCGGACGGCGTGGAGGACGAGCCGGACTTCAGCGCGTCGGTGACGGCACGGCCCTGCGTCGTGGCGCTCGAGCTCGGGGAGCTCGTCGTCCCGGCCTTGGCCGTCGACGAAGGCGAGGCCGGCGACGACGCCTTGCCCGTGGGGCTGGACGAGGGGGAGGGCGTGGCAGCCGGGGTGCCGGCCACCTCGGCGAGCACGGGGCGGAAGAACAGCTGGGCGGTGGTGCCCACCTGCTTCTCGGCCTGGTCCGCGTTCGTGCCCTTGGGGATGTTGACGATGATGTTGCGATCGCCCTGCGTCTGGACCTCGGCCTCGGACACACCGAGACCGTTGACACGCCGCTCGATGATGCCGACAGCGGTGTCCATGTTGGTCTTGTTGATCGCGTTGGTCTGATCGCTCTTGGCCGTCAACGTAATGCTCGTGCCGCCGGCGAGGTCGATGCCCAGCCGCGGCGTCGTGTGGCCGGAGAGGAACATCCCTCCCGTGAGCGCCACGATGGCCAGCAGGATCACTGCCAGCGCCCGCCCGGGGTATCCCTGGCTCCCCGAGGGCTTGCGGCCCCTCTTCGGTGCTGCCACCTTCTCGATTCTCCCTGTCCAACCGCCCTGCGGACCTGCGCTCGCAGCAGGGCGGCACGATGTGTTGTACGGACGTGCCGACGCGTGAAACGTACCTGCCCCGGGTGTCGTCCCGGGGCGGTGGCGTTACTTGGAGTCGGTGCCGTCCGTCTTGGGGGCGTCCTGTGCCTTGGCCTCGTCCGTGGACTTGGCGAGGTCGACGCGGTCCTCGTCCTCGGCGGAGTCGTCGCCGTGCTCGGCGTCGGTGGCCTCGAACTCCGGCTCGGGCTCCGGCTCGATGCCGTGGACGATGCGGTCGTACTCGGCCTGGTCCAGCACGGCGGCGATGGCGTTCTTCGCGAAGTGCGCGTGCACGCCGTCGGCCAGCTCGAGCAGCACCGTGTCGTCGTTGACCTCCTTGACGACCGCGTACATACCGCCGATGGTGCGGATGCCCGCACCCGGCGCCATCTGGTCGCGCATGTTCACGGCCTGGCGCTGCTTGTTCTTGGCGGAGCGGGTCATCAGCAGCATGACACCGATGATCAGAACGAAAGGCAGAAGCTGAATGAGGTTCATGGTGTCAGGACGGTCCTTCGCACGGCCGCGGTGGCCTCGTCTACGGGATCTACGGGATCTACAGGATCTACGGGGTTGAGTCGTCGTTCCGAGGGACGACGTCGGCGGAGTCTAAGCGTTCGTTCGCCGCTGGAACAACGCCAAGCATTACACCGTGGTTCCTGCGGCGGCGAGTCTCCCCGCCGTCAAGGGCCGAACAGCCCGTCTTGCCCGGGTCCGGCGCCCTGCGGGGGCACGAGTCCAAGGTGTGCCCACGCGGCACGGGTGGCCACGCGGCCGCGCGGCGTACGTGCCAACAACCCCTCGCGCACCAGGAACGGCTCGGCCACCTCCTCCACCGTCTCGCGCTCCTCCCCCACGGCCACCGCCAGTGTCGACAGCCCCACGGGGCCCCCGCCGAAGAGCTTCAGCAGGGCCTGCAGCACGGCCCGGTCCAGGCGGTCCAGGCCGCGGCCGTCGACCTCGTAGACGTCCAGGGCGCGGGCGGCGATCTCCCGGGTGATCCGGCCGTCCGCCTTGACCTGGGCGAAGTCACGGACGCGGCGCAGGAGTCGGTTGGCGATGCGCGGGGTGCCGCGGGAGCGGCCGGCGATCTCGGCGGCGCCCTCGGCATCGATGCCGACGTCGAGGAGCCGGGCGGAACGGTGGATGACGCGCTCCAGTTCGGCCGGGGCGTAGAACTCCATGTGGCCGGTGAAGCCGAAGCGGTCGCGCAGCGGCGGGGGCAGCAGTCCGGCCCGGGTGGTGGCGCCGACGAGCGTGAACGGGGGCAGTTCCAGGGGAATCGCGGTGGCGCCGGGGCCCTTGCCGACGATCACGTCGACACGGAAGTCCTCCATCGCCATGTAGAGCATCTCCTCGGCGGGCCGCGACATCCGGTGGATCTCGTCGAGGAAGAGCACCTCGCCCTCCGCGAGGGAGGACAGGATCGCGGCCAGGTCGCCCGCGTGCTGGATCGCGGGGCCCGAGGTGATGCGGATGGGGGCGCCCATCTCGGCCGCGATGATCATCGATAGTGTGGTCTTGCCGAGCCCGGGGGCGCCGGAGAGCAGCACGTGGTCGGCGGTGCCGCCGCGCTGGCGGGCGGCCTTGAGGACCAGGTCGAGCTGCTCGCGGACCCGTTCCTGCCCGACGAACTCCTCCAGCGCCTTGGGCCGCAACGCCGCCTCGACAGCCTGGTCCTCGCCGTCGGCGTCGGCGCCGACCAGACGGTCGGCGGTGGTCGGTACGGACTCGTCGTCCCAGTTCACTTCGGTGCGCCTTAAGGTCAGCGGCCCGCGGTCGGCGGGCGGGGAGGTCAGCGGGTCCGGTTCAGGGTCTGCAGGGCGGCCCGCAGCAGCGCGCCGACGTGCGGCTCGGCGCTCGCCTCGGCCTGCGGGGCGACGGCGGCGACGGCCTCCTCGGCCTCCCGGGGCTGGTAGCCCAGGCCGATGAGCGCGGTGTGCAGCTGCTCGCGCCAGGAGGCGGGCCCGGCCGCGACGGCGGGGCGGCCGGCCGGGCTCCCCACGGGGGCGCCGAGGCGGTCCTTGAGTTCGAGCAGCAGGCGCTGCGCGCCCTTCTTCCCGATGCCGGGCACCGCGGTCAGGGCCTTCTCGTCGCCCGTGGCGACGGCGGCGCGCAGCGCGTCGGGGGTGTGCACGGCCAGCATGGCCTGGGCCAGCCGGGGGCCGACGCCGCTGGCGGTCTGCAGCAGTTCGAAGACCTGGCGCTCGTCGTCGTCGGCGAAGCCGTAGAGGGTGAGGGAGTCCTCGCGGACGACGAGCGAGGTGGCCAGCCGGGCCGGCTCGCCCAGCCGGAGCGCGGCCAGGGTGCCCGGGGCGCACTGCACGGACATGCCGATCCCGCCGACCTCGATCACCGCGGTGTCGGGGGCGAGGGCCGCGACGGGCCCGCTGACGAAGGCGATCATGACGTGCGCTCCTGGATTCGTGCTCGGGCGGCCGCGTGCGCCTGCTGGAGGCGGTTGGTCGCGGTACCGCGCCAGATGTGACAGATGGCCAGGGCCAGCGCGTCGGCGGCGTCCGCCGGCTTCGGCGGGGCGTCCAGCCGCAGCAGCCTGGTGACCATGGCCCCGACCTGGGCCTTGTCGGCCCGGCCGCTGCCGGTGACGGCGGCCTTGACCTCGCTCGGGGTGTGCAGGTGCACCGGCAGGCCGCGGCGCGCGGCGCACAGGATGGCGACCGCGCTCGCCTGCGCCGTGCCCATCACGGTGCGGACATTGTGCTGGCTGAACACCCGCTCCACGGCGACCGCTTGGGGCCGGTGCTCGTCCAGCCAGGCCTCGATGCCGCGTTCGACGAGGACGAGGCGTTCGCCGATGTCCGCGTCGGCGGGGGTGCGGACGACCCCGACTCCGGCCATCCGCAGGGGTGTTCCGGGGGCGCCGTCCACCACGCCGATACCGCACCGGGTCAGTCCCGGGTCCACGCCGAGCACACGCACCGCGCCCCTCCCTCCTTGGGTCAGCCGTTCAGCCGTTCCTGGAGGTTATCGGGTGGCACCGACAACGACGGCGGCCCGGTGGGGGTGTGTCCCCACCGGGCCGCCGCCCGAGCCGTGTGCGCTGCGCGGGCTCAGACGTCGACCTTCTCCATGACCTCGTCGGAGACGTCGAAGTTGGCGAAGACGTTCTGCACGTCGTCGCTGTCCTCGAGCGCGTCGATGAGCTTGAAGATCTTCCGGGCGCCCTCCTCGTCCAGTTCCACCTGCATGGTGGGGACGAAGTTGGCCTCCGCGGAGTCGTAGTCGATGCCCGCCTCCTGGAGCGCGGTGCGGACCGCGACGAAGTCGGTGGCCTCGCTCAGCACCTCGAAGGACTCGCCGAGGTCGTTGACCTCCTCGGCGCCGGCCTCCAGGACCGCCGCGAGCACGTCGTCCTCGGAGAGCCCGGCCTTGGGGACGATCACGACGCCCTTGCGGTTGAACAGGTAGGACACCGAGCCCGGGTCGGCCATGGAGCCGCCGTTGCGGGTCATCGCGACGCGGACGTCGGAGGCGGCACGGTTGCGGTTGTCGGTGAGGCACTCGATGAGCACCGCGACACCGTTCGGGCCGTAGCCCTCGTACATGATCGTCTCGTAGTCGGCACCGCCCGCCTCGAGACCGGCACCGCGCTTGACCGCGCTGTCGATGTTCTTGTTGGGCACCGAGCTCTTCTTCGCCTTCTGGATGGCGTCGAAGAGGGTCGGGTTGCCGGAGATGTCGGCACCGCCGGCGCGTGCCGCGACTTCGATGTTCTTGATCAGCTTCGCGAAGAGCTTGCCGCGCTTGGCGTCAACCACGGCCTTCTTGTGCTTCGTCGTAGCCCATTTAGAGTGGCCGGACATCAGCCTGTCTCCTTCACGTCACCGATTGCTTCACGAACACTGCGATCCTACCGGGATCGTGTCACGCGGCGGCGCGCACCATGTCGACGAAGTAGCGGTGCATGCGGTGGTCCCCGGTCAGTTCGGGGTGGAACGCGGTGGCCAGCAGGTTTCCCTGGCGCACGGCGACCGTGGTGCCGTCGTCGAGCCGGGCCAGCGTGGCGACCGCGCTGCCGGTCGACTCGACCCAGGGCGCGCGGATGAAGACGCCCTCGACCGGGCCGCCGTCGATCCCCTCGACCGCGACCGCGGTCTCGAAGGACTCGTTCTGCCGCCCGAAGGCGTTGCGCCGCACGGTCATGTCGATACCGCCGAAGGTCTCCTGGTCGTCCCTGCCGTCCAGGATCTTGTCGGCGAGCATGATCATTCCGGCGCAGGTGCCGTAGACGGGCAGGCCCTCGCGGATGCGCTCGCGCAGCGGCTGCATGACGTCGAAGAGCACGGCCAGCTTGGACATGGTGGTCGACTCGCCGCCGGGGATCACCAGGCCGTCGATCCCGGCGATTTCCTCGGGCCGCCGCACCGGGCGGGCGAGGGCGTCGGCCTCCGCGAGCGCGACAAGGTGCTCGCGGACGTCGCCCTGGAGGGCGAGGACGCCGACGGTGGGCGTACTGCTGGCCCGCGGTGACATGGGGGACGCGGGGGACACGGGTGACACAGGGGGAACCTTCCGGGCGGCTGGGTCGGGCACGGCGGACGGGCAGGCCGTCGCCGGCCCGCCCGTCACACGGCGTTTACCAGCCGCGGTTGGCGTAACGCTCGGTCTCGGGGAGGGTGTCGCAGTTGATGCCGACCATGGCCTCGCCCAGGTTGCGGGAGGCGTCCGCGATGATCTTCGGGTCGTCGTAGAACGTGGTGGCCTTCACGATGGCGGCGGCGCGCTTGGCCGGGTCGCCGGACTTGAAGATGCCGGAGCCGACGAAGACGCCCTCCGCGCCGAGCTGCCGCATCAGCGCGGCGTCGGCCGGGGTGGCGACACCGCCGGCGGAGAACAGCACGACCGGCAGCTTGCCGAGCTCGGCGACCTCCTTGACGAGCTCGTACGGGGCGCGCAGCTCCTTGGCGGCGGCGTACAGCTCGTGGTTGTCGTAGCCGCGCAGGCGGGCGATCTCGTTCTTGATCTGGCGCAGGTGGCGGACGGCCTCCACGACGTTGCCGGTGCCGGCCTCGCCCTTGGAGCGGATCATGGCCGCGCCCTCGGCGATACGGCGCAGGGCCTCGCCCAGGTTGGTGGCGCCGCAGACGAAGGGGGTGGTGAACTCCCACTTGTCGGAGTGGTTGACCTCGTCGGCCGGGGTCAGGACCTCGGACTCGTCGATGTAGTCGACACCGAGCGCCTGCAGGACCTGGGCCTCGACGAAGTGCCCGATACGGGACTTGGCCATGACCGGGATCGACACGGCCCCGATGATGCCCTCGATCATGTCCGGGTCGGACATGCGCGCCACGCCGCCGTCCTTGCGGATGTCGGCCGGGACCCGCTCCAGGGCCATGACGGCCACCGCCCCGGCGTCCTCCGCGATCTTCGCCTGCTCCGGGGTGACGACATCCATGATCACGCCGCCCTTGAGCTGCTCGGCCATGCCGCGCTTGACGCGCGCGGTGCCGGTCTCAGGGGACTGGGGGGTGCTGGGAAGCGTGCTGGACACGGTGACCTCACTCGGCGACGGAACTTCTGGGGGGAGCGGCATTTGCCCTGTCTCCCATGGTGGACCGCACGAAGTGGACCGGAAAAGGGCCAATCGCGCCTCAGTGGCCTGCCGCGCCGTCCGCGGTGAGCACGGCCGGAGGCTCGTCGTCCATTTCGAACGTCGCAGGCCGCGGGGCGTGCCCGGCCAGCCGGAACCAGCGCACCTTGCGGTGCGCCCGCAGTGCCCGGGCGGCGCGCACGGCGTCGTTGTGGAAGCGCCGGGCCATCGGCACCCGGCGCACGGCCTGGGTCAGCTCACGGGCGGCGTCCTCGCCGCCGGGGGCCTGCCGTACGGCGTCGACCGCGTCGGCCTCGGAGAACACCGCGCGCAGTGCCTGGCTCAGCTCGCTCTCGGCCACCTCGCGCTGGTCGTCCTCCGCCTGCCGGGCCGAATGCGCGGCCTCGTAGAGCACGATGCTTGCCGCCGGGTCCAGCACGCCCGCCGTCGCGAGCTCCTGGGCGACCGAGGCCCTGCGCAGCAGCTGCGCGTCCAGCGCGGCGCGGGCGGCGTCGATGCGCGCGTGCAGCCGGTCCAGCCGGCCCGCGGTCCAGCTCAGATAGAGGCCGATGGCGACGACCGCCACGGCCACCCAGATGATGGTGGTCACGGGCGGCAAGGCTACCGGTGTGCCGGGGGCGGCCCGCCGGGCGGCGGACCCTCACCGGTGCGGGCGCTCAGTCGCGGGCGAAGCCGAACCGGGCGCGCAGCCCGACGCGCTCGTCGGCGGCCACCGCCGCGGCGCCCGCGGTGACCGTCTCGTAGACCGCCAGGATGTCCGCGGCCACCCGGGACCAGTCGAAGCGCCGCACGTGCCGCGAACCCAGGTCGCGCAGTTGCGCCCGGCGCTCGGGGTCGCCCAGCAGCCGTACCGCCGCCGCCGCGAGGGCCTGCGGGTCCTCGTTGGGGAAGACCTCGCCAGCCGCTCCCCCGTCGAGCACCTGCCGGAAGGCGTCCAGGTCGCTGGCGAGCACCGGGGCGCCCGCCGACATCGCCTCGACCAGGATGATCCCGAAGCTCTCGCCGCCGGTGTTGGGCGCGATGTACAGGTCGACGCTGCGCAGCAGGCGCGCCTTGTCCTCGTCGCTGACCATGCCGAGGAACTCCACGTGCGAACGCAGGTCCGCGGGCAGGTCCTCCACCGCCTCCTTCTCGTCGCCGCGCCCGGCCACCAGCAGCCGGGTGTCCGGACGCTCCGCGAGGATCCGGGGCAGCGCCTTCATGAGCACGGGCAGCCCCTTGCGGGGCTCGTCGATGCGGCCGATGAAGCCGATGGTGCGGCCTTCGCCGGATCCGGACGCGCCCTGCCACTCGGCCTTGGGCTCGGCGCCGGCGAAGAAGCCGACGTCGACGCCGTTGGGGATGACCACGGCGTCCCCGCCCAGGTGCTCGACCAGCGTGCGCCGGGCGTACTCGCTCACCGCGATGCGCGCGCTGATCTTCTCCAGGGCGGCCTGGAGGATCGGGTACGCGGCGATCATCGCCCGCGAGCGCGGGTTGGAGGTGTGGAAGGTGGCGACGATCGGCCCCTGCGCCGCCCAGCAGGTGAGCAGGCCCAGCGAGGGCGAGGAGGGCTCGTGGACGTGGATGACGTCGAAGGCGCCCTCGTGCAGCCAGCGCCGCACCCGGGCGGCCGACAGGAAGCCGAAGTTGAGCCGGGCCACGGAGCCGTTGTACGGGACGGGGACGGCCCGGCCGGAGGAGACGACGTACGGCGGCAGCGGGGTCTCGTCGTCCGCGGGCGCCAGGACGGAGACCTGGTGGCCCAGCGCGATCAGGTGCTCGGCCAGGTCGCGGATGTGGAACTGGACGCCGCCGGGGACGTCCCAGGAGTACGGGCTGACGATCCCGATCCTCAAGATTTCTCCGTTCCGAAGCGGTCGGAGGCGGTGCCGGACACCGGAGGGGACGCCGTGTCGGAGCCCCCGGGTTGCCCCGGGACGGCGGTTCCGGCCGGCTCCGGACGGGTTTCGAGGTCTTCCAGCCACAGCCGCTGCAGCATGTGCCAGTCCTCGGGGTGCTCGGCGATGCCGGCGGCGAAGACGTCGGCGAGCCGCTGCGTCATGGCGGAGGCCTTCTCCGCGCGCGTGCCGCTCTCCGGGACCTCCAAGGGCGGGTGGACGCGGCCCTGGAGGATCCGGGACGCGTCGTACCAGAGGGTGACGGGCAGCAGGAGCGCGCCGGTCTGCACGGAGAGCAGCGCGGGCCCGGCCGGCATCCGGGCGCTCGCGCCGAAGAAGTCCACTGGGACGCCGGAGGCGGACAGGTCGCGGTCGGCGACCAGGCAGACCAGGCCGCCGTCGCGCAGCCGCCGCGCCAGGGTGCCGAAGGCGGCGCCGCCGGTGTGCGGCAGCACCTCCATGCCCAGTCCCTCGCGGTAGGCGACGAAGCGGTCGTACAGGGTCTCCGGCTTGAGGCGCTCGGCGACGGTGGTGAAGGGCACCCCGAGCCGGGTGGTGACCCACGCGCCGGCCAGGTCCCAGTTGGCCATGTGGGGCAGGGCGAGGACGACGCCGCGGCCGGAGGCCAGGCCGTCCACCAGGTGGTGCAGGCCCTCGGGGGCGAAGCCCTCGCGGACGCGTTCGGTGCTCCACGCGGGCAGCCGGAAGGACTCCATCCAGTAGCGCAGGTAGGAGCGCATGCCCGCCTTGGACAGCTCACGCAGGCGGGCCGCGTCGGCCTCCGGCACGACGCGTGCCAGGTTGCCCTCCAGCCGGGTCACGCCCTTGCCGCGCCGGCTCCACGCGAAGTCGGCCACCGCGCGCCCCAGGCGGTCCGCCACCGGCTCGGGGAGCCGCTTGACGGCGCCCCAGCCCAGTCCGTACAGCGCGTCGGTAAGCCGGTCCTTCACGCCGCCCCGCTTCCCTCGCGTGCCGCGGCGTCGGCCTCGAAGGCCTCCCGGCGCACGGTGATCACCCGCTGCACCAGCGTGACCAGACTGCCGACGGCCACGATCCACAGCGCGATCGGCAGCAGCCACTGGATGCCCGGCACCCCGAACTTGTGCAGTCCGGCGAAGCCGCAGGCCACCAGCGAGATCACCAGGCGCTCGGCGCGCTCCACGAGCCCGTTGACGGCGACCGGGAGGCCGATGCTCTCGCCGCGCGCCTTGGTGTACGACACCACCTGGCCGCTGGCGAGGCAGAAGATCGTCACGGCGCACAGCACGAGGTCGTTCCCGCCCCCGGCGTACCACAGGGCGAGTCCGCCGAAGATGGCCGCGTCGGCGACCCGGTCGAGCGTGGAGTCGAGGAACGCGCCCCACCGGCTGGAGACGCCGGCCTGGCGGGCCATGTTGCCGTCCACCAGGTCGGAGAAGACGAAGAGCGTGATCACGACCGTGCCCCAGAAGAACTCGCCCCTGGGGTAGAAGACCAGCGCGCCCGCGACCACGCCTCCGGTGCCGATCAGCGTGACCGTGTCCGGGCTGACGCCCAGGCGCAGCAGAAACGCGGCGAACGGTGTGAGGACACGCGTGAAGAATGCACGCGCGTACTTGTTCAGCATGGCCTTCCCGGAGGTCGGTGGTGCCCGGCGCGGCTCCGGCGGCCGCCCCGGCTGGCCCATCGTAGCCAGGTGGGATGTTCCGGATGCGCCGGGCTCCCGCCCCACGGGCACACGTACGACGTATGGACGCACCGTGAAGCGCGTGGGAAGGTCGAATTACCGCGGGCGCCACAGAGGCCGCCCTGGTCGGGTGGTCTCCCGTGGCCCGCAGTCCCCATGCCGTGACGGACCGGGAGGCGAGGCACATGGGTGACAGGAGAGACGCAGGCCCAGGAGCCGCCGGAAGGGCATCGACGGCCGACCGGCCCGCCGATGTACGCAACGTGGTGCTGGTCGGCCACAGTGGCTCCGGGAAGACGACACTGGTCGAGGCGCTGGCCCTGGCCACAGGGGCGGTGAACCGCGCCGGGCACGTCGCCGACGGCGGCACGGTCTCCGACCACGACGAGATCGAGCACCGCCAGCAGCGCTCGGTGCAGTTGTCGCTCGTCCCGGTCGAATGGGACGGAATCAAGATCAATCTGCTCGACACCCCCGGCTATGCCGACTTCGTGGGTGAGCTCAGGGCCGGTCTGCGCGCTGCGGACGCGGCCCTGTTCGTCGTCTCGGCCGCCGACGGCGTGGACGGCGCGACCCGCATGGTCTGGGACGAGTGCGCGGCGGTCGGCATGCCGCGCGCGGTGGTCATCACGCACCTGGAGGCGGCTCGCGCCTCCTTCGAGGAGATGACCGAGACCTGCCGCGCGGTCTTCGGCGGCGACTCCCCCGAGTCGGTGCTGCCGCTGTACCTGCCGCTGCACGGCGAGGAGAGTCCCGGCAGCGACGGGCACCGGCCCGTGACGGGGCTGATCGGGCTGCTGTCGCAGCGGATCTACGACTACTGCTCGGGCGAGCGCGAGGAGGGCACCCCCGCGCCCGACGACGTCCCGGTGATCGACGAGGCACGCGGCCGGCTCATCGAGGGGATCATCGCCGAGAGCGAGGACGAGACCCTCATGGACCGCTACCTCGGCGGCGAGGAACTGGACATGAAGACCCTGGTCCAGGATCTCGAACGGGCCGTCGCCCGCGGCTCGTTCCACCCCGTGCTCGCCGCCGCCCCCGCGGCGGAGGGCTGCAAACGGGGCATCGGCACCGTGGAGCTGCTGGAACTGATCACCGGCGGCTTCCCGACCCCGCTGGAGCGCGAGGTCCCGCGGGTCAGCACCCCGCAGGGCACCCCGCACGAGCAGCTGACCTGCGACCCGGACGGGCCGCTGGCCGCCGAGGTGGTCAAGACGTACTCCGACCCGTACGTGGGGCGGATCAGTCTGGTGCGGGTCTTCTCCGGCACCCTGCGCCCCGACGAGACGGTCCATGTCTCCGGGCACGGGCTGGAGGACCGGGGCCACGAGGACCACGACGTGGACGAGCGGATCGGCGCGCTGTCCTCGCCCTTCGGCAAGCAGCAGCGGCCGGTGCCGCACTGCGTCGCGGGCGACCTGGCGTGCGTGGCGAAGCTGACCCGGGCGGAGACCGGCGACACGCTCTCCGCCAAGGACGACCCGCTGCTGATGGAGCCGTGGCTGATGCCCGACCCGCTGCTGCCGGTGGCCATCCAGGCGCACAGCAAGGCGGACGAGGACAAGCTGTCCATGGGCCTGTCCCGGCTGGTCGCCGAGGACCCGACGATGCGGCTGGAGCAGAACCCGGACACCAACCAGGTGGTGCTGTGGTGCCTGGGCGAGGCCCATGTCGACGTCGCGCTGGAGCGGCTGCGCACCCGTTACGGGGTCCAGGTGGACTCGGTCCCGCACAAGGTGGCGCTCCGCGAGACCTTCGGCGAGAAGGCCACGGCGCGCGGACGGCACGTCAAGCAGTCCGGCGGGCACGGCCAGTTCGCGATCTGCGACATCGAGGTCGAGCCGCTGCCGGTGGGTTCGGGCATCGAGTTCGTCGACAAGGTCGTCGGGGGCGCGGTGCCGCGGCAGTTCATCCCGTCGGTGGAGAAGGGGGTGCGGGCGCAGGCCGCGCGGGGCGTCGCGCTCGGCTTCCCGGTGGAGGACATCCGGATCACGCTCGTCGACGGCAAGGCGCACTCGGTGGACTCCTCCGACGCCGCCTTCCAGACCGCGGGCGCGCTCGCGTTGCGCGAGGCGGCGGCGCAGTGCCGGATCCATCTGCTGGAACCGGTCAGCGAGGTACGGGTGATGGTGCCCGACGAGTACGTCGGCCCGGTCATGAGCGACCTGTCCGGCCGCCGGGGCCGGGTGCTGGGCACCGAACCGGTCGGGCAGGGCCGCACCCTGGTGCGGGCCGAAGTGCCGGAGATCGAGATCGGTCGCTACGCGGTCGATCTGCGTTCGCTCTCGCACGGAATGGGTCGCTACGCGCGCACTCACGCCCGGCACGAACCGATGCCTCCGCAGCTGGCCGGCAAGCTGAGAGAGCAGCACGCCCAAGAGGTGGGCGCCAAGTAGCGCTCGGGCGGCACCCGGTCGTGGGCCCGGCGGAACGATCAAGTTCCGTCGGGCCCATGACGCATGTCACACCCCCCGTATACGCTGTGTGGGCAGCGCGGGAGGAATGCCGCGGCTGCGAGCGGGGAACGGTCCGGGGAGTGGGCCGGACGGGCTTTCGCCTGCGCGGACGGGCACGAGGAGGGGGCGCAAGTGAGCAACAGTTACGACTTCCTGAGCCCGGGCGCGCAGATCCCGTTGAGCGGTGCCGACGGGCAGACCGCGGCCACCCAGGCGCTGGCCTCGGCCGCCTACCGGGACAGCCCGCTGAAGACCCTGTCCGACGCGGACTCCGGCATGACCGTCGTCACCCCGCCCAAACTCTCCCTGCTCCAGGCCAACTTGGGCGAGGCCTTCGCCCGCGCGGTGCAGAACCGGATGCTCGGCGCGGCGCGCAACGAACTGGTGCAGTCCTTCGGCGCCGAACCGCAGACCGTCGTCGAGCACTGCCTGGCCGCCAATCGCATCCGGCAGGAGCGGGACAACCGGCTCACGGGCATCATGGTCGTCTTCGGGCTGCTCTTCCTGCCCGGCGTGCTGCTCTGGCTGGGCGCGTTCCAGCTGCGCAGCACGGTCAAGAAGGCCGAGGGTTCGCGCGCCGGGCTGCTCGGCTCGGTCGTGCTGCTGGTGGTCGGCCTCTTCGCCGTCCTCTTCGTCGTCAACCCGCCGTTGACCGGTTTCTGGTCGCAGTACCTGCGCGTGATGATGATCGCGCCGGTCCTCGGCTGGTTCTGGGCCAAGCGGATCTGCGAGCGCACCGCCAAGGACCTGCGGGACCGCTGGGCGGGGCTGGTCTCCGGCAGCGGTGTGGGGGCCAAGATCCCCGAGGCGGTGCCCCGCAACCCCAACGAGACCCGGGCCGAGAAGCTCCGCCAGAGCCTGGCGAAGCTCTCCGCCGAGCAGCAGAGCAACGTGGTCTTCTACGCCGGCCCCAAGGGCATACTCGGGATGGGCACCCGCTGGGGCGACTGGCAGATGGCCGAGGAGCTGACCCCGCGGGAAGGCCTCGCCGAGATCCACCCGTTCCGCAGCTGGGACGTCATCAAGGCGGTGCACGGCCGGCTGCGCGAGCTGGAGCGCGGCCCGCTGCACACGGGCGGCTTCCCCAAGCCCGTCATACGCCACTGGGTCGTCGCGCCGGTCGGTGAGGGAGCCAAGAAGGTCAGCCGGCCCACCGGATCGGACGTCGAGGGCTACACCGTCCGGGACTTCGAGATACAGCGGATCTGCAACGAGCAGCAGTTCGGCAAGGGCAACCGCCACTACCTCGGGGTCCAGTTCGTCCTGTGGGACGGGCAGTTGGTGATAACCCTGCTCGTCACCGTGACCGTCCTGGCCAGCACCCTGCGCGTCGAGGTCACCGGTCACGCCCTCGGTCCCGTGCACTCGCTCTTCACCTCGGCACCCGACGCCAAGGAGAAGAAGGTCAGCCACCCGGTGAAGTTCTGGGAGACCAGGACCGTCTCCATGCCGCTGGTCGAGAGCGACGAGGTGGTGCGGCTCGCCGCCCGCGCGCCGCTGTCCCGTTTCCCCCAGGTGCTGGAGTACCTGGGCGGCAAGATCGTCCTTCCCGAGCCCTTCGGGCTGCGGCACACCTGGGCCTCGGCGCCCTGGACGCACCGCTTCATGGCGGACGACGCCCTGCGTGCGGCGACCCCGGTGCTGCGCGCGGTCCACTCGGCGGCGATCGAGGTCATGCGGGAGAACGGCGTGGACACGGAGAAGTTCACCGCCCGCTCGCTGTTCCTGAGCACCTCGGTGCAGAACGCCAGCCCGTCCGAGGCGGACGTCTACTGACGCCGCCCCCGGCGGGCGCCGGCGGGCGGTTCAGCGTTCAGCGCTCAGCCAGTCGCCGGTTCAGCCGGGGGGCCAGGCGTCCGCGAGCATCTTGCGGGTGTCCGCGAGGAGCTGCGGCAGCACCTTGGTGTGCCCGACCACCGGCATGAAGTTGGTGTCGCCGCCCCAGCGCGGCACCACGTGCTGGTGCAGGTGCGCGGCGATCCCGGCACCGGCCACGGCGCCCTGGTTCATGCCGATGTTGAAGCCGTGGGCGCCCGAGGCCGACCGCAGGGCGACCATGGCCCGCTTGGTGAAGTCCGCCAGCTCCGCGGTCTCCGCCAGGTCGAGGTCGGTGTAGTCGGCGACGTGGCGGTACGGGACCACCATCAGGTGGCCGCCGTTGTACGGGTAGAGGTTGAGGACCGCGTACACGGCGCCGCCACGGGCGATGACCAGCCCGTCCTCGTCGCTCATCTCCGGAATCGCGCAGAAGGGGCAGCCGTCCGCGGCCCCGGGGCCGGTCGGCTTGTTCTCGCCCTGGATGTACGCCATGCGGTGCGGCGTCCACAGGCGCTGGAACGCGTCCTGCGTCCCCACTCCGTTCTGCAGTTCCGGCTCACTCGTCATGCCTTGCAGCATATGGCGTCCGCCCCGCTCAGCGTGTCGCCGGGGGCGCTCCCCCGGGCGGCGCTGGATGCTGGCCCCATGCCCTTGCAAGACGAGCGGCGGCTGCGGGAGTGGGAGCGCCGTGGGAGCGTGCCGCTCTCCCTCGCGTCCCTGGTGTTCCTCGTCACGTACGCCGTGCGCGTGCTGGCCCACGAGCTGCCACGCGACATGCGCGCCCTGCTGCTGCTCACCTGTGTGACCTGGGCCTTCTTCGTCGCCGACTATCTGCTGCGAGTGGCGGTGGCCCCCCACCGCTGGTCCTATGTGCGGCGCCGCTGGCTGGACCTGGTGGTCGTGATCATGCCCCTGCTGCGCCCCTTGCGCATCCTGCAGAACTACTCGACGGTGCAGAGCCGCCGGGAGCGCCCCCGGCTCACCCTGGAGGCCCGCGTGATGTCCTACGCCGGGCTCACCACCCTGCTGCTGGGCTTCGCGGCCAGCCTCCAGGTGTACGCGATCGAGCGGCAGGCGCCCGGTGCCTCCATCCGCACCTACGGCGACGCGGTGTGGTGGGCCTGCTCGGCGGTGACCACGACCGGCTACGGCGACGTCGTGCCCGTCACCGCCAAGGGGCGGCTGATCGGCGCGGGTGTGATGTTCCTGGGCGTCGTCCTGATCGGGGCGGTCGTCGCCTCCTTCGCGTCCTGGCTGACCCAGAGCTTCCGCCGTCCCGAGGAGCGCCGGGACGGACGAAGGCCCCCGGGGGACGGATAGTCCTCCGGGGGCCCGGTCACACCCTGCGGGCGGGCGGCCGTCAGACCTGGACGCGGTCCTCGACGGCCTGGGCGATCTCGGCGAGGGCCTCGTCGCGCGGGATGCCGTTCTTCTGCGAGCCGTCGCGGTAGCGGAAGGAGACCGTGCCGGCCGCCATGTCCTCGTCGCCCACGATGACCATGAAGGGCACCTTGTTCTTCTGCGCGTTGCGGATCTTCTTCTGCATGCGGTCCGCGGAGCCGTCCACCTCGACCCGCAGGCCCTTCTTCTTCGCCGCGGCGGCGAAGTCCTCCAGGTACGACACGTGGGCGTCGCCGATCGGGATGCCAACCGCCTGCACGGGGGCCAGCCAGGCCGGGAAGGCGCCCGCGTAGTGCTCCAGCAGCACCGCGAAGAAGCGCTCGATGGAACCGAAGAGCGCGCGGTGGATCATGACCGGCCGCTGCTTGGTGCCGTCGGCGGCCGTGTACTGGAGGTCGAAGCGCTCGGGCAGGTTGAAGTCCAGCTGCACAGTCGACATCTGCCAGGTGCGGCCGATGGCGTCCTTGGCCTGGACGGAGATCTTCGGGCCGTAGAAGGCGGCGCCGCCCGGGTCCGGGACGAGCGGGAGGCCCTGCTTCTCGGCCACCTGGCGCAGGACCTCGGTGGCCTCCTCCCAGGTCTCGTCCGAACCGACGTACTTCACCGGGTCCTTGGTGGACAGCTCCAGGTAGAAGTCGGTCAGGCCGTAGTCGCGCAGCAGGTTGAGGACGAAGGTGAGCGTCTTGTCGAGCTCGTCGGCCATCTGCTCGCGGGTGCAGTAGATGTGCGCGTCGTCCTGCGTGAAGCCGCGGGCGCGGGTGAGGCCGTGCACGACGCCCGACTTCTCGTACCGGTACACGGTGCCGAACTCGAAGAGCCGCAGCGGCAGTTCACGGTAGGACCGGCCGCGGGCGTCGAAAATCAGGTTGTGCATCGGGCAGTTCATCGGCTTGAGGTAGTAGTCGACGCCCTCGTCCAGCTGCATGGGCGGGTACATGCCGTCGGCGTACCAGTCCAGGTGGCCCGAGGTCTCGAACAGCTTCCCCTTGGTGGCGTGCGGGGTGTAGACGAACTCGTACCCCTCCTCCTCGTGCCGCCGGCGCGAGTAGTCCTCCATGACCCGGCGGATGATGCCGCCCCGGGGGTGGAAGACCGCGAGGCCCGAACCGATCTGCTCCGGGACGGAGAACAGGTCGAGCTCCGCGCCGAGCTTGCGGTGGTCGCGCTTCTCGGCCTCGACGAGGAAGTCCAGGTACTCCTTCAGCTCGTCCCTGGACGGCCAGGCGGTGCCGTAGATGCGCTGGAGCTGCTTGTTCTTCTCGCTGCCGCGCCAGTAGGCGGCGGCGGAGCGCATCAGCTTGAACGCCGGGATGATCCGCGTGGTGGGCAGGTGGGGACCGCGGCAGAGGTCCTTCCAGCACAGCTCGCCGGTCTTGGGGTCCAGGTTGTCGTAGATGGTCAGCTCGCCGGCGCCGACCTCGGCGGAGGCGCCCTCGGCCGCGTCGGCGGCGGAGCCCTTGAGGCCGATCAGCTCCAGCTTGTACGGCTCGGCCGCCAGCTCCTCGCGGGCGGCGTCGTCGCTGACGGCACGGCGGGAGAAGCGCTGACCGCGCTTGACGATCTCCTGCATCTTCTTCTCGATGCGCTTGAGGTCGTCGGGGTGGAAGGGCGTCTCGACGTCGAAGTCGTAGTAGAAGCCGTCCTTGATGGGCGGGCCGATCCCGAGCTTCGCCTCCGGGAAGAGCTCCTGCACGGCCTGCGCCATCACGTGCGCGGTGGAGTGGCGCAGGATGTTGAGGCCGTCCTCGCTGCCGATCCCCACGGGCTCGACCTCGTCGCCGTCGGCGATCTCGTACGCGAGGTCCTTCAGCTGCCCCGCGACGCGCGCGGCGACAACGGTGCGATCGCCCTCGAAGAGGCCGGCGGCCGTCGTGCCCGTGGTCACCACGCGCTCTTCCCGCTCATCGGAATCGCGTTTGATGGTCACACGGACGTCTGACACCGGTCTCTCCTGACGTATGTCCCACTGGGGCCCGGCAGCGGAAGCTGCACCGCTGAATCCTACCGAGCCCCGCGGGTCCGCCGCGAAGTGATCGCTGCCGGGACGCGCGTCACCCGCCGAAGGAGTCCTCGAAGGTGTCGACCCCGCCGTGCAGCGCCTTCAGCAGCCGGTCGCGGTCGGCCTCGTCGACGTGGACCGGGGTGAGGGCGGTCGGATGCGTCAGGTGCCGGAAGCCGGTACGGGTCTCCAGCCGGCCCGACAGCCGGACGGGCAGCCCCACCAGATGCGCCTGGGCGGCGATCCGGTAGGCGTCCTCCGCCAGGCGCACGCGGATGTGCCGGACGTCCGCCCCCGCCAGGACCCGCAGCCGCACGGTGCCGCTGCCGGAAGGGCGCGGGCGGCGCAGCC
Source organism: Streptomyces sp. NPDC046977 (assembly GCF_040644455.1). Classification (NCBI taxonomy): domain Bacteria; kingdom Bacillati; phylum Actinomycetota; class Actinomycetes; order Kitasatosporales; family Streptomycetaceae; genus Streptomyces; species Streptomyces sp. NPDC046977. Next base: position 37,528 of record NZ_JBEYWO010000050.1, read on the forward strand.
GGGTGACCGTCCCGGTGACGCGCACGTCCACCGAGGGTTCCTCGCGCACATAACGCTCGCTGGCGGCCTCCAGGGCCGGGAGGTCGCCAGGGGAGAACTCGACCGGTTCGGGCACGGCCGCGAATCCGGCGGGTGGCCCGGCCCCCGGGGCCCAGGAGAGCGTGACGGCCACGCCCTCGGTCCCGCGTATCAGGCGGATCAGGGAGTCGGCGAGCTCATGGCAGACGCCCAGGCCGACGGCGGCGTCGAAGGCCTCCATGCCGCCGGTCGTGCGCTGGTAGTCCACCGCGTCCCGGGCGGCCTGCAGCGCGCGCAGCAGCGTGGCGGTGACCGACCGCCCCTCCGGGACCGGGCAGTAGGCGGTCAGCTGGTGCCCCGCCGGGGCGGGGCCGACCAGCACCTGCTCCAGGAAGGCGGTGGCGTGGCCGGTGTGCCGCTGGCCGAAGTAGCCGAAGCGGTCCCGCTCGGCGCGGGCCGCGGCCATCAGCATGATCCGTGCCGCGGAGCGCAGCTGTTCGGCGGTCGTCCATGTCACGGCGGCACCGTCGATCAGCGGCACCGCACGCTGCCAGCGGACCTCGTCGCCCGGCACGGCGAGCGCGGTCAGCACCTCGCGCGCCGAGGGCACACCGCAGCGGGCGAGGGCGTCCAGCGCCTCCCCGAGCAGTTCCTCGTGGTCCGCGTAGCGTGCCTCGCCCCTCCGGTCGGGCACCAGGAGGCTCATACGGGCGGAGGTCCCGGCGTCGCCGGGCGGCGTCCAGCGCGTGTAGCGGCCGGGTGTCCCCCCGCGCAACTGCCAGCCGTGGCGGGCCAGCAGCGCGGTGAGCACACCGGGGTCGACCCGCTCGGGGTCGGGCGGCACGAGTACGTCGTCGGCCGGCCGGCTCATCAGGGCCTCCCTCCCGCCCCGACCCGGGTCATGATCTCGCACAGGGCGCGGTCGTCGAAGATCCGCGCGGTGGGTATCCGCACGGTGGTCTTGCGCTTGCCGGTCACGGCGTGCCCGGCGAGGTTCGTCCAGTAACAGCAGTGTCGCAGTTCCAGCCGGTCGTGGCTGGCCCGCAGCCATTCCTCCTGGGTGCGCGGCACGAGCATCACCACCAGGATCTTGTGCACCGAGACCGGGGACCGGGCCAGCTTCACCAGGTGCTCGTTCTCGAGCGTGAAGGCGAAGGTGGGCCCGGGCGGGCGCGGTGCCACCTGGTAGGTGCACTTGAGCTGCACCTTGATCGTGACCTCGTCGTCGATGCCGTGGCCACGTGAGCTGTGACTTATGTGCCAGTCGATCCCGTTGTCCGGAAAGGGCTGGGCGAGCGAACATCCCGCGGCCGCGGCGACCGCGTGCAGGTATCCCACCTGCAGGGTTTCCATGCAACTGGTGGTGGCGAGCCCGCCCCGCAGCGGCGCGACCCGCTCCGGCAGCAGCCCGCCCGGTATGGGCTGCTCGAGCGCCATCGCTCTCCGTGCCTCTCCGGGCCGCGGGACTCCTGGTGATTCCCCGTACCCTTTCCATCCCCCTGCGCGTCAAGTCGCAAACGAGCCGGGTTCGGTGACATCCGGTCACGGGTAATCAATGAATGAGCGATCCGTCAATTCGTCACCTTTGTACGGGGGGTGCGCCATGCCGCACTGGTACGACGGCCCATTGGCCGCCTTCGACACCGAGACCACCGGCGTGGACGTGGAGCGGGACCGTGTGGTCTCCGCCGCGCTGGTGGTGCAGGACACACCGCACGCGCCGCCGCGCACGACCGGCTGGCTGATCGATCCCGGCGTCCCGGTGCCGGACGGCGCCCGCGCGGTGCACGGGCTGGACGACGCCTACTTGCAGGCCAACGGCCGCCGGCCGGGGCCCGTCATGGAGGAGATGGCCCGGGCGCTCGCCGACCAGGCCGCCCTGGGCGTGCCCCTGGTGGTGATGAACGCGCCCTTCGATCTCACTCTGCTGGACCGCGAGTTGCGGCGGCACCGCGGCACGGCCCTGGACGGCTACCTGGTGCGGGGGCCGCTGCGGGTGCTCGATCCCCGGGTGCTGGACAAGTACCTCGACCGTTACCGCAAGGGCCGCCGCACGCTCACCGACCTGTGCGCGCACTACGGGGTGGCCCTGACCGACGCGCACGACGCCTCCGCGGACGCGCTCGCCGCACTGGCCCTCGTCCGCGAACTCGGCCGGCGCTTCGCCGACCGCATAGGCGGCATGCCGGCGGCCGAGCTGCACGCCCGTCAGGCCCTGTGGCACGCCGGCCAGGCACGCGGGCTCCAGGCGTGGTTCAACCGCAGCGGCACCGACGAGCGGGTCGACCCGGCCTGGCCGCTGCGCCCCTCGGCCCCGGTCCCAGCACCGGCGCCGGAGGAACCCGCGGCGTAGAACGGCGGAAGGCCGGTCCCTCAGGACCGGCCTTCCGTGGTGCGTGGGCGATACTGGGATCGAACCAGTGACCCCTTCGGTGTGAACGAAGTGCTCTCCCGCTGAGCTAATCGCCCGGGAACGTCCTGAACCATACAGGGCCCGGGGCACTGCGTTCAAACCACTTGGCCGCCGACCCCCGCGTCGGCGGCCAGCCGGGCCGCCAGACCGCGCCTGCCGCTCCGCATCATCAGCGCGTGGTTGGCCCGGAACAACGGGCGGCACAGCACGGCGAGCCGCCGCATCAGCGGCTTGTTGACGACCACGTCCTCCTCGAACAGCAGCCGCGTCCCGCCGCCCGTCCGGTCCGCGCCGACCGTCCAGCGCACCCAGCCCTCCAGGTCGCCGCTCATCGCCGCCTCCAGCACCCGGGCCGCCGGGTCCCGCCGGGCCTGCCGCGCGGTCACCAGCAGGTCGTACGGCAGGACGGAGCGGAAGCGCAGCACGCCCACCGTCTCGCCGGTCTGCCGCACCTCGCGGATCTGCGGCCACCAGGACGGGTACTGGTCGGGCCGCTCCAGCAGGCCGTAGACGGTCTCGGGCGGCGCGGGCAACTCCCACAGGGCGCGGAAGCGGTAGCGGCTCCAGTCCATGGAGCCAGTGTGCGTACTCAGACCGCATCTGAGTAGCCGCGCGCATGGCGGGGCGCCGCGGCCCGCCGCCACACTCCGGGACATGGACCCGACGCGCCCGCACACCGACCGCTGCCCCGGCTGCGGCTGGTACCTGCCCGCACCCGTACCGCCCATGGCGCCGGCGCCCGCCTGCCCCCGGTGCGGGACGACGCTGGTGGGACCGGCCGCCGACGAACTGCGCGACACCGACCGCGCGATCCTGCGCCTGGACGCCGAACGCGGCCGGCTGCTCATGCGGCGCGCACAGTTGCTCGCGCACCTGCGGCCCGCTGTCCCGGCGGCTCCGACTCCCGCATGGGGCAGGCCCGTTGCCGCGCCCGACGCCGCACCGCGCACGGTGCAGCACCTGTTGCTCGCCCTCGGCGGACTGCTGCTCGCGGTCGCCGCGATCGCGTTCACCGTCCTCAGCTGGGGCCACCTCGGCATCGCCGGCCGCTCCGCGGTCCTGGGCGCCCTCACCCTGGCCGCCGCGGCCGTCCCCTTCCTGCTGCTGCGCCGCTCGCTGACGGCGACGGCGGAGGTCGTGGCCTGCCTCGCCCTCGTCCTGCTGCTCCTCGACGCCTACGCCCTGCGGCGGGTGGCCTTCCCCGGACCGGACGGCCTGCGCTACGCCGCCGTCGCCCTGGCCGTGGTGAGCGCCGCCTGGACCGGCTACGCCCGGCTGCTGCCGCGCCTGGCACTGCCCCTGCCCCTCGCACTCGTCCTGGCCCAACTCCCCCTGTGCCTCTGGGCGTGGGCGAGCGGGTCGGCGTACGCGACGGCGACCGCGCTGCTCGCGACGGCCGCGCTCGACACGGTGGCCATCCCGAGCCTGCGGCGGCCCGGGCCGCGCCTGACGGCCGCCGTGTCCGGCACCGCCCTCGGTCTGTGCGGACTGCTGCTCGCCGGCGCCCTGTCCGCCACCGCGACCGGCACCGGGGCGGCCCTGCGGGCGAGCGGCCTGCTGCTCGGCGCCGCGGCCGTCGCGGGGGCGGCGGCACTGCGGTGCTGGTTGCTGGTCAGGTGATTCGAGCAGACCGACCGCCAGGGCGCTGGCGGTG